>JANQPR010000228.1 GCA_028285385.1 Phycisphaera sp.
TTGTGCTCGCGACGCGTCCGGCCCAGAGCGCGCCCGCCGACACGCCCATCTCTGCCGTCGACGCCTCCGCCGCCATGGGCGTCGGCACCAACCTGGGCAACACCTTCGACTACCCCATCAACCCGACCGGCGCCGCGTCCACCAAGGCCCACGTGTCGCTCTACGCCGACGCCGGCTTCACCAACGTCCGCATCCCCGCCACCTGGAACGACCTGTTCCCCGACCCCATGATCGACGCCGACGGCCGGCTCCGCGCCAACGACCCGCGCTTCCAGAGCCTCGTCGCCACCGTCGACCACGCCCTCGACCTCGGCCTCTACGTCACGCTGAACATGCACCACGAGAAGTGGCTCAAGCACCACTTCGCCGGTCCCGACACCGATGAGGCCCGACTCTTCGTCGCCGCTTGGACCAGCATCGCCACCCACTTCGCCGACCGTAGCCACCGACTGATGTTCGAGGTCATCAACGAGCCCGAAGGCACCCAGGGCGACTGGGTCGGCGACGTCCACCCCCGCGAGCCCAAAGCGTTACGTCTCACCCGCCAGCTCAACCAGCTCGGCTACGACGCCATCCGCGCCGTGCCCGGCAACGAACACCGCATCGTCATGGTCGCCCCGAACGCCATGGGCAACCAAGGCCTCATCGTCGACGTCTACCCCACGCCCGACACGCTCCCCGGCGCCGGCCGCGACCCTTACCTCATGGTCACCCTCCACACCTATGACCCGTGGACGTTCTGTGGCCAGGACGGCTCACACGGCGTCTACCTCGACCAACCCGACCCCGCCGCAGCGCTCAAGCGCGACATCGACATGATGGTCCAAGCCATCGCCGACTGGGCCGAGACGATGCCCGTCGGCGTGCACTGGGGCGAGTACGGCGTCGGCCGCCGCGACCAGGCGGACCGCGACCACGACCTGACCCGCCTCTACTACGCGCACCTCACGCAACGCCTCCGGCAACACCGCTGGGGCACCAGCGTCTGGGACGACCGCGGCTGGTTCGCCGTCAGCCCGCGCACCGCCGTCGACCCCGCCGCGCCTTGGCCTTTGGGCCTGAAGGATGCGCTGCTCCCACACACCCATGCCCATCCCGCACCGGCCGCCCGCTGACTGAAGCGGAGACGCGCTTTCACGCTTGCAACAGCCCGATTTTTTCTAGCCGCGCGCGGATCGCGCCCACCGACCGGCCGTGCTGCTTCGCCAACGCCTTGTAGCTCAGCTTTGCGAATCCCCGCGGTGGTCGCGACGCACCGGGGGTTCATATCGATGAAGAAAGCGGAGTGTTCTACTGAATATGGATACCGGTCTCTGTAGCCACAGGTTTGGTCTTCAAGATTCCTTGGTCACACCTACTCGCGGCTTAACGATGTCAATTTATGTCAAGCGTCCGACCGGTCAGATTCTGACAAGTCATTTTTCCGGAATAACTTGCCGGCTGTCCGGCCTCTTGACCCTGATACCCATTCCGGGAGACGCTTCTGACGAATCGGGCGAGGGGCAACCTTCGTTCAGTGGGGCCGTGATGTTGAATAGTTTCAGGGGTGTTCCAGTTTGTTGGCGCCTTACCAGTCTTGGACCTATGTTCGCGGAGGTCCCGGGTGACTCAAGTGGCCTACGCCCTTCTGTGCCTCCTGTGGGAATCGATCTTGAGTCGGCGGGACGCCGAACTCCGGTTCCTTCGCGAGGGGGACCGCATCCTGCGGTCCCGGATCAAGCGTCAGCGCCTGGTGCTGTCGCCCGAAGAACGATCAAGGCTACTGGCGATCGGTGCGGAGATTCAGCACAAGGTCGACGGCTTGATCACGGTGGTACAAGCCCGCACCTACCAGCGGTGGCTCCGGGAACGCCGTGAGGGGCGCGACCCCGGCCGAGTCGGTCGGCCACGCTCGATCACCAAGAACCTCTGTCAACTCATCGTCCGCTTGGCCAAGGACAACCCGGGGTGGGGATACGTCGGCATCGTCGGCGAGTTGATCAAACTTCGGTGCCCCGTGAGCAAGACCAGCGAGCGGTGGATCCTGCGCGAGGAGGGCATCTTCCGCCGTCCGCGCCCTGACCGGTGCGACCGGCCGGACTTCCAGTCGAGGGGGGTGTTCATGAAGATACACCTCAACTCGCTGGCGGCGTGCGACTTCTTCGTGAAGAACGTCTGGATGCCTTTGGGGAAACAGCCGGCGTAAGTACTCACCTTCATCCGTGTCGGCACCCGGCACGTCTGGTGCTCGCCCGCGACATTCCATCCCACCGAGGACTGGGTGAAGCAGCAGGCCAAGAACGTCTTAATGTGGCTCGAGGATCAGGGCCTCGAGGCGACCCAACTGATCCACGACCGGGACACGTAGTTCACGCGGGGTATCGACTGGCTACTGGGCACGGCAGGAATCCAGGCCGTGAGGTCGCCGTTCATGGCCCCCAATGCCAACGCGTACGCAGAGTCGTGGATCGCTTCGATCCGACGTGAATGTGTGGGCCACTTCTGGTGCTTCGGGCTTGGGCATCTCGACCGTTTGGTGAAGACCTATGTGGATTACTACAACCGGCATCGGCCGCACCAGGGCCTGGGCAACCGGGCGCTACAAGAGTCAGCGACGCAATTACGGTTGACCATCGAGCCAAGCCAAGAGTCCGTCGGATCGATCGCATGCCGTTCGGAACTCGGCGGCATATTGAAACACTATTACCGGTGCGCGGCTTGAATCCAGTGATTCAGACTTCGAGGGGTTGTTGGCTTGCAAAAGAACGGGGGTGCGTGCCGTGGGAACACGACAGCGATGTCGCGGTCGCCGCGAACACCCGGCTCATCCCACGTTGCGAGGCCGGCGTCCTTCGGGCACATCCGTGGCTTGAAATGCGAGCAGACGAAGACCGCGGTGATGCACCGATCTTACGGAACAGGCCGCAGTTGCTTGATCGAAGCGCATCGTGAACAGGTCCCGCCGATTGGTTACGTGGTCACGCCGGCCGGGTGATGTAGTCAACCGGGATCGCGGGGTGGTCGGGCGAGTCGTCGTAGTCGACGCGCAGACGCACCGCGGACAAGTGGTACGAGCCGCGGTTGAACCGGCGTTTGAGGTTCGGGATCGCCGCCTCGATGCGCGAGAACAGGATCTCTCCGACGTCTTCGAACGTCCCGCTCTCGAAGGTCTGGTTGAACACGTCGTCGATGATGTCCTCAAGGATCGCCTTGGTCTGTTGGTTGATCACGAACGTCATGCCACCCGGCCGGTTGGCCTTGAACTCGATCCGCAGTTCGACGGGGTGGTCGTGCGGTCGGGGGTCGGCGCCGATGTCGGGGTGGTGCGTGTGGACAAGGTTGACAAAGAAGGGTCCGACGATGGCCGACGAGACCGGGACCGTCTGAACCTGGGTGATGGTCTGTTCCATTTTCCGTGCTCCGAATGGTTGGCCGTATGAGGCCGGGGTTTGCAGGCGTAGTTGTAGTCAGAGGTTCGTTCGGGGAAACGTGGCCGGAGCGGCAGCCGATCGAGTGTCGTTTCAAAACCTCAGGGCGGCGGTCCATCAAGCGGAAAAGCCAAGCACTCGTCGAGGATCTCGATGAGGGTGGCGGCGTCTCCGTCGAGGATCGCGTTGCCGTTTTCTGCGGTCGCGGCCCGGGGGTCGCCGAGCGTGCCATCGGGGGTGAGGTCGGCGGTCAGCCAACCGAAGGTGGCCGCCCCTTTGAGCCGCAGGTGCTCAAGTCCATTCAGGACATCGGGCAGTTGCGGCGTAAACCGATCGCGATGAACATCGTCGGGGGTGATCGCGAGCATCATCGCGGTCTCGGCCTCGTTGGCGTGGATGCCCACGAGGCCTTCGTCGGCCGTGGTGTGCTCACGGGCACAACTGAAACGGAACGGGTGGGCGGTGAACACGATCAAGTCGTGCATTTTCGCCCGGAGGTCGCGGGCCACCGTGTCGAGGACTTCCGGTTGGCCCCCGTGACCGTTGAGCAGCATCAACCGGCGCATCCCGCTGCGACTGAGCGAACGCCCGAGGTCGGTGATCACTGCGGTGAGTGTCGACGCCGACAAGCTGAATGTCCCCGGGAACGCGTCGTGTTCGTTGCTCTTGCCGTAGGGCAGGAGCGGCAGCGTCCACACCCGGTCGTCTGGTCGCCGGCGAACGAACGCACGCCGGAGCAACTCCATCACCTGCGCCGCGTCGGTCTGCACGGGGAGATGCGGGCCGTGTTGTTCGATCGCCCCGATCGGTAACACGATCAGTGGATCGCGCGCCGCGAGCGACGCGATGTCGCTTGTCGTCAGCCGGGTCAGGTCGAACTCGTGCGGCGGTTGGGGAAGCATAGGGCTCGGAGACATGCGGACACTTCGGGCGGCGTCCGCTGTGGCGTTCAGTTCTTGGGTTTGGGATGGCGCGTTGCCGCGGGCTCGGCAGCGTCGGGGTAACGTTCGAGGTAGATCCGCTTGAGCTCGTACCGATGGCAGGCGTGGGGCCGGCGCTCCCGGCAAAGGATCGTCACGGTGCCGTGCTCTTGCTCGAGCCTGCGCAGTCGTCGGAGCCCGCGTTCCGAGACGCCCGCGCGGAACTCGGCGTACATCTCGGGCGTGGTGATCTTCTTGGCCCACCAGCGGTTGAGCGTGTCGAGCGACGGGCTGAGCGACTTGATCCAGGTGTCGTACGGGAGGTCGTGGATCGCCGGGTCGCGCACGATGCGCATGACGAGGACGCGGTGACCGTCTTCCGGCGCAGGCGGGTCGTAGACGCTCTTGTCGCGGATCATGCCTGGACCTCCGCGACGCTGGCTTTGCGGTCAAAGGGCGTGGGGAACGATCGGCCGCGCTCCGCATCGTCGGTGAACGCCGCGCGCAGCTTGCCGGGGTTGAGCAGACTGCGCGGATCGTTTTTGCGTTTCGCCGCGAGGAGCGCCTGCACGCCGTCCACCAAGCCGCCGTCTTCGAGCACCCACGTGTGCGGGTTCGCCACGCCGATGCCGACGGTCTCGAGGAAGTCGATCGTCTCCGCGATGCGCGCTTCACCCCGGTACGGGATGATCGGCATCGCGCCGACCGAAGGCGCGCCGCCCCAACGCGTGTACTCGCAGTGGAACTGGTAGTCGTCGCCGTACTCGGCTCTTACGGCGCGGTACTGCTCGGCGAACCGGCCCAGGTCCATGCCCGTCTGGAGGTAGGTGTAGTCCTTGCTCGTACGCTTGGCCCACAGCGTCGTGTGGTTCCACGAGTAGTCGATGAGGCGTTTCCGCGCATTTTCTTGCGGGTCGATCGCGAAGTCGAGTTCACCACCGAAATGCTCGGCCGTCCGCGTGACGTCGGCGAGCCGGCCGCGCTCAAAGATGAGCAACACCGCGTTGCGGCCCTGTGTGAAAGGTAGGTTAGACTTCGCGAAGTGGGCCACGACGCTCGCCTCCGAGGTCGAGATCATCCGGAGTGGGATCTCGTTCTGTTGGATCAGCGCGAGGGCAAACTCGTGGGCGCGTATGAAGTCGGGGAACGCGAAGCTCGCCTGCTCCCAGTCGCGTTTGGGCGCGAGCGGCACGGTGACATCGGCCACGACGCCCGTGGTGCCGTACCCGTGCATGTAAACCGAAAGCGCATCACCCGTCGCCTCGATCGGTTGCGGGTTCTCGTTGATCGGGAACACCGTTGCGGCGCGCAGGTTGCCGTCGTACAACGAGCCGAACTCGGTCGAACCGATGCCGCCCGAGCCGCCGCAGACGAAGCCGGACACGGTCGCCATGAGGTAGGTGCTCGGGAAGATCCGCGACTCCTGCCCGCTTGGCGCCGCGGCCGCGTCCATCTCCGGGAACTTCACGCCGGCCTCGACCCGAGCGAAACCGTCGCCAACCTCGAGCACGCGGTTCATCTTGAGCGTGTTGACGACCAGGCCGCCGAACAGCGGGACCGCCTGCCCGTAGTTCCCCGTGCCGCCGCCGCGGACCGTCACCGGGACGCCGAGGTCGTAGGCGACCGCCAACGTTGCCGCGAGTTCGTCCGGCGTAGTGGGCCACGCGACCACGTCCGCACGTCGGCCGGCGAGCCGGTCTTCGAGCAGGTTCGAGTACCAGAAGAAGTCCGCCGAGTTCGTCTCGATCGTGCGCGCATCGACACTCACACGATCGGCGGGCAGAACCTCCAGGAGGCGCTGGGCCAAGGCAACACTCAACTGCGGCATTCAGATAAACGGGCTGTTTTGGGCGGGTCTAGCGGGGTGCCATCGCCAAGCCTTGCGCAGACAACCGACGCAAGTTCTATCGGCAAACCGTTCCGGAAACAAGCCTTTTTAGCTGTCGGCGTGGAGCCGCCGGGCCGCGTCGAAGAGTCGGTCGCACTCGGTCGCCATCACGCCGCCAACGACACGATCGGGTTTCCACCCGCCTTGGGCGGCAACCTCGTGGCTGCGGATGTCGATCTGGAACCACCCGGTCGCCTGCAGGTGCGGGATCGACGTCCCGTAGACCACCGCCCGGAACCCGCCCCAGACGCACGCCGCCATGCACATCGGGCACGGCTCGGCGGTGGTGTAGAGCACATAATCGCCGCGTCGCTCCGGGTCCCACACCGCGGCCGCGTTGCGGATGCAGTCGATCTCACCGTGCAGCGTCGGATCGTTCTCGGAACAGTTGCATCCAGTCGCGATCTCGTCCCCGGTGATCGGGTCCACGAGGATCGCTCCAAACGGCGCAAACTTGTTTGTGCTTGCGACTTTGATCGCGCGGTGCATGTGCCGGTCGTGGTCAAGATTCATCATCGAAGTGTAACCACGCACCCTCGGCTCGTAGCTTCCCGTGCGTCGATAGAATCCGCTGCAGTGGGTCGCACCGCGGCGGTCGTCGTTCGGCTACTTTTGCGGGTTGGTCGCTGGCGGAGGTTGGGTAGACTGGATTTCAAGGGGTAGGTTATTCCCATAGTCGGTACACACTTTCGCCACGAGCATTCCATCGGTTTGACGAGATTGGCGCGAAGTCAGGCAAACACAGATCAGTCATGTAGCCTGCGCGGATTGCCCGCCCCGATCTTGGTGCTGTGTGACGATGTTTGATTTACCCGCTGCTCTCCATCACTTCCAACGGCTCAGTCGGATCGACACGCGGCAAGGGTCCGACTCGCGCTGGGATCGATCTCACGGGTTTACATACCCCGTGGTGGCTCGGCCGCACGGCATGACCCATTGGACGCCGCAGACGGACACGGGGCGTCTGGTGTACGACTACCGCGCGGCCAAGTGTGTCGGAGTCCGCGCGACGCACAGCCCATCGCCGTGGATGGGCGACTACGGGCACTTCACTGTCCTGCCCATCATCGGCGACGCCGCACCCAACTGGTCGGCGTTGGCGTCGGGGTTTCTCCACGATCAGGAGATCGCGTGCCCAGCGTATTACCGCGTCCGGTTGCTGCGGCACCGCGTGGAGATCGAGTTGACCGCCACGATGGGGTGTGCCGTGTTGCGTTTTGTGTTCGACAGCCCGGATCGTGCGGGTGTAGTCATCGCGGGCAATGAAGCGCCGTCCAGGATGGGCTGGGATCCGGACGGCCAGGCGCTCTTCGGCGTGGCGGGCGGTCACTGCGGAGGCGTGCCCGAGGGCTTTGGGTGCCACGTGCACGCCAAGGTGGATCGTGCGGTGTACGCAGAGAAGCCGTGGTCGGGCGCGAAAGCAGGCGGAATCGTGCTGCGGCCGACCCAACCGGCTCGGACGATTGAACTACGGGTCGCCACGTCATTCATCGACGTTGATCAGGCCAAACTAAACCTGCAACGCGAGGTTGGTGACCTTGGTTTTGACGACGTTTTGCTGCGTTCGTGCGAAGCGTGGGACCGCGAGTTGGGGCGACACGAAGCAACGTTCGGCCGGCACACCGATCAGCCCGACGAGGCGGCGGTTGCATACGACACCGCGGTCTACCGTACCCTGTTGTTCCCACGCACTTTTCACGAGCCCGATGCGCGCGGCCAAGACCGCCACTACAGCGCCTATGACGGACGCGTTCACGCTGGGGCCTGCTACACCGACAACGGCTTCTGGGACACGCACCGCACGGTCATGCCCTGGTACGCGTTCACGCGGCCGCGATTCTTTGGTGAACTGGTCGAGGGGTTCCTCGCGGCGTACCGCGAGTCGGGTTGGCTGCCGAAGTGGTGTAGCCCCGGCCACCGTGATTGCATGTGCGGCACACACATCGACGTGGTCATTTCCGAGGCGATATGCCGTGGTGTCTCGGGCTTCGACCCGCATGAGGCCTACGCCGCCATCCGCAAGAACGCCTTTGAACCCGGGAGCGAGGACGGCAGCGTTGGTCGTCTAGGCCTGGAAGACTACCTGCGGTTGGGCTACGTCCCGGCCGATCGAGTGCCGTATTCGGTGTGTCGTACGCTGGACTTCGCGTATTGCGATGCGTGCATCGCGCAAGCGGCGCGTGTGCTCGGTCAAGAGGCGGATGCCTCGGCGCTTGAAGCGCGGGCGCAGAACTACCGCCGGGTCTGGGATGGGTCGGTGGGTTTCATGCGGGGGCGCAACGCCGACGGGAGTTGGCTGGAGCCGTGGGACGAGTTCGGATGGGGCGGGGCGTACATCGAGGGCGGGCCGTGGCAGCACTCCTGGACCGTGCCACATGACGTAGGAGGGTTGGCAAGCCTGTGCGGAGGCGCGGACGCATTGCGGGGACGATTGGCAAGCCTCCTCACGACCCCGCCTTACTTCAGTGTCGGCCACTACGGCGGTGAGATCCATGAGATGACCGAGATGGCGGCGGTTGACTTCGGCCAATACGCGCATTCGAATCAACCGAGCCACCATTTGCTTTGGCTTGCGGCGGAACTCGGCGACGCGCAGTTCACATCGCGGCACGTGCACCGCGTCTGCCGTGAGCTATACCGACCGACCCCCGACGGGTTAGCCGGCGACGAGGACAACGGCGAGATGTCCGCTTGGTTCCTCTGGGCGTGCCTGGGCAGGTACCCACTAGCCCCGTGCCACGGCCGGTTCCCCGAGTCCACACCGTTCGCCGACAGCATGCGCGTTCAACCCGACGACGGCGGCTCACCCCTCGGGCACGGCTGATCTGTAACGGTTCCGAAGCTTGTTGCGGTTTTCCGGAACGCAGGCAAATAAAAGAGGAACATATTTCTGGCTTTGATCCGGCGTAAGGGCGTTTCGACCCGTTTCGCACCAATATTTGGCGTGAATGGCCAAAATTGTGTTGACGGTCGCTGAAATGGTGATAATTTGTTGCGGTACAAAAAACGACTATTGTTCCAGTTTTTGGTGTATTGTTTCAGTCGTACCTCGTCATAGCGTCGCGTGTCTTCTCCGCCAGTCAGTAGATCCTCCATGTCCACAGTCCGCCAGATTGCTGAACACACCGGGCTCTCGGCCGCGACGGTTTCGCGAGCGCTCAACAGTCACCCGGATGTCAACGAGCAGACACGGGCCCGGGTCTTTCGGGCTGCAAATCGCGCGGGGTACGGACGTATGGCTTCCAAGACGCGTCCGGCATGTTGCTCGATCGCTTTCGCGTTGGTCGGCGACTTCTACTTCATGTCCGAGTACGACGCGGAGTTATTGATCGGGATTCGACGGGGGCTGAACGAATCCAAGCTGGACGTCACTTTGATCGATGTCCTCCGCGACAAACTCCCGGAAGAAACGTACACGCAGTTCTTCCAGCGTCGCGGCGTGCAGGGCGCGATCGTTCGGACCGACGGTCGATTCCGCCGGGTGTGCGAAGAGATCGCCGCCGAGGGCTTCCCGCTCGTGGTCGTGGCCGAGCGCTTCGAGGGAGGGGAGTCGTCACCCGCCTACGTCGTGTGCGATTCGCGACCCAGCTCGCAGCAGGCTACCGAGCATCTGATCGAGATGGGCCACCGGCGTATCGCCCTGATCACTGTGGACGCGCCCGATGCGGACCACCTGGATCGCGAGGCGGGTTTCCGCGCCGCCTTGTCCGACGCGGGCATACAGCCGGACCCGCGGTTGCGCCTGGCGGTGACGCCGGAACTCAAAAGCGGGGCGGCGGCGGTCAATCAGCTGCTCAGCCTGGCCCAGCCGCCGACCGCGATCTTCGCGGCCAACCCACACCCGTCGCTGGGCGCGCTTCGCCGGTTGCATGAGCTCAACGTCAAGGTGCCCGACGAGTTGTCTTTTGTTGGATTCGACGACAACGGCAGCCGGCATCGCGTGTTCCCGACCTTCACCGCGGTGTGTCAGGACACGCAAAAGGTGGGCTACGAAAGCGCCCTGTGGCTGATGAACCGGATCGACGATCGTGCATCCGAGTCGCTGCAGCACGTGCTATCGGCGAGTTTCGAGGTCAACCGCAGCACCGGTATCGCTCCCACCGAAGCCGTCCGAATCCTGCCCAACGGAACGCGGGTTAACCCGACGCCTTCCCCGGACCCGGCGTAGAGCCCTGCCGTTTCAGGTTCCCTCGACGGGTCGTGTCGACCCGCAATCCAGTTCGTGTTTCAGTTCCCTTTTATGGAGGATTCGATGAAAGCCTGCACAAAGTTTTTGATAACAGCGTTTACGGCCGCGATACCGCTTGCCGTGCTCAGCCCCGAGAGTTCGGCAAACCTGTTGGTCAACCCCAGCATGGAAGCCCCCGCTGTGCAGAACGGTGACGGGAACTTCCGGCCAGACGGTTGGGGCGGCTTCAGCAACTCGTTTTTCGCCGACGACCGGACAGCCCGATCCGGCGACGCCAACATGTTCATCCTCGGTGCTTTCAACGGAGACCCGGCGTTCTCCGGGCTCTTCCAGGATGTTAACGGTGTTGCCCCGGGCGCCGAGCTCGAAGCCAGCATCTGGACCCTGAACGACGCCACCCGTCTCGATGCGTCCAACCTCCCCGACACGATCGAAGGCCGGCCTAACCGGGTTGATCTGGTCATCGAGTTCTTCGACCAGTTCGGCGGCAACATCCTCAGCGAGGACGGCGACCCCAACACCAACAACCCGACCGTCACGCTGGCCGACGGCCTCGACCCCAACTTCATCACCAATGAGTACTACCAACGCTCGGTTACCGGCATTGCCCCGGCGGGCACGGTCCGGGCGCGCTTGTTGGTGCTGTTCGTCCAAAGCGGTTTCGCGGGTGGCATCGTCGATGTCGACGACGCGTCGCTGACCGTTGTCCCCGAACCGGTTACCGGTGCGCTTCTGGGACTGGGGGCGTTGCTGCTACGCCGCCGGCCGCTGCGGTAATCCTCCAACGATCGCCCTGTTCGCTTATCGGCGGCCAGGGTGTTTGACCCGGATGTTCACCGCCATGGCGGTCTCTGCCTCCCGTCAGTCCGCCCGCCTCGATTCACAGAGGGAAATGATGAAACGCTTGTTCCGCTCCAGCCCCCTCTTCCTGATCCCGCTCGTTGGTGCCGCTGCGTCGACCTCGGCACAGACGAACCTACTGCTCAACGGTAGCTTCGAGGTCCACAACGGCTTCGGGGGGCAGCCGGGGTTTTCGTACAAAGACACCTCGCTGGGCTTCGAGGGGTTCGACAGTGACCTGGACGACGACGGTCAACGGAACTTCAGCTACCGCCAGGACTTTGCGTTGTTCGCCGGGGGCAGTCAGTTTGACAACGTGTTTCCCGCCGGCGGTTCGCCCGACGACCCCGTGCTAATCGGGGACCAATCGGCGTTCATGCTTGGCAACTTCTTTAACGGACTCAGCGAAAGCACCCACCTGTTCCAACAGGTTGACGCCGCGCCAGGGGACGACTTCATCGCCACGATCTTCGCCTACAGCGACACGACCCGTACTCGCGACGATGGCTTCCCCGACACGATCTTCAATGCTGGCTTCCAGGGCGGGCCTACCAACAACTTCGTCCTTGGATATCTCGGGTTTTACGATCAGATTGGTGGCCTCATCTCCGAACAGGTCGAAACGATCTTTGATCCGATGACGCAGGACGCCAGCGTCGTTCAGGATGTCTGGAAGGAGACATCGTTCGCCGCGACCGCGCCATCCAATACGGCTTTTGCCCGCGTGCAGGTGTTCTTCTTTCAGCCGGGGACGGCAGGGGGCGTCATCTTTATGGACGACTGGTCCCTGGTGAATACCTCCGCCGGTGCGCCCTTGGTTGCCGACTTCGATTTTGACGGACAAGTCACGACCACCGACCTGGACCTGATCACGATGACCGTCGGCGGCGGGATCCTGCCGGATAGCGAGCGCTGGGACGTCGATGGCAGCGGGCAGATCGACGCCGGTGATATTGCGTTCGTGCAGGCTCTGCTTGGTGGCGTCGTCACGGGTGACTACGACAACTCCGGTCAAGTCGAGCAGGGCGACCTCGACATCGTCCTGCAGAACTGGGGCACCGGTACGTTCACCGGCGACCAGTCCACCCTCGTCGGCGGAGGGCCTTTCGACGGCACCGTGGACCAGAACGAGCTGGACGGCGTGCTCCAGAACTGGGGCAGCACCGGCTCGCCACGCTTCGACGGCGTCGCGTTACCCGAACCATTGGCCGCGTTTACGCTCGCCGCCGGGCTCGCCTTGATCAAGCCTCGCCCGTCCCGGCTGAACTGACGACGCGTTTGCCGAGACGCCAAGGCGTTGTGTCGGCAACGCCACACCGGCAGCGCACGACTGATGCTTTTTTGCGAGACGCGACTCATGACGATCGCCGAACCCACACGCCGCGCATTCACTCTGATCGAACTCCTCGTGGTCATCTCGATCATCGCGTTACTGATCGGTATCCTGTTGCCGGCGCTGGGGGCAGCGCGTGAGGCGGCACGGACCGCGCAGTGTCAGTCGAATCAACGGCAGATCTTGCTGGCCTGGAACGCGTACCAGACCGACAACGGAGCGGTGATGCCCGCCGCATTCGCGGTCGGCGTCCCGAGCCCCGCGCAGTTCAACTTCATCGAGTTGTTTAGTGCCTGGGCCGGCGCTCCGACCGTTTACGACCGGGACGAGGAGTTCCGCCGGCGGTGCATTGAAGAAGGGACCCTGTTCGACTACACGACTTCGGTCGATGTGTACCGATGCCCATCCGAACTCGACTACAGCAACGCGTCCGGCCAATACACCCCCTTGCGGAGCTACTCGCTCAACGACTTCCTGAACGGGCGTGAGTTTTTCTCGGTGGGTAGTTCCAACCCCGAGACCGTCGCGGTCACCAACGTCGACCAAGTCCGGTCGCCCTCTGACACGTTTGTCACGATTGACGACGCCGATCGACGCGGGGGCAAGATCGGGGCATTCTTTGTCACACCGTCGGGCGTGGACAACCAGTGGAGCGACCGGCCGGGGAACTTTCACAGCGGCGACGGGAACGTGCACGGGTTCGTTGACGGTCACATCGTGGTGCGCCGACTCTCCGACCGCAACCTGCTCGACGACCTGGCCGACCCGGACCGGCTCGGGGCCGGCTTCCCCAGCGTTCCGGTTTCCGATCCGGAAGCCGACTTCAACTACTACCAGGAAATCACCGCGCCCGAGCGCGACATCTGAATGCTTTGAAGCCGGGAGCTGCTCATGTCGATTCGGTGGCGTGCTTTGCTAACACGATCGATACGCCGTGGACTGGGGTGGATGGCGGCATTGGGTCTGCTGATCCCTGGGGTTTGGGCGTCGGCCTCGTCTCGGGTGGATATCCGCCAGAGCGAAGGGCGCTACGAGTTGCTCCGCAACGGCAAGCCCTACGTCATCCGAGGGGCGGGCGCACCGTTGCGGCACCTGGAAGCGCTCGCCTCGGCGGGCGCGAACTCGACGCGGACCTGGGGTGTTGGCGACGACCTGCGTGAGTATCTGGACCGTGCCCACGCGCTCGGGCTCACGGTAACCGTCGGCATCTGGCTGAAGCACGAAGGCGAGGACGGCTTCAGCTACGACAACACCGAGCAAGTAGCGGCTCAGAAAGCACGCGCACGCGATGCGGTCTTGCGGTTCAAGGACCACCCGGCCTTGTTGATGTGGGGCGTTGGGAACGAGACGGAACTCGCGTTCGACTTTGTCGGACGGGTCGATGTCTACGACCACGTCAACGACGTCGCCGCGATGGTCAAGGAGCTCGACCCACATCATCCCACCATGACCGTCGTCGCCGAGTTGGGCGATCCGGACGGTGAAAAAGCGGACTTCCTCCGTGAACGGCTGCCCGATGTCGACGTGATCGGGTTTAACACGTACGGCGGGGCCGTCTCCCTGCCACGCCGGGCGGCACAGGCGCGCCTCGGCAAGCCGATCGTCGTCACCGAGTTCGGAGCAGCGGTCGATCGTCGTACCTCATGGGCGGTCGCGGAGGAGGACAGCAGCAGCGAGTTCGCGGACTATTGCCTAGCGGTGTACTTCGGTGCGATCGAACCCGCGGTACGCGCGGGGCGTTGCCTGGGCTCCTACTGGTTCTACTGGGGCGGCGATGACAAGGACGTACCCGGCTGGCATTCGGCCTACGCCCCGGGCGGAGACCGGCTGGGCACGTTTGATGCGATGACCTTCGCGTGGTCGGGGCGCTGGCCCGAGAACCGCGCACCCCGGTTGTTGCATCTGGCCGCCGACCGAGATCTTTCGAAGCTGACTGCTGGGGACAGATTCATAGCGCAGGCCGTGGCGGTCGACGCGGACGGCGACCCGCTGACCTACCGTTGGGAGGTTCGCCCCGAGCGCGTCCCGCCTGACCAGTGGGGAGATCATGAGCCACCGTCGCACGAGCCGCTACCGGGGTTGGTCGATGCGGAGGTTCCCGACGCGGCGGTCGTTACCGTGCCGGACGTGCCCGGGCCTTACCGCCTCTACCTGCGGGTGGAAGACGGCCGTGGCAGCGTCGCGGCCGGCAACCTGCCTTTCCTCGGAACCGCAGAACATTGAGGCGAGGGCCGTCTCTTCGACTCGGAACCGGTCGCTGGTCCGATTCACCGGACGTGACGCACGAGTTTGGTGCCTTTCCGCGGCGCGATCTATTCCGATGCGCCACCGTCGTTTGGCTTCGGTGGCTCCTGTGCGTTTGTTTTGCGTCAGTCCCTGGCGTCGCAGAATCGTCAGACACATCGCGTGAGTTACGAGTATGGGTAGACGCGCGAGACCGCGGGCTGGAAGCGGCGCTGGCCGCGTTCGAACGCCAGCACCCCGGTTGGCGGGTGGTGACGTCGCAGTACACCGGCGGCAGCGACGCCCAGAAGCTGATGACGGCGATCGCGGGCGGCGATCCGCCGGACGTCATCATGCAGGACCGCTTCACCATCGGGGAGTGGGCGGCCCGCGGCGCGTTTCTGTCGCTCAACAAGCTGATCGCGGCGTCGCAGCGCGCCGAGACCGACGGCCGATCGCCGGCGATCGATCCGCAAGAGTTCTACTCCGCGTGCTGGATGGAAGCGGTCTACGACGGTGAGCGGAGTGTTCTACTGAATATGGATACTGGTCTCTGTAGCCAGAGGTGGGATTTCAAAGTTCTTTGGCCGTGCCTGTTGGCGGCTTAATGTTGTCAATTGTGTCAGGTGCCAGGCTGGTCAGATCCTGGCAAGTCATTGCCTCGCAATGACTTGCCGGCTGTCAGGCCTCTTGGCCCCGACACGCCTTCTCTGCACGTCCGCGGCAGCCCAACCTCGGCACAAGGACAAGGGTAAACCGCCATCCCAAATACCGCCCACCCCGGCTAGCTTCAGGGGTGTTCGATATTGTTGGCGCCTTACCGGTTCTGGACTTACGTTCAAGGGAGGTTCCGGGTGAATCATGTGGCTTACGCCCTTCTGTGCCTCCTATGGGAGTCGGTATCGAGTCGGCGGGACGCCCAAATCCGGTTCCTGCGTGAAGAGAACTGCATCCTGCGGTCGCGGATCAAGTCACACCACCTGGTGCTGTCCCCAGAGGAACGATCGCGGCTTTTAGCCATCGGTGCAGAGTTTCAGCACAAAGTTCGTGGATTGATCACGGTGGTGGCGCCGCGCACCTACAAGCGGTGGCTCAAAGAACACCGTGAGGGGCGGTCACCCGGCCGGGTTGGTCGGCCGCGCTCTATCACCAAGACTCTTCGTGAACTTATCATTCGCTTGGCCAGAGAGAACCCGGGCTGGGGGTACCTGCGCATCGTGGGGGAACTGATCAAGTTGCGTTGCCCGGTGGGCAAGAGCAGCGTGCGACGCGTGCTGCGTGAAGAAGGGGGCTTCTCAAGGCCGCGGCCCGATCAGTCAGACCGGCCCGAGTATCAGCCCTGGGGCGTGTTCATGAAGATCCACATGAACACCCTGGTGGCCTGCGACTTCTTTGTCAAAAACATCTGTACCTTTGGCGGCCAGCGTCCTGGGTACGTGTTTGCCTTCGTCCATGTTGGCACCCGCCGCGTCTGGTGCTCGCCGAGTACGCTCCACCCAACTGAGGACTGGGTCAAGCAGCAGGCACGCAACTTCATGATGTGGTTGGAGGATCAAGGGCTTGAAGCAACCCACTTGATCCACGACCGGGACACCAAGTTCACCCGCGGCTTCGACAGGCTGCTGCGCACAGCAGACATCCAGATTGTAAACACGCCGTTCCTGGCTCCCAACGCCAATGCGTACGCCGAGTCGTGGATCGCTTCGATCCGACGTGAGTGCCTGGACCACTTCTGGTGCTTCGGCCTACGGCACCTGGACCACTTGGTGCAGACCTACGTCGAGTACTACAACCGACACCGCCCGCACCAAAGTCTTGGGAACCAAGTCCTGAGCAGCCGACCGACACTCAAGCTAACCACCGATCGGTCAAACACAGCGCTGCCCTCATGTGTTGGGTGCCGGTTACAGCTCGGTGGATTGTTGAAGCACTACTACCGACGTGCCGCGTAAAGCCCGCAGCGCGCAAGAAAGACATCTATACATGTCAAAGAACTCCACCAAACCCGTCACCAAGGAATGCTGTCTTGTCGTTCTTCATCAGCTTGGCTCGCTAACATGACTTCATCGAGTAATCTGGTCATCGAAACACGGGTTCGTGGCGGAGACTTTTCGAGCACCAATATTTTGGAACAGCTCGCGCGCGGATACCCGCAAAGCTGAGCAATTGCTTTCGGGAAAACCCTAGATATTCTGGCACGCGACTCCATACAAAACAAATCCAAAGCTGGGTTCCCCCCTTTGTCCAGGCCAAGTGAACCGCTAGATTGGCGGCAACATGGAGAAGCTTTTCATATCCATTTCCGAAAAGCCACTAGAGAGAGGAAAAACACTATGTGGGATGCGATGAAACCCGCCCAATCTGCGACGGGCGTACGAAACACCTTGATCATCGCGGCGCTGACCGCGGGCGGGGTTCTATTCGCGACCCGTGCGACCGCGGGCATCCCGGCCCCGTTCATCTGGAACGTCAACGGCAACGGCGATTGGCAGGTCGGCGCCAATTGGGATGTCGGCGTCGAGCCCAACAGCGCCGACAACGACGTCGTCACCATCCACAACCCCGTCGATCCTGCGACGCCGGTGGTCGTGACCGTCGGCCCCGGGATCACGCGCGGCGCCCGTGACCTGACCATCAACGACACCGGCGTGGCGACCAAGCACCAGCTGTCCGTCGCGAACAACACTTTCCTGAATGTCCGGGGCGCGATTACCAACAACGGCGTCATCTCGTTGAATTCGACCGGGACCGCGGTGCGGTTCCGCCTGACCAACGCCGTCACGCTCTCGGGCAGCGGCGAGCTGGTTCTGGGCGGGGCTAACAACTTCATCGACGACGTCGGCGGCGTTCAGAACATTCTGACCCATGCGAGCGGCCACACGATCCGTGGCGCGGGCACCCTCAGCGACGACGACATGGGGCTGATCAACCAGTCTGGCGCGTTGGTCTCGGCCGACGTCAACGGCGGCACCCTGACGGTCGATCCCGGCATCACCCACGGGTTCACCAACCAGGGCACCATGCAGGCCGTCAACAACGGCTTC
>JANQPR010000229.1 GCA_028285385.1 Phycisphaera sp.
GCGCAGACAACACCGCCTGGACCCGTCGGTCCAGCAGCATCGACCGGCTCAGGTCGTCGAAGCGGTGAGGCTGCATCACGCGGGGCCAGAGCCGCAGCGGGTCGCTCTCTCCCAGGTTGGTCCGACGAATGTCGGGCACGCCGTCGCGTCCTTCCGCGTTGAGGCGGATGAACCTTTCCTTGCACGCGGCGACTTCCCCCGGCGACCACAGGCCACGCGCGATCACGTAGCCCTCGTCGCGCCAACGGACAAGCCCGGCAGTGGTGATCCATTCTTCGGTGGTCGGTTGATCCGGCATGGCGAGACCCTCGGGCGGTGTGGCACGGATTGTCGAACATCAGTCATGTGGAGGCCATGGCCGATCCCGTCGTAGACATGTAGGATCCTGCTATGCGGCCCAGACGAGAACCCTGTGCCCCGGCGGACCACCCCATCGTCGCCGGGCGGTTCGACCGCGGGGTCAACTACCGGACGCAACGGCCCGCCGGCTCGGCCGACTGGTTGCTGATCTACACCGTGCGTGGCGGCGGGCGGTACGAGGATGAGCACAGCCGGTGGTCGTCCCGCGCCGGAGACGTGACCCTCTACCCACCCGGCGTGCCGCAGGCTTACGCGACCGATCCCACGACCAAACGCTGGGTGTTGCTCTGGGCTCACTTCCGCCCGGCGACGCACTGGCGCCGCTGCCTCGACTGGCCAACCCGGCTTGGCCGGCTCCGTCATGTCCACCTCCGGCGGCGTGGCGACCGCCACGCGGTGCAGCGCCACCTGGCCGACGCCCTGGGCTACGAGCGGTCGGCCCGGGGGCACGCGACCGAGTTGGCCCTCGCGGCGCTCTATTCGGCGTTGCTGCTGATCCACGACGCGCAAAACATGGACAGACCCGCTGGTCACCCACACGACCCGATCCACGACGTGCTGGATGTGATGCACGAAACTTCCGCGGAGCCGTGGTCCGTGGACACGTTGGCAGCGTTGTCGCCGTGGTCTGCGTCGCGGTTCGCCCACCGGTTCGTGGACGCGGTCGGGCAGCCGCCGATGCGCTACCTCGAGGGCGTGCGCCTGCGGCGCGCGGCCGACCTGCTTCGCCGGACCGCGTTGCCGGTGGGTCAGGTCGCCGCGGAAGTCGGCTTCGATGACCCGTTGTACTTTTCCCGCAGGTTTCGAGCGTCGACCGGCACCAGCCCGACCGAGTTTCGCCGGAAGCCGCAGGCCCGCGGCCGCCGCGCGCGTTGACGCCCGGCCACCGGTCGACCACGATGGGTCCATGTCCCGCAACACCGCCCAACGCGAAGCGATCCGTTCGGCCATCGAGTCGGCCGGGCGCCCGCTTGCGCCACAAGAGGTGTTGGACGCCGCCAGCAGCGCCGCGCCGGGCCTGGGCATCGCGACGGTGTACCGGGCGCTCTCGGCCGGGGTCGAGGGCGGCTGGCTTCAACCGGTCGAGATGGCGACCGGCCCGACGCGGTACGAACTCGCCCACCTCGGGCACCACCACCACTTCCGCTGCAACGTCTGCGACCGTGTGTTCGACTTGGACGGCTGCCCGGGGAACCTGAAAATGCTGCTGCCGCCCGGATTCGAACTCGACGACCACGACATCGTCCTGCACGGCCGGTGCGCGGACTGCGCGGCCGGCTGACGGGGTTTACCCGCAACCTCTGGTCCGCAACGCCCGGGTATGCGAGACTGCCTTGGCAGCGTGCGAACGGCGTTGTGGAAAAGCGAAACGGAGGTACCTCATGAGAGAGACCCTCACGTCGTGTGAGCGACCGGGTCACGGCGCTTCGTTCTGTCGCCGCGCCCGACGTTCGCGCCCGGGATGGTTGGCCTCGGCGGCGTTGGTGGCGATAGCAGGGCCCGTTGCGGCGCAAGTCACCATCGTCACCACCGACGACCCGGCATTCGTCAACGACCAGATCGGGACGCTCCTCAACGGCACGAGCTCCGTCAACGGTAAGCCCCACTTCCCGGTCTCGGGTGACCCGGCCCAAAACTTCGGGCCCGGCGAGGCACCGGACCTGAGCGCGGCGGCCGCGGTGTTGGGCGACTGGCTCGACCCCGTCTCGCCCGACTTCAGCGCGCCGGGGTGGAGCCAGATCAGTTCGCCCACGATCAACTGGGCCGTGAACACGGAGATCGCCCTGGCGTACGCGTTCGAGGTCCAGGCGATCACGGGCCTGGTGGCCGAGGTCGGGGTCGACAACGGCGTGTACGTCTGGCTCAACGGCGAGTTCATCGGCGGGCGGATGCGGCCCGGGTTCGCCGTCCCCGGCGAGCACACCTTCGACCTCGGCGATTTGCCCGCGGGGAGCCACCACGTCCAGTTCATCCTCGAAGACCACGGCACGACCAACGGCTTCGACCTGAAGTTGGTCGCCGACGCGTTCGTCACCACCGAGGGCGACTACAACGGCAACGGTCAAGTCGAGCAGGGAGACCTGGACCTCGTGCTGCAGAACTGGGGAGACGCGACCCCGCCCGTGCCGGACGGGTGGATCAACGACCTGCCGGACGGCGCGATCGAACAGGCCGAGCTCGACCGGGTCCTGCAGAACTGGGGATCGACACAGGCCCCGGCGTTAGCCCCCGCGAGCCTGCCCGAGCCCGCCGGCGCGGCCGTGTTGGGGCTGGTGGGCCTGAGCGCGGCACGGCGGCGTTAACGGCCCACAAACGGCGACCAGCCGGGGTCGTGGCGAGTGGAGAATCCGAGGTGTTCGGGCTTGACCCCAGCCGCGAACGATTTATCATCCCTGCAAGTGATAATCAATAATCAAATTCTGGCAAGGCGGGCCGCCCGTCGTGTCCACGTGGGCTTCACGCTCATCGAGTTGCTCGTGGTGATCTCGATCATCGCCCTGCTGGTCGCGATCCTGTTGCCGGCGTTGTCGCAGGCCCGGCGGTCGGCCCAGGCCACGGTCGACCTGTCGCAGCTCCGTCAGCTCGAACTCGCCCACCAGGCGTATCTCACGGACCACGACGGGCACCTGATCAACGCCGGCCTGCCGCACGGCACCGCGCCGGTGAACCCGGAACTTGCCTGGATCAACTCGCTCGCGGATTACGGGGCGGGCGTCGTCGTCCGCAGCCCGCTCGACGACTCGCCGCACTGGGAAGACGGCGACGCGGTCCCGGTGCCCAACACGCCCGGCGTCCTCTTCCGCCAGACCAGCTACGGGATCAACAGCTTCCTCGGCGACCCGGACGGCAACGGGCTGAACCCTTGGCCCCCGGCCGACCCGCGCGGCGGCAACGCGTACCTGCAGATCCAACGGCTCCGCGGCGCGAGCGACCTCGTGCACTTCCTGCCCATGGCCCACGAGGGCGACTTCGCCGGCTCAGACCACCCCCACCCCGAGGAGTGGGACGGCTTCGGCACGGGCGGCGCGATCGTCGCGTCGAACGCCGCCCAACAGGTCGAGATCAACGTCGTGTCCGGGCCGCCACGCCGCTTCGACAGCGTCGCCAACTACGCCTTCCTCGACGGGCACGCCGGCGCGTACCCGTTCGGCGACGTGTTCCTCGACGAGTTGACGAACCGGTTCGACCCCCACCCGATGATCGCCCGGCCGTAGCGCCGCCTTTGTTACGCCTTTTCTGATCTGTACTCCTGGAGAAATGATGATGCTGACTTCGCTTTCCCCCCGCCGTTCCTCGGTCTCCCGGTTTCGTTTGCTGTGCGCCGCGTTCGCGGGCGGCGCCTGCATCGCCGCCGTCACCCAAGGCACCGACGCCATGGCCGGCGCCGGTGGCGACCTGATGTTCTACGTCGAGAACAACCAGCTCACGGTCGGGCGGTACGACTTTGACGGCGGCACGGGCGTGGTCATCGAGCCAACCACCGAGGAAGTCGTGATCGGCGAGTTCGAGCCGTCCTGGGAAGGCTCGCCCAACCCCGGTGGCGACGAGCCCGGCATGGCGACCGACGGCAGCAGCCCCAACGACCCGGACGGCATCAGCTTCGCCTTCCCGGCCGACACCGCCCTGAACATCAACGTCGCGCTGCTGCCCGTGCTCGGCACCAACGCCGCGTACTGGGACGGCACGGGCACGCCCAGCTTCGGCGCCCTCCCGCAGGACCTGATCCTCGAAGACCCGTTCCTTAACGAGATCGACCTCGACGGCTCGGCCAACCTGCCCGCCACCACGCTCTCGCCGTGGCAGTCCGACGGGCTCGGCACCGCGCACGACCACATCGAGTTTCTCAGCAGCGCGACCGACGCCGCGACCGGCGCCGGCATCTACCTGCTCGCCCTGGACTACAGCACCAGCGACAGCTCGATCGCCGGCACGACGCTGTTCCACCTGTTCGGCTACGGCGGCACGACTTACAACGACGACACGCTGGACGCCCTGCTCGAAACCGCGGAGGGATACGTCGAGGACAACATCGTCCCCGAGCCCGGCACCGCCACCCTCGCCGCGCTCGGCGGCTTGGCCCTGCTGCGTCGCCGCCGCGCCACGAAGTGACGCCCGGCCCAACACCTGCTCCTTGGACCCGGGGAAAGAATCGCGCGGGGACGGGGGGGAAAGCGGGGGACGGGGGAGAAAGACCGGCCGGCCGGGTTGACGCTCGGCCGGCCGTTTGCACGCGTTTCTCGATCAAGGTGAACCCGATGCGTTTCCGCCCCATGCACCCGCTGGTCCTGAGCCTCGCCGCCTGCTGCCTCACCGCCGGGGCCCACGCCCAGTCCGGCAACCAGCACGTCGACGTTAACCCCTACGACTCCAACGGGGCCGACCCCGGCGGCCAGATCCTCACGGGCTTCTACGACTTCGACACCGAGACCTTCGTCCAAGACGCCTCGGTGTTCATCGAGCCGCTGGAGATCCTGCAGTCGAGCTTCCACGGCGTCAGCGCGCCCGGGTTCTTCGCCTCCGGGGACTTCACGCTGCTGCCCTCGACAGACATGTCTTTCGATATCCCCGCCGTGGCCGATCCGATCGGCGACACGCCCAGCACGCTGTTCTACTGGGACGGCGTCGACGACGACGAGGATGGCGACTTCCTCGAAGACGTCGAGTTCGGCGAAGCGCCCGCCGGGCACAGCCTGGAGGTCCGGCTGTCGCGATTCGTGAACATGAGCGTCGCCGGCGAGTCCACCGACCAGCCCGGCTTCGTGCTCGACCGCACCAACGGCAGCGGCGGCGTCCACAAGCACGTCTCATTCCTGGTCCGCGGCGACGCCGGCAACGCCCCCGACGACGGGTTCTACCTCCTGCCCTTCCGTCTGCATCAGGACGGGTTGGAGAGCTCGGACCCGTTCTACCTGCTGTTTAACGGCAAGTACGAACGCGACGAGAGCGACAACATCATCTTCAACGGCATCCTCCCCGTGGTGGAAGACGACCCGCAAGCCGCCGCCCAAACCTGGCTCGAAGCGGCCCTCGCCGCCGGCCTCCCGGGCGACTACGACGCCTCCGGCCAGGTCGAACAAGGCGACCTCGACATCGTGCTGCAGAACTGGGGCACCGGCACGTTCACCGGCGATGAGGCCGCGCTCGTGGATGGCGGGCCGTTCGACGGCACCGTGGACCAGAACGAGCTCGACGGTGTCCTGCAGAACTGGGGCAGCACCAGCGCCCCGGACTTTGTAGCGTCGGCGGTACCCGAACCCACGACCGGGTTGTTGCTCGGCGTCGGTGCCTGGCTCGCGTCGAGGCGGGGCCGAACCGCCTGACGGCCCACCTTTTCGACCATTTCAATGTTCCGGGCGTTCCGGATCAGGTTTTTTTATGGAGATTGTTGATAATGGATTCTCAAAAACTCTTCCTTACTGGATCGCTCCTGTCCGCCGTCGCGGTGTTGGCCGCCCCCGTCACCAGCGAAACGCTGGAACCCGGCATCGCCAACTACCACGTCGCCATCGACAACGCCGAGAACGTCGGCTTCGGGACGTACTCCGGCCTGCCCAACCCCAACTACCAACGCCTCACCCTCGTCCTGTCGCACGTGTTCCCCGACAACCCACTCGTCAACCACTTCCACCGCATCGGCGCCTACAGCTACACCGGCCCGGTGGGCAGCCCGACCACCGCGTTCAGCACCAACAACCGCTTGCCCGAGCCCTATCAGGGCGACGATGGCCTGATCCTGCTGCCCGGCTCGGGCGCCCTCTCGGGAAAGCTCGTCTCGGGGCTCGGCTTCAACCACTACCCCGTCGGCTCGGACCAGAGCGACGTCGAGCAGGAGTACAGCGACCTCACCGTCAAGCCGATCGATGCGCTGTTCCCGTTTGACGGCCTCGACGACGGCGACCCGCTCTCGCCCGAGATGCACCCCGGGCACCACCTGCTCAACGCCAGCGGCGGGGCCTACAAGTCGTCGGTCGCGGGCGTCACCGTCGGGTTGAAGCTCGTGGACCACACCGCCGGTCTGGCGATCACCGACAACTCGAACACGCCGCTGTTCAACGCGATCAACGACGTGATCACGCTGGGCACCGGGAGTGATTGGTCCTTCGACCCGGTCTTTTCGGTGGGCGGATCGGCCGCGGCGGGGTCGGCCTACTCCGCGACGTTTGTGCTGGTAGACCTGACGCCCGGTGCCGCCACGACCTACGGCGACTCCGCCCCCTTCAGCGTTGATTTCGTCGCCGTGCCCGAGCCAACGGTCCTGCCGGTGGCGCTGGCCGGCGCGGTGGCCCTCCGCCGCAGGCAATCACGCGACTGAGTTCCCGGGCCAACCTTCCGCAACCTCCAAGCCCACGGCCACCAAGCCGTGGGCTTGTTTATCTCCACCAGAACTCCCCTCCGTCGTGCCGCGAAACTCGCCGCCATCACGACGCCCCGCGTGTCGATGCAAGCCCCGAATCTTCCATCCCCTCCCGGGCGGGCTCGGCCGGGTCATTGAGCCCCGCGGATCGGCCGATACAATCCGGTCATGTCCTTCGGGCAGCGGTTCATCCCGTTGAGCGTCGCCGTTAGCTGAGGGGTCGACCCCCACTCGGCCACGGCCGTTGTCCGTTCCCTTCCATTCCATGCGTTGACGACGTTCACGCCCGGCTCGCGGCGCGTGATCCTGTCCGACCTTGACCCCCCGCGATCGCCATGACCACCACCCGCGCCACGAAGCCCAAGCCCGACGCGCCCGCCGGGGCACTGCCGCCGCAGTACAACCCCGCGGACGTCGAGGCCGAGATGAACCGCCGCTGGCAGGCCGCGAACGCCTACGCCGCGCAACCCTCCGACGACGGCGAGCCGTTTTCCATCGTCATCCCTCCGCCGAACGTCACCGCCGCGCTGCACTTGGGCCACGCGCTCAACAACACGCTGCAGGACGTGCTCGTCCGCCACGCCCGTATGGCCGGCAAGAACGCCGTCTGGCTGCCTGGCACCGACCACGCCGGCATCGCCACCCAGACCGTCGTCGACAAACGCCTCCAGCAGGAAGGCAAGAAGTCGCTCAAGGACTACAAACGTGACGAAGCCGACGGCAAGAACGGCCGCGACGCGTTCATCGCCAAAGTCCAGGACTGGAAGGACGAGTACGAGCAGCGCATCACCGACCAACTCAAGGCCATGGGCTGCTCCTGCGACTGGGGCCGGCAGGCGTTCACGATGGACGATGCCCGGTCGCGCGCCGTGCGCGAGGCGTTCTTCCAACTCTTCAAGGACGGCCTGATCTACCGCGGCAAGCGCCTCGTCAACTGGGACCCGGTGACGCAAACCGCGCTCGCCGACGACGAGGTCGAGATGGAGGAGATCGACGGCAACTTCTACTACATGAAGTACCCGATCGTCCGACCCAAGCCGGGTGCTGAGCGCAGCGAAGCATCGGCTCCGAACCCCGACGACTGGATCGACACCGGCGAGTTCGCCACCGTCGCCACCACCCGCCCCGAGACGATGCTCGGCGACACCGCCGTGGCCGTGAACCCCGACGACGCGCCGCGCGCCAAGCTCATCGGGCAGTTCGTGAAGCTGCCGATCGTCAACCGCATCGTCCCGATCATCGGCGACGACTACGTGGTGATCCCCGACGAAGACAGCGACGACGGCAAGGCCCGCATGGCGTCCGGCTTCCTCAAGGTCACCCCCGCCCACGACCCCAACGACTACGACATCGGCCAACGCCACGACCTCCCGATCGTCAACGTCATGGCCCCCGACGCGTCCATCTCCAAGGACCACGGCTGGCCCGCGGACGAACAACCCGAAAACAACCCCGACCTGCAGCCGATCCTTGGCCTCTCACGCGAAGCCGCCCGCAAGGCCGTCGTGCAGTGGTTCAAAGACCACGGCCTGATGCAGGAGATCAAGCCCTACCGCCACGCCGTCGGCCACAGCTACCGCAGCCACGTACCCGTCGAGCCGTACTACTCCGACCAGTGGTACCTCAAGGTCACCGACGACCGGCTCAAGGGCACCGCCCTCCGCGCGATGGACGAGAGCCAACGCGAAGCGTCAGATAACACCGCGTTCGACACCAAGCCCGAGTCGCAGCAGACCGGCCTGACCTTCACCCCGCCGCGCTACGCCAAGACCTTCCAGGCCTGGCACGAAAACCTGCGCGACTGGTGCATCTCCCGCCAACTGTGGTGGGGGCACCGCATCCCGGTGTGGCGTCGCGATCACGCCGCGAAGCAGTTGCCCGAAGACCTCGCCAGCTTCACCGCCCAGATCATGGCTTGGCAACAGGCAGGTCGCGTTGCGGTGCAGTACCGCGGCGAGTTCGTATCGCTCGAGAGTTTTGAGTTGCAGGACGCCGATCTCACCGCGTTCTTCGTGGCGGTGCACGACCCCGAAGGTGAAGACGCCGACGTTGTGGACGTCTTGGAGTTCCACGGCCTTGAGCGTGACCCCGACGTCCTCGACACTTGGTTCTCCTCCGCGCTCTGGCCGCTGTCCACGATGGGCTGGCCGGACGACACGCCCGAACTCGACACCTGGAACCCGACCTCCGTGCTCTGCACGGCCCGCGAGATCATCACGCTATGGGTCTCGCGGATGGTCATGTTCAACCTCTACTTCAAGGGCCGACTGCCGTTCAAGGACGTGTTCATCCACGCGATGATCCAGGACGGGCACGGGCAAAAGATGTCCAAGTCCCTGGGCAACGGCGTCGACCCCGTCGACATCATCCACTCCCACGGCAGCGACGCGATGCGTTTCACCCTCGCGTCCATGACCACCCACACGCAGGACGTCCGCCTGCCCGTCGACATGGTCGACCCGCACACCGGCGAAACGATCCACCCCGACTTCATCACGACCAAGGCCGGGCACAAGGTCGCCGCGCCGATCCAGGAGCACAACGGCAAGAAGTGCGTGTCCTCCTACGGCCTGGCGTCCGGCGAGGCGACGCCGACCGACGACATGCCCTTGGCACGCAACACCTCGGAGAAGTTTGATCTCGGGCAGCGCTTCGCCAACAAGGTCTGGAACGCGACACGGTTCGCGTTGTCGAACCTGGACCACGCCGGGGCGCACGAGGCCGAGGACGCGCTGTCGCCGCAGCTGACCGAGCGTTGGATCCTGTCGCGGCTCGCACGGACCGTCCGGCAGTGCGACAAGGCGCTCGCGGGGTACGCCTTCGCCGAGTACGCCACGGCGTGCTACGACTTCTTTTGGCGGGACCTCTGCGACTGGTACATCGAGGCGGTGAAGCCGACGGTGGCCGAGAACCCGACGCAGCAGCGCGTGCTGGCGGCGTGCCTGGACGCGGCGCTGCGGCTGCTGCACCCGGCGATGCCGTTCGTCACCGAGCGGCTGTGGGAAGCGTTGAACGACGCCTGGCCCGACACGCGGTCGGTGGACGGCTTGATGCTGCAACCGAGCGAGCTGCTGGTGCTCGCGCACTGGCCGGAGGCGGCAAACGTGTTGATCGACGAGGACGCCGAGGCCGAGTTCGGTCGGACCCAGGAGATCGTCGGCGCCATCCGCGAGGCACGGACTCGGCTGAAAGTCCCGCCGCGCGACACGATCGAGCTGTCCAGCGAAGAACCCGCCGCCATCGCCAAATCCGTGGCGGAGAACCGCTGGATCGCCGAGACGCTGGCGGGCTTTCGCGGCCGGGAGTTCGGGCCCAGCGTCCGGCCGCCCGAGGGCGCCGCGGTCGTGCTGGCCGGCGGGTGCAAGATCTTCCTGCACGGCCTGGGCGGCGATACCTCGGCGCAGCGCGCCGCGCTCGAGAAGAAACGCGACGAACTGGCCAAGTCCGTCGCTAACTTCGAGAAACGCCTGGGCAACAAGAGCTACGTCGACAAGGCCCCGGCCCACCTCGTGCAGGAAACCCGCGACCAGCTCGCCGCGACCCGCCAACAACTCGCGGACGTTGAAGCGCAACTCGAAGCGTTGGGCTGAGCCGTCAACGACACTCCTACGAAAGGAGTTTGGCCATGCGGACATCGAATCGCTTGCTGGAAACCGTTGTGCCGAGGTGTTTGGCTTCATTTCTGGTGTTGAGCGTGTCGGGTCACGGGCTGGCTGCCGAACCCGTCGTGGCCCCTGAAGCAGAGCGGCTCTGGACCAACTTGGAGTCGGGCCGGCTCTACACGCCCCGGCATCTGACGCCGCGCGACGGCCGGGTCGACCTGATCGTCCACTTCCACGGCGGGCAGCGCATCATGGCCGACGTGGTCGACACGCACCGCATCAACGCCGCGGTCGTCACCGTCCACTACGGCGGGTTGTCTTCGGCGTACCGCGTGCCGTTTGAAGACCATGAACGGTTCAGTCGATTGCTCAACGAGACGGAAGAGCACCTTGCGCTTCCTATGCATCCCGACGAGCCCTTGAAAGTGGGCCGAATCAACCTTGTGTCGTTCAGCGCGGGTTACGGCGCCGTTCGCGAGATCCTGAAATCGCCGGAGTACGTCGAACGCATCGACGGCGTGCTGCTGACCGATTCGATGTACGCCGGCTACGCTCGGGACGCGGCGGGGAACAAGACGCGGCAGGTCGAGCCGGCGCACGTGTCGCCTTATGTCGCGTTTGCCGAGCGTGCCGTGGCGGAGGAGAAAACGTTTGTCGTGACGCACTCGTACCTGCCGCCGGGTGGTTACGCGGGGACGCACGAGTGCGCGGCGGCGCTGGCGGAGATGCTGAGCCTGGCTTACGCGCCGGTCGCCGAGGAAGACGCGACCGCGACCGAGACCGAGACCGGCGAGATGGAGCTTGTTGAGCGAGTGGGCGCAGGCGGGCTTCACGTGCTCGGGTATGCCGGGGAAACCGGGGACGACCACGGCGACCACCTGCGTCACACCGCGGCGTGGCTGCCGATGCTTCCCTTGGAGTTCCTCCCGCCCCCGCAAGACGAAGCGAGCGAGGCAACGACGCGCTGAGTCACGCGTGGTCTTCGACCACGGGCCCGCCGTCTTTGGTCAGGTTGGTCAGCACGACGGGCGGCTCGAAGTTCGACGGCGCGGGGGCCGGGGGCAGCGGCGGCGCGGGGACGCCGTCGAAGACCCGCACCATCGCGATCTCGTCGCACGCCTCGTTCTTTGGGCAGCGGACGCAGTCGGCCCAGACCTTGAGCGGCAACTGCTGGCGGTCGAGCACCGCGAACCCGAGCTTCTCGAAGAACGCGCGCTCGTAGGTCAGCGTCATCACCCGGCGGAGCTTGAGCTGCTGCGCCTCGTGCAGGCACGCCTCGACCAGACGCCGGCCCAGCCCCTGCCCTCGGTGCGACGGCGCGACGACCAGCGACACGACCTCGGCCAGGTCGGCCCAGATGATTGAGAGGCCGCAGACCCCGACGACTGAACCGTTTCCGTCCGTAGCGACCTCGAACTCGCGGACGTTCTCGTACAGCTGGGCCCAACTCTTGGGCAGCATCAGCCCGAACTCGGCCGCGTCGTTGATCAACGACCCAATAGTCGGGACGTCGTCCACACGGGCGCGGCGCAGCGTGACGGGTTGGTGGTCATTCGTGTCCATGGCCAACGGCGGCGCATGATAAAGCCCCGGGCGGCTGTGCCCGGGGCTTGGCAGGTTGTTGAGATTCCACGCGGCGTCGGGTCAGACCAAGCCGCCGAGCGCGGACTCGATCGGCTTGATGTCCGGGCCGACGAACTTCTGCGCGACCTCGCCGTCCTTGAAGATCAGCACGGTCGGGATCGCGGAGATGCCGTACTTGACGGAGACCTCGCGGTTGGCGTCGGTGTCGAGCTTGCCGATCTTGGCTTTGCCGTCGTAGTCGGCGGCGAGCTTTTCGATCGCGGGGGCGAGCATCCGGCAGGGCATGCACCACTCGGCCCAGAAGTCGACGACGACCGGCTGGGCGGACTTGACGACCTCGGCCTCGAAGTTGGCGTCGGTGAACTCTTTAACGGCGTCGCTGGCCATGGTTGGGCTCTCCATTGGGAAGACCTTTCGAGTGTAGGACCGGCGTCAGACCCCGGCAAACCGTGGCAAATGCCGAGCGGGGCGGCGGGCCCTAAGGTTGCCCGTGAACAACGCCGGCGACCCAGCGAGTATTCCGCCGCCGTTCCCGGGGCACGCCGTGGCGACACGCCGGCCGTGGGTGATGGCGATGCGGTGGAGCGAGCTGCTGTTCGCGCACTGGCCGGTGCCCGCCGAGGTCTTGCGGCCCGCGCTGCCGGAACGGTTGCGGCCGCACCTGGACACGTTCGACGGGTCGGCGTGGCTGGGCGTGGTGCCGTTCGTGATGTCGCGGGTGCGGGGGCGGCTCGGACCGTTCCCCCTGCCCGCGGTGCCGGGGCTGTCGCGGTTCCCGGAGTTGAACCTGCGGACGTATGTGACGGTCGACGGCAAGCCCGGGGTGTGGTTCTTCTCGTTGGATGCGCAGCACAGGCTGGCGGTGCGGGTCGCGCGGTGGACGTTTGGGTTGCCGTACTTCGATGCGCGGATGACTTGCGAGATCAACCACGCGGGCAACGGCTCGGCATCGGCGGTCTACCGCAGCCGACGTACGCACCGTGGGGTGCCGCCGGCCGAGTTGGACGCGCGGTACCGTGCTACCGGCGAGCCGTTCGTCACGACGCCCGGAACGCTGCCCGACTTCCTGACGGCACGTTACTGCCTGTACGCGCTGAAACGTGGGCGGCTGGTGCGGGGCGACATCGGGCATGCGCCGTGGCGGCTGCGCGACGCCGCATGGGACCTGAACCGGCTGGACATGACGCGGCTGATCGGGATCGAGTTGCCGGGCGTTGAGCCGACGCTGCACTTGGCCGAGCCGGTCGACGTGGTCGCGTGGTGGCCGGAACCCGTCACGGCGTCAGAAGGCGCTGCGGGGTGATGCGTTACGATTCGGCCGTGAGTCAGGACTGGGACACGCAGTTGAAGCAACGCGAGATGACCGTCGGCGTGCTGGCGTTGGGGTACGTCGGGCTGCCGTTGATCCGCACGTTCTGGGACGCGGGCTTCCGGGTGCTCGGCTTCGACGTC
>JANQPR010000230.1 GCA_028285385.1 Phycisphaera sp.
GACGTCGAAGCCGAGCACCCGGAAGCCCGCGTCCCAGAACGTGCGGATCAACGGCAGCCCGACGTACCCCAACGCCAGCACGCCGACGGTCATCTCGCGGGACGGAAGGGGCGGTGTGTTCATCGAAAAACTCATCTGTTGGGTTGATCCGCGGGTCTATTCAGGGCGGTTAGCGGGGCGAGTCGGCTTCGGGTGCCCGGGGTGTTGTGGTCAGCGGGAGAGCAGCGAAGCCCGGCGCAGTGCTTCTCGGACCGCTTCCACCGGGTCGGCGACGGTGCGCCACTGCGCGAGCATGCCCGGGCAGCCGGCGGCGAGTTGGGCGGCGTGGTCATCGGTGGCCACGTAACGCATCGCGCGGGCGAAGGCCGGGGCGGTGTGTTCCTCGACGATCCAGCCGTTGACTCGGTGGCGGACCAGTTCGATCGCGCCGCCGACGCCCGGAGACGTGATCACCGGCAGGCCCGCGGCGACCGCCTCGTTCATGATCAGGCCCCAGGGCTCCTTCGCCGCCGGGTGCACCAACGCGTGGCAGCTCCGGTAGACCGCGCCGAGCTCCTTGGCCTGCAGAAACCCGAGCCACTTCACGCGGTCGCGCAGCGTCGCCGGCACGGACTGCTGCAACGACTCGCGGAGCACGCCGTCGCCGGCGAGCACCAGGTCCCACTCCGGGAACGCGTCGGCGACGTCGACGAACGCGTCCAACGCGAGGTCGACGCGTTTGACCGAGACGAGCCGGCCAGAGCAGAGGAAGCGTTTACGGCTCGCGTCGAAGCCGAGCCGGCCGCATACCTCGGCGTCGAACCCGGGGTCGTTTGGTTGCCACAGCGCGTAGTCCGGCTCGTACGGGCAAAGCAGCATGGGCGTTGCGCCGCCGGCGTAGAGGTTCAGGAACGCTCGGCCGGCCGTGCCCATGGGCATGAACCCGGTCGCGCGCTTCGCGATCGAGCGTAGCAGCCGGCGCTTGGTCGCCTGCTTCCACAGCGACTTGTCGGCTTCGTCGAAGACGTTGAAGTCGCCGCGGACCCACAGCGGCACGCCCGCCTTGGCGGACCAGGAGATCAGCGACTGCCGGGTGAGGTCGGCGTAGCCGTTGAGCACGACGAGGCCGATGCCGTGTTGCTCAAAGTAAGTGCGGATGTCGTGGAACAGCCGCATCGCCGGGCGGAGGGTGAACTTGTTGAGCGGCGGTGCGGAGTCGAAGAAGACGGGGTTGATGTCTTCGAGGCGGGTCTCCCAGGGGACGGTGGTGTCGCCCCGTCGGCCGGTGAAGAGGGAGTGAAGCGTGACGCCGTCGAGTTCACGCGACAGCCGGCGGAGCAGGTGCTCGCGGTAGGGCGTGGGCTGGTTGGCGACGACGGCGACGTGGGCCATGATCGATCAGCCGCGGCTCATGTAGGTGGCCCCGACGCGGGACACGGCGAAGCTCGGCTCTGGGGGCACGCGGTGAGTGGGCGACGCGGTTGGCGCGACCCGACACACGCTGTCGAGCACAGCGAGGTATAGATAAATGATGAAGATCGTTTGGTTCAGGTTGGAGAAGAAAGTGGCCTCAAGCATGCTGTTGGCGGCGACCGCCATTAGCCCGCCGACGGCGATGTCGACGGTCGCGGCGTCCTGGCCCATTGCGTTACGGTTGAGGATGGCTCGGGCCATGAGCGTCAAAATGACGAACCCGACGACGATCATCACAAGCCCGCCAATAATCCCGGTGCGGACCAGAACCCCCAGGTAGGCGTTTTCGCCGACGCCCCAGCCCGACGCCGAGCCGAAAACCGGGCTACTCAACCATTGATCGATCATGAATAGGAACGCGCTCTCGCGGGTGTTGTCGGTCGAGGCGAAGCGGTTGAAGTGGTAGGTCTCGTAGCCCGCCCACCCCAGCACGATGATCAGCACGACGGTCAGCGGCACCAGCACGAAGATCAGGCTGCCCAACTGTGTGCGGAACAGGAAGATCATCCCCACGATGGCGGTCAGCGCGCCGCCGCGCGATTCGGACAGGAGGATGACGAACACGAGCACGCCGGACGTCACCCAGAAGGTGAGACGCCAGAGCTTGGCCTCAGACTTGAGCATCGCCATCCCGACCGAAGCCGGAAGCAGCAGTGCGCTGACCATGGCGGCGGCATTGGGATTGCCCGTCAGTCCGAACCACCGTCCGTGCACGAATCCGTAGTGATAGCCCAGCGCCATGGTCAAGACGTTGAGCAGGGCGAACCCTAGCGCCGCGAGCCCGAGGGAGCGTACCAACCGGCGGAGGTCCTGAGTGGAACCAATAAGCGATGGCACCAAGATGCCGAATGCGAGGAAGACCAAGGCGTAGATCGCGAGCCGGGAAGCGCCCTCTTGTGGCGAGCCACCGAAGAACTGACGGACACACAGCAGCAGGTGTAGGGAGAAGAATGCCACTGACGCGGGGGGGACGCGCCACTGCTGGCTGCGAAACGGATAGGTGATCAGGCCGGCCAAACTGGCCAGCAGCATCATCGCGGTTAGGGCGCGCCCGTAGAGCACGACTTGGTCGAGCGGAGCGACCGGCTGGTGCCACTTGTCGTCGTGGCCGACGTAGGGAGCAAGCGTCGAGGTTGCCAGCATGCCCGCCAAGGCCCACCACAGCCATCGCGGCGAGAACAGCAGCGCGAAGAACGTCCCGACCACCGCCGCGGCGATCACCGCGCCTTTGGGGTTGCTGACCATGCGGACGAGCATGCTCAGGCCGATATTGGTCGGGTCAGCTTCCATGGATCGGTCTTGCGGGTTCGGCGACGTCGCCGCCCGCGGTGCTCATCGGCGGTTGCCCGGGGTCAAGTCAGTGGGTCGCCGCCGGCCAGGCGTTTCGGGGGCCCCAGCCCCCCGCGAGCCCAACGGGGAAGAACTATCGGTCCTCGGTCCGGTCCAAACCCACCCGAATCGAGGGAGTTACGGCCCGCCCCGCGGCGCGGTTCGGCATGTTATCGATTGACCCAGGGCCGCGGCAAAGCCGGCGAGAGCCCCGCCCGCTCCGCGGCGCGGAACGACCAGGTTCTTTCGAAGTTGTCCAACGAGTTGAAGGCCAGCAACTCCTGCGCCGCCGGCCCCGGCGTCCAGTCCACCACCTCGTCCAGCACGCCGGGGAGCGCCGAAGCGACCTCGTCGGCGTCACCGAGCGGGCGCGTCACCCCCAGGCCGTAGGGCTCCACCATCCGCCCGAACCACCCGTACGCGGGGGTCAGCACCGGGCGACCCGCCGCGGTCGCCCGCAGCACGACGCTCGAGATCCCCACGTGGTGCTGGTGCGGCGTGCACACCAGATCTGCCGCGGCCAGCCCGTCGAGCAGCGTCTCCAACGGTTGGTACCCCGAGAGCACGACGATGCGCCCGGCATCCCGGGCCGCCTGCACGCCCGATCGGCCCAGCAACGCCGTGAGCCCGTCGGAGCATTTGCCGATCAGTAGCAGCCGGTCGTTGTCGTTGAGTCCAGCTCGGAGGAAGCCTTCGACGAGTTGGTTCACGCCCTTGCGCTCGTCAAGCAGCCCGACGTTCACGACGTACCGGCCGTCTTCGGGCAGACCCAAGGCCCGTCGCGAGTCTGCTTTGGACTTCGCCGGCCGGACTTCGATCGGGTCGGGGATCACACGGTGCCGGTCGGCTTGCCGGGGCCTGTGCCGCAGGAACCAGTCGTAGCCGATCGGGTCCACGTGGTTCCACAGGCTCAGCCCCGCCCGCTCCGCCAGCATGCCGCTGACCCGCGTCTTGAAGCCGCCTTTCCACGACCGCGCGGGGTACGCCCACGAGACCCGGTGCAGCCCCGCCTCGACTTGGCACCCCGCGGGTAATCGTCGTGCCCGGGACGACAGCGCACCCCACCCTTGGATCAACCCGTCGCCGGAGGGCAGCCAGACGTGGTCGGGTCGGTGCGAACGCACGAGTTCGATGAACGCCGCCCCCCGCCTTCGCGCCACCGCCAGTGACACGCCCGGGTGTTCGGGGATCTCGGCCCGCAGTTCGGCCGAGTGTTCCGCCAGCGTCGGGGCCACATGGGTCTTGAACTCGGCCGTCTCCACCGCCCCCGGCGTCACCGCGATGGTGACCCGCTCGGTGATGTTGCGCGCGAACGACACGAGCAGCCGGACGTAGTTGAGCCGGTGCCCGCCGGGGTCGGATTCGTAGATCAGCAGGTGCATGCGGGCGGTCCGTTCAAGCGTTGCGGCCCAACCCGATGCGCCGCTTGGCCCGCAGCCACCAGCCGTACAGCGCGCCCCAACCGGTCGCGCGCAGGCAGGCCTGCAGCATCGCGTCGCGGTCTCGGCCGGCGGCCTTGGCCAGCGGTGCCCGCAGCGCGTGGGCGACCCCCATGTACAGGTTCCCGACAACCGAGCGTGCGAGTCGTGGGAGCGTCACGTCTTCTTTCATCAGCACGCGCGAATAGGCGTTGCCGAACGCGACCTTCTTGAGGTACGCCGCGTTG
>JANQPR010000242.1 GCA_028285385.1 Phycisphaera sp.
CGCCACGCCGAGTGCGACCGCTGCCCAGCTGAGCGCGCCGCGTCGCTTCTTGGTCAGCCCCAACGCCGCGCCGGCGAGCGGCGCGCCCGGGACCACGGCCGTCGCGGCGAGCCCGAGCGCCAGGCCGCTGCCGGACGAACTGGGCTCGGTGTTTTCGACGCGGACGCGCCGCGCCTGGCCGAAGCTGTCCGAAGGCGGGCTCGGTGCGGTGGGTTTGGACACAGCAGGACTCCCCGCGTGCGGACGCCGGGGCGACGGGCCACGGCCATCCACACGTGTTCAACATCGAATCGCCGGCCGTCCCGCGTGAACCCAACGCCAGACGCCGCGCGTTTTCGCCGCTTCCCTGACCCGTACCACCGTCACAGCCGTTGCCACGCGCCCCGGCACCGGCTATCGTGCAAACCGCCGTTTTGGCGACCCGAAACTCCGTTGTTCGACGCCCACGCGTCGGCGCCGGCGGGCCGCCCTGTCTCCCGAGAAACCCGTTTGTGCGGCCGCCGCGCCGCGGATCGGAGCCCCCGTGTCCACCGCCCCCCTCCGTGTCGCCGTCACCGGCGCCGCCGGCCAGATCGGCTACGCCCTGCTGTTCCGCATCGCCTCCGGCCAGATGTTCGGCCCCGACCAGCCGGTCATCCTCCAACTCATCGAGATCCCCGTCGACAAGGCGATGCAGGCGCTCAAAGGCGTCGCCATGGAGCTCGACGACTGCGCCTTCCCGCTGCTGCAGGGGATGGTGCTCACGTCCGACCCGGCCGAGGGGTTCAAGGACGCCGACTGGGCGCTGCTGGTCGGCAGCAAGCCGCGCGGCCCGGGCATGGAACGCGCCGACCTGCTCAAGGACAACGGCAAGATCTTCGTCGGCCAGGGCAAGGCCATCGACGACCACGCCGCGGACGGTTGCCGCGTCGCGGTCGTGGGCAACCCCGCCAATACCAACGCCATGATCGGCGCCGCCCAGTGCCGCCGCATCCCCGAGACCAACTGGAGCGCGATGGTCCGCCTGGACCAGAACCGCGCGCAGTCGCAGCTCGCCAGCAAGGCCGGCGTCCAGACCACCGCCGTCGAAGACATCTACATCCTCGGCAACCACAGCCCGACCATGTTCCCCGCCTTCCACCTCGCCAAGATCAACGCCAAGCCCGCCCCGGACGTGATTAACGACCAGTCGTACCTCGAGGGCGAGTTCTGCGAGACCGTCGGCAAGCGCGGCGCCGCGATCATCGCCGCCCGCGGCGCCAGCTCCGCCGCCTCCGCCGCCAACGCGCTGGTCGACCACGTCCGCGACCTCTGCACGCCCGGCAAGGTCCACTCCGTCGCCGTCAAGAGCGAGGGGCAGTACGGCTTCCACCCCGACGTCTGGGCCGGGCTCCCCGTCAAGACCACCGCGGACGGCTACGAGGTCGTCGAGGGCCTGCCGATGGACGACTTCGCGACGAAGAAGATCGAAGCAACGAACTCAGAGCTCGTCAGCGAACGCGAGACGGTGAGCGAGATGCTCGGGTGAGATGCGACGATCGACCGCCGGGATCATCACGCTGGTTGCTGCCGCCTCGCTGTGGCTGTCGCTGTGCGTGGGCTCGTTCTTTGTTCAAGTCGAACTCGGTGCTCCGATCGATCACCCGCGTTACGACTACCAGGTATTCCGCACCCGGGCGTTTGAGTTTGGGTTCATCCGGTTCACGCGGTTGTCGGACGAAGACGCTCGTCGACAGACAATCGCGACCGTCCCGGCCGAAGGGTATCGCCGATTCGAATGGGGCCCGGTGCCGTTCGATTCCCCCACGGATCGTCTGTTCGGGGCGGGGTACGGTTGGCGGATCACTTACCCTTGGGCATTGTCACTCGCGGTCGTTGCGTTGATCATGTGGTTGATCGGGATTCCGTGGCTAAGTGTGCGGTGGTTTCGACGTCGAGGCACGCAGGCTGAATGAGTTCCCCTCATGCTGATTCTCAGCCGTTACCCGCACCACCGTGACGAGTTCCGCCACGCGTTGCGAAGTGTCGTGCCAGACACGACGTTCCTTGAGCGTGCGCCGGACGACATTGGATTCGCCGAGGCGTGGCGTGACGCCGATGTATTCCTCGGTTGGCCGTTGTTCAACACGGACGACCCGGCGCTGCAACCCGACGCCGGCACCAACCTGCGCTGGGTGCAGACCACTTCGGCGGGCATCGCGTCGATCAACGGCAAGGCCCCCGAACACTGGACGATCACCACTGCGGCGGGCGTGTTCGGCCCGACCATCGCCGAGCACGTGTTGGGGCTGCTGCTCTACTTCCGTAGGAACCTGCACCTTTGTTCGGAACGGCAGCGCGAGCGGGTCTGGGGGATCGGCGATGCGCCGTTCGTCGAACTCGCCGGGCAGACGCTCCTGATGCTCGGCCTCGGCGACATCGGGCGAAACGTCGCGCAACGCGCCGCGGCGCTCGGGGTGCGCGTCGTCGGTGTCCGGCGCGAACCCAGCGTCCATCTGCCCCCCGGCGTCGAACGCGTCGTCGGTCTCGACCAACTCGACGACGAGCTCCCCGCTGCGCACGTGGTGGTCGCCGCGCTGCCCGGCACGCGTCACACCCGCGGGCTCCTGGACGCACGCCGGCTCGGGCTGATGCGCGACGACGCCGGGTTCATCAACGTCGGCCGGGGCAGTCTGGTCGATCACGACGCCCTTGCGACCCAGCTCGAAAGCCGACCGCGGTCCTGGGCCGGCCTCGACGTGACGCACCCCGAACCGTTGCCGACCGACCACGCGTTGTGGGGCCTGCCGAACGTGCTCATCACCCCGCACCTCTCCGGCAGCACCGACCGCAACGCCGAGCGGATCGAGGCGTTGTTCCTCGAGAACCTCCGGCACTTCGCCGGCGGCGACCTCGACCGGATGCGCAACCGCTTCGACCCGTTCTGGGAGTACTGAGCGGCTCCGTAGCCTAGTCCCGCCGAGGCCACACGGTTAAAGCCGACGGCCGTTGCACTACGCTGCGATGATGTTTGAGGCGTGGTCGGTCTGGCACTTCGTCGCCGTCGGGGGGATCGGGCTGCTCGCCGGGACGCTCGGTGGGATGCTCGGTGTCGGCGGCAGCGTGGTCATGATCCCCGCGCTCACGATCACCTTCGGCCCGATGCAGCACCTCTACCAGGCCGCCGCGATGGCCGTGAATGTCGTCGTCTCCGTCCCCGCCGCGCTGCGGCACCGACGTGCCGGCGCGATCCTGCCGGGGGTGCTGCGGTGGATGCTGCCCACGGCGGTCGTCTGCGTCGTGCTCGGCGTTGCGGTGAGCAACCTGCCGGTCTTCACTGGCGTCGACGGCGGGCGCTGGCTCGGCCGGCTGCTCGCGGTGTTCTTGGTCTACGTCGTCGTGGTGAACGCGATCAAGCTCCGCCGGGAGTGGCGGGCGGCGCGACCGGGGAACGCGCCGGAAACCACTGAAAAGCATGGCGAATCCGTACGCCCGGAGGACGGCAACCCGCAGGCGTCGCCCGCGCGTTCCGCCGGCGTCGGCGCGGTGATGGGCACGATCGCGGGCCTGCTCGGGATCGGCGGTGGAGCGGTCGCCGTGCCGTTGCAGCAGACGGCGTTGCGCCTGCCGTTGCGTCACGCGATCGGCAACAGCTCCGCGGTGATCTGCCTCAGCGCCGCCGTCGGCGCGGTGTACAAGAACGCCACGCTTGCGCAGCACGCCCCGCCCCCGGAAGTCGGCAACGGAGGCGACGCCGGTTTGTCGTGGGTGACCGGCGTCACGCTCGCCGCGCTGCTTGCGCCTACCGCGTGGGTCGGCGGCCGGCTCGGCGCCACGCTGACCCACGCGCTGCCGATCCGCTGGGTCCCCCTCGCGTTCATCGGCCTGATGATGGTTGCGGCGTGGCGCATGGCGACGTGACGCCTCCCCACCGTCGAGTGTCCGTGCCCGTCACCGCGCCGTGTCGAAGGGCTCCACCGCAGCGGCGTCGCGGCCTCGGCGCTGCGCGATGCACGCCCCGACGGCCAACAGCACGAACGCCAGCGTGACCGCGTAGCCGCCCCAGCCGACGAGCGTGTCGGGCACGGCCCACCTCACGGCCCGCGCGATCAGGCCGCCCGTCCCGGTGCTCGTCGTGTGGATGACCTTCCCGGCGTCGTCGGCACCTTCGCCCAGCAACGCCGCCGCCACCGGCAGCCACGCCAGGCCGCCCACCAGCCACGACCGCCGCACCACGCCGACCTGAACGACCGCCGCCGCGGCGCCGAGCAGGCTCAACCGCCACGCCGTTGCGCCGTGTCCGACCGGCCACCACGCCGGCTCGCCCACGCACGCCAGCCCCAGCAGCATGAGCAGCCCCGCGATCGGCAGCGTCGCGCCGCCGCGCCCGAGCATCGCCACCGCCGCCGCGCCGCCGATGAGCAGCGGCGACACCAGCGTCGGCTCCACGTCGATGCCGTACGTGTACGTCCCCGCCCACAGGTGCAGCACCTGCGACGCGACCGGGAGCAGGATGACCGCGTGCAGCAACGGCCGAGCCGACTCGGACACGCCGGCCCCGCCGCCTGCGGTGAGCGTGGCGCGGTCGAGGACGCACCACGCCACGCTCGCCAGCAGCGCCGCCGCCACCGCCCACGCCCCGGCGTACAGCACGACCTCCGGTAGGAACCCGTCGCCGGCAACAAACCGGAACACGGTCGGGAGCGCAACCGCCAACGCCAGGTTCCATCCAGCGATCACGCCGCCGACCCCGCGACACGACACGCCCAATGCCGTCAACACCCACCACAACTCCGCCGCGCTTGCGCCCAGTCCCGCCAGGCCGAGCGTGACGCCCCACGCCGGCGCCGCCGTCACCAACTCGCCGACCAGCAGCGTCGTGTCCGCCGCGAGCAGCGTGAGCAACACGGCCAGCACGCCCGCGTCCCGTCGGCTCCGGCCGGTCCGCGCCAGCCAGATCGCCAGCGACGCCACCAGCGCCTGGTACAGCATCACCGTCAGCACGACCGCCACCACGGGCGCGACCTCGTCCTTTCGGCCATGCGCCCCGACGCTGACCAAAGCACACCCGCCCAGCATGCACAGCCCGCTCAGCACGAACCACGGGTTGCGCCGCTCCGGAACGCCGGGCAGGTCGACGGTGGCGGGCTCGGCGCGCAGCGACAGTGACGACACGGCATCGGAACTCGGATTCATCTTGGGCCCTGGCCTTCTTCGACGGGTCGCGCCGGCCCGCGGCGGCGACCGCGACACACCAGAATCCGGACACGCCACACATCACGGGCCGTGACGCGAGCCGGGAAACCCGGCGGAACACCCGCCGGGCGGGGCGGTGCCAAAGTTTGGTGTCCTCCCGGAATCAGCCGGACGAATGAAATGAATCGAGAAGGGCAATGGACACGGCTGACGACACGCGGGCAACGCCCGTTTCGATCGAAATGCCACCTCCCATCATACGACGCAACGGGAAAACCGGGTCACGAATTTCGCGGGTTTTCGTCAGCGTTTTGGTCACACGCGAGCCGGGCGTCGAACGCGGCGCGGGTGAGTGCCCGCAGCGCTGACGTCGCGACGCCCTCGAGGGTGAAGCTTGCCATGACCGCGCCGTAGCGCGCCGCTTCGGCGAGCGTATCGATATCGTCGGCGGTTGCATTGCGCTGCGCGAGCCGGCCGAGCATCCCCCCCGCGAAGCTGTCCCCGGCCCCGGTCGGGTCAACGAGGTTGTCCGGTACGCACGGCGGGATCGGCAGCGCTCGCCCCTCGTCGCGGTGTCGCAGCAGACTCCCGCGCGGCCCGCGCTTCACCACGACAAAGCGCGGGCCCAGTTCGAGGATCGCCGCCGCCGAGTCTTCCGGCGCCCGACGCCCGGTCAGGTCGAACGCCTCGTGCTCGTTGATCAACAGGCCGTCGATCTCGCGCAACACCTCGAGCAGCGCCCCGGCGTGCTGGTGCACGTAGAGGTCGATCGTGTCGGCCATGACGAGCTGCGCGGCGGGCAACGCGCGCCGCAGCGCGAGCTGGTTCTCGGGGGCGTTGACCCCGAGGAACACGAACCGGCTGTCGCGGTACGCCTCGGGCACCGGGGGCAGCGCCTCGACCGCCGGGTCGATGTGCAGGCCGAGCGTGTCGCGGTCGTCGAGGTCGTGGTGGTAGCTCCCGGTCCAGCGGAACGTCTTACCGCCCCGCCGGACGAGCCCGGCGAGGTCGACGCCCGCGTCGCGCAGGTGGTCGACGAACGCCTCGGGGTAGTCGCGCCCGACCGCGCCGAGCAACCGCACCGGCGCCAGCAGCCGCGCCGCTAAAGCGAAGTACACCGCCGCGCCGCCGGACTGCTCGGTGTATCGCGACCCGTCGGGGAACTCGAGCGTGTCTACGCAGAGCGTGCCGTTGACGAGGACGGGGGGAGTCAAATCCGCCGGTTGCACAGATGTCACGGATGCAGAACGGGGCTTTTCATCTCTCTTCGTCATCTTCGAAGTCTGCGGCTCAATGCTTACGCCACATTGAGCATCGCCGCGTACTGCTTGAGACGTTGATCGATCGTGGCGCGGTCGAGGTCGAGCAGGCGGTCCAGCGAAAACTTCTCGATGTTGAAGCTGGCGACCACGGTGCCCGCCGCCATCGCCTTGACGAGGCCAGCCATCGACGTGTCGCCGTGCTTCGCGACGTGCCCCATCATCCCGCCGCCGAAGGTGTCGCCCGCGCCGGTGGGGTCGACGACGTCGGCCGCGGGGAACGCGGGCAACGCCGCGGCGCCGTCGCGGTGCACCAGCAGCGCGCCGTGCTCGCCCTTCTTGACCACGACGAAACCCGGGCCCATCTCCAGGATCTTCCGCCCGGCGATCACCGGGTTGCGCTCGCCGGTCAGCAGCAGCGCTTCGCTGTCGTTGAGCACCAGACCGTCCACCTGCCGGAGCAGATCCTCCAGCAGCGCCCGCTCGTTCTCGATCCACAGGTCCATCGTGTCGGCGACGACGAGCTCCGCCCGGCCGAACTGCGACCGCAGCTCGAGCTGCCCGCCGGGGTGCGTGTTGGCCAGGAACACGAACCGGGAGTCGCGGTAGGCCTCAGGCACGGGCGGCAACTCCTCGGCCAGTACATTCAACTCGACGCTCAACGTCTCGCGGTCGTTCATGTCCTCGAGGTACTTGCCGGTCCAACGGAACGTCTGGCTGCCCTCGCGCTTCTCGAGCCCGGCGAGGTCGATGTCGAACGCGTGGAACGGTGCTTCCAACTCGGCCGGGAAGTCCTCACCCACCGCGGCGACGAGGCGCACGGGCGACCAGAAGCTCGCGGCGGCGGCGAAGTAGATCGCGCTGCCGCCGAGCACGGCGTCGGCCCGACCCGTGGGCGCGTGGATGGTGTCGATGCCGATGCTGCCGGTGACGATCAGGCTCATGAATAACCTTCGAGATCGAGAAAACTATGGGGTATCACTCTCCCGGGGTGCCGGGGCGGAGCCCTGCCCGCCCGCCGCGCAGGCGCAACTGGGGCCAAACATCATCCCTTGAAGTCCCCGAGCTTGCAGACCACCTTCCACTCCGCCGCGGTGACGGGTTGGACGCTCAGGCGGGAGTTGTTCACGAGCACCATCTGCTCAAGCTTCGGGTGCTGCTTGATTTCGTCGAGCGTGACGGGTTCAGGGAATGGGGCGACGGCCTTGAGCGTGACCATGCCGAAGCCCTCCTTGCTCCGGCCGGACGTGTCCGTGGGATCAGGCTCGTGTTCCTTGACGACCTCGACGACGCCGACGACACGCTTCTCGTTGACCGAGTGATAAAAGAAGCCGCGGTCGCCTTTGCGCATCTCCTTCATGCAGTTGTTGGCCTGGTGGCTGCGGACGCCGTCCCACTCGGTGGTCTTGCGCGGGGCGGCCCATTGGTCGTCCCAGGACCAGGTGCCGGGCTCGGACTTGAACAGCCAGTACTTCATGCGGGGACCTTAGGCGGAACGGCGAGCGGCTTCAGGACCTTCATGAACACCTGGCTGTGGCCGAAGCGCTCCATGGGGCCGACCTTGTGATCCGGTTGGTGCTGCGCGAGCCACTCGTCGGTGGCCTGCTTCGCGCCTTCGTCGACGCCGTAGTTGTCGATGGCGACGTACCCGCCGGGCACGACGCGGTCGGCGACGTGCTCGAATGCCGCGGCCATCGCGGCGTAGTTCCCCGCGTCCAGGTGCGCCAGCGCCACGGGGCGGTCGTCCGGGTGGGCGGGTAGCGTGTCGTCGAAGAAGCCGTGCACGAGTTTGAGCCGGTCGGGGTCGAAGCGGAACTCGTCGAACAGGGTGCGCGACACGTCTTCGTACACGCCCGCGCCCTCGTCGCCGAACAGCTCGAAGGCGTCGTAGGTGTAGACACGCCGCGGCGGGTTACAACCTTCGGAGATCAGCATGAAGAACGCCGCGCTGCCGCCCTTGGCCGCGCCGGCCTCGACGATGTCGCCCCGGATCCCCGCGCGGTCGAGCCGACGCAGCAGCCGGTGCAGGTTCTGCATGCGGTTGCCCGAGATCATCGTGAACGCCTTGACCCGCTGGACCGCGCGGTGCAACGCCGGCTTGAAGATCGGCAGCAGCGAGTTGCTCAGGATGCGATCGTCGAACATCGAAGGGTTCAAGGCAAGCCCCGCACCCGTACGCGGGGCTCGGGTTGGTTGTGGTTAGGCGCTGTTCGCCGCTTCGTGGCGCTGCAGGCACTTCTCGATGCGGTCAAGCGTTTCTTGCTTTCCGAGCAGCGCGAGCGTCGCGTCGATCTCGGGGGACACGGCCGTGCCCGTGAGCGCGACGCGTAGCGGCTGAGCGACTTGCCCCATGTGCGGCCCGCCGAGGTCCTGCCATGCCCGCTCGAGCGTCGCGCGGATCGTCTCGGCGTCCCACGGCTCAACCCCCGGAAGTATTTCTTTCAACGCAGATAGTGTCTGTAAACCCTGTCCCTCGTTCTTGGTCAGGTTTTTCTTGACGGCCTTGGCGTTGAACTCGACGGGGGCTTTCACAAAAAACCGGCCGAGCGTCGCGGGGTCGCTGAGCGTCTTGCTGCGCTCCTGGTACGCCGCGGCGAACACGCCGAACTGGTCACCAAGCTTCTCGATGAACCCGGGATGGTGCTGCCTGAAGTGATCGTGCAGTTTGGTTTCCCATTCTTCCGGGGGCATCGCAAGAATGGCGTCCTGGTTGAACGCGGCCAGCTTGGCGCGGTCGAAGGTGCTGTTGGCCTTGTTGATCCGGTCGAGCGAGAAGTGGGCGGCCATGAAGTCCAGGCCGAACTTCTCCTGGTCGTCGCCGGGGTTCCAGCCGAGCAGCGCGACGTAGTTGAGCAGGGGTTCGACGAGGTAGCCGGATTTGCGGAAGTCGGCGACGAGAATCTCTGGCAACTCGATGCCAAACTCAGTTGCTAATCCTTGAGTTTGTCCAAGCCCGTCGCTCTTGTTCGACAAGAAATCCTCGATCTCATCCTTGGTGAGCGCGATTCCTCCCCAGACTCCAGATTTGACCTCAAAGGGATGCTGTTTGAGATAGTTACGAACGGCTTTCGCCTTGTCCCGCTTGCTCATCTTCGACCCGCCCGGGTTCATGATGCTCGGGGTGTGGGCCCAGACGGGGCGTTGCCAACCGAGCGCATCGCATAGCGCCGCGTGTTTGGCGGTGTTGCTGAGGTGTTCCTGGCCGCGGATGACGTGGGTGCAGCCGAAGTCGTGGTCGTCGACGACGACGGCGAGGTGGAACGTCGGCATGTAGCCGCCGGCCTCCCCCTTGCGGATCACGAAGTCTTCCAAATCCTTGGCGGGGGTGTGGACGGTGCCGTACACCGCGTCGTCGAAGGTGACGTCGCCGCGGTGATCACCCATGCGGAAGCGGACGGCGTCGCCATCGTCGTAGGCGTCGCCGCTGGCCTTGAGTTGTTCGACGATGGCGTCGTACCGGCCGTCGGCGTGACGCTTCGATTGACGGGGGATGTCGGCGAGTTGAGTGGGGGGTGGCTCGCCTTCGCCGAAGTTCTCCGGCATTAGGCCCAGCCAAGCCAAGTCTTCGAGCATCCGCTGGGCCGAGGCGTCGGACGATCGCGCCAGGTCGGTGTCCTCGAAGCGCAACTGAAAGACGCCGCCGTGCCGCTTGGCGAAGGCCCAGGCGTAGAGCGCGGTCCGGGCCCCGCCGATGTGCAACTCCCCGGTCGGCGAGGGGGCGAAGCGGGTGACAATCTTTCCGGGGTCTGACGCCATGGGCGAGGGATTCTAACGGGGATGGAGCTTCGTTACGGGCGTCGCGCGGCGGTCGCCGATATCGTGAACCGTATGAGTGCTCCGACGAACACCGATACGCCGGCCCCTCCCGCCGATACGCCCGACGCGCCGTCCCACTTCATCGCCCAAGCCATCGCCGACGACCTGAAGCAGGGCCGGTACGACCACGTCCGCACCCGGCTGCCCCCCGAGCCCAACGGGTACATGCACGTCGGGCACGCCAAGGCCTGGCACATCGACTTCGGCATGGCCGAGGCGTTCGGTGGGAAGTGCAACCTGCGTTTCGACGACACCAACCCGACCAAGGAAGAGCAGGAGTTCATCGACGCCATCCGCGAGGACACCGCCTGGCTCGGGATCACTTGGGACCGGGAGTGCTACGCGTCGGACTACTTCCCGATCCTCTACGGCTGGGCGCGCAAGCTGATCGAAGCCGGCAAGGCCTATGTCGACGAACAGACCGCTGAGGAAGTCCGCGCCAACCGCGGCACGCTCACCCGGCCCGGCACCGACAGCCCGTACCGCGACCGGCCCCCGGAAGAGTCGCTCGCGCTCTTCGAGCAGATGAAGAACGGCGACTTCCCCGACGGGTCGAAGGTGCTGCGCGCCAAGATCGACATGGCGTCGCCGAACCTGAACCTCCGCGACCCGGTGATGTACCGCGTCCTCCACGAACACCACCCCCGCACCGGCGGCGACTGGTGCATCTACCCCAGCTACGACTGGGCGCACGGCCAGAGCGACTGGATCGAGGGCATCACGCACTCGCTCTGCTCGTTGGAGTTCGAGGCGCACCGGCCGTTGTACGAGTGGTTTGTCGAGCAGCTCGAAGCGATCGGCGTGACGCCCGACGGCGTGTCGCACCAACCCAGGCAGATCGAGTTCGCCCGCGGCAACATCACCGGGATGGTCACGTCCAAACGCAAGCTCCGGCAGCTCGTGGAGGAAGGCCACGTCGCCGGCTGGGACGACCCGCGCATGCCCACGATCCGCGGGATGCGTCGACGCGGGTACACCGCGGCGGCGATCAAGCAGTTCTGGGACGAGGCCGGCGTCGCCAAACGCGTCAACAACATCGAGTACGGCAAGCTCGAGTCCGTCCAACGGGCCGACCTGAATGCGCACGCGCAGCGCCGCCTGGCCGTGCTCGACCCGCTCAAGGTCGTGATCACGAACTACCCCGAGGGGCAGACCGAGACGTTCGACGCGGTGAACAACCCGGAGAACGAGGCCGACGGTACGCGCCCGGTCACGTTCTCGCGCGAGCTGTGGATCGAGCGCGACGACTTCATGGAAGACCCGCCGAAGAAGTTCTTCCGGTTGGGCCCGGGGCGCGAGGTGCGGCTGCGTTACGCGTACTGGGTGAAGTGTGAGGAGTTCATCAAAGACGACGCGGGCCATGTCGTCGAGTTGCGGTGTACCTACGACCCGGCGACGAAGGGCGGCGAGAACCCTCCGCCGGATGAAGAAGGCAAGGTCCGCAAGGTCAAGGGCACGCTGCACTGGGTCAACGCCGCCGACGCGGTCGACGCCCAGGTCCGGCTGTACGACCACCTGTTCGCCAAGGACAACCCCGAGGAGGGCGACCTGATCGCGAACCTCAACCCGGAGTCGCTGAAGGTCGTGCAGGCGAAGGTTGAGCCGGTGCTGCGCGACACGAAACCGGGCGACGCGCTGCAGTTCGAGCGGCAGGCCTACTTCACGGCCGACCCGGACCACACGCCCGACATGCCCGTGTTCAACCGCACGGTCACGCTGAAAGACTCCTGGGGCAAGCAGCAGAAGAAGGGTTGATCAATCCCGACGGTTTCTGGTGCGCAACGATCATGCCGTGACGGCTGAGGCCGCCGACATCCGCCGCAGCGCCAGCGCCAGCGCCGCCGACACGAGGCACAACCCAGCGGCGATGGTGAACGCGGCGAAGTAGCTGCCGGTCACTTCGTGCGCGAGGTTGCCCACGGCGATGCCGACCACGCCCGCGATCCCGTAGCTCGTGAACACCCAGCCGTAGTTCGAGCCGAGGTTCTTCGCGCCGAACAGATCGGCCGTCGCCGAGGGGAACAGCGCGAAGCACCCGCCGTAGTTGAACCCGACCAGTGACGCCCCCACCGCGAGCGAGACCTCGGTGTTCAGCAGCCCGAGCGCGAGCATCGTCGCCGCCTGCAGCAGGAACATCGCCACGAACGCCGGCGTGCGCCCGACCCGGTCGGACACCAACCCCCACACGACCCGGCCGACGGCGTTGAAGATCGCCAGCCACCCGACCGCCGCCGCGCCCTCGGCCAGCAGCGCCGCGGTGTCGACCGTGCCGCCCGACGCGCCCGCGGCGCTCACGAGCTGTTCCCCGGCGAAGGGCTTGAGGATGCCGATCACCATCAGCCCGGCCATCGAGCCGCTGAAGAACATCGCCCAGAGCACGTAGAACGCCGGCCGCCGCAGCGTCTGCCGCCAAGTCGAGCCAGCGTCGTCGGTTGCCGTTCGCTTGTTCGCGGTGGCGGTAACGGTGTCGCTCGCGCCCGGGTTGCGCAGCAGCGCCGCGCCGACGCCGATGCCGATCAAGCAGATCAGGCCGTGAAGCGCGAACGTGTGCAGGACGCCGTATTGGTGCAGCACGTTCTCCGCGCTGAAGCCCCAGGTCTTGTGGCTGAACACGAACGCGCCCAGGCCGAACCCCGCGACGGCGACGCCGGCCATCAGCCCCTTGCTGTTGGGGAACCACTTCACCAGCGCCGCGATCGGGCAGACGTAGGCGAAGCCGATGCCCGCGCCGGCGAGCAGCCCGACCGTGCCCCACAGCAGTAGGAGCTGGTCGAGCTCGCCGAGTTGCCCGACGTACTGTTGCCCGAGCAGCAGCCCGGCGATCGCGACCGACACGATGATCCCTGCGGGCAGGTGGCGCGCGACGCTGTGCCGTTCGCGCATCGCCGGCCCGAACCACGCGTGGCAGAGCAGCAGGAGCACGACGCAGACGCCGCCGCAGAGCGCCGCGTGTGCGAGGTACAGCACGGTCGGGGACTGCATCGCGCTGGCGAGCAGGAAGCCTAGGCCCATCAGCCCGCCGCCGACGAGCGCGGGGATGCGCGGCCCGACGCGGTCCTGCAGGTGCCCGGCCGGGACCATCGTCACGGCGAACGCCAGGATGCACACCGCGAATGCGTACGTCGTCGCGGCCGGGGACAGGCCCAGCTCGGCCTCGAGCGGCTGCCAGAAGATGCTGTAGCCGTACACCGTGCCCAGGATCATCTGCACCAGCAGCGCCCCGGCAAGCACGCGGAACCGGGCCGGCACCACGAACGCGCGTGGCGCGGGCACGTCAACGGCGGGACTGGCCATCGTCATTGGTGTTGCTCCGTCGGAAAAAGCCACCCCGTGGCGGCCCTGCGTGTACATCGGCCGGGCCGGGGTCAAAAATAGGATAAAAAAATCCGATTTTCAAGCCCCGATTCAAGGTCGGGAGCCGGATTCTGCGCAGCGTGGCGCGTTATCGCCCTTTGGGTAGAGCCGGTGCCCCCGCGGGGAGCGCGGCGGGTGAGGCGACGCCTCGCCGGACGGACCCCCGGAAGTCTGTTTTGCTTCCGGGTATGCGACGTGCCCGGGCCCGCGTTTCGTGGTCTTGCGACCGTCGGCCGATTCAACGACCCGAGCGGCGTGAAGAACAGCCGTGTCCCTCGTTGTCTCCGCCGC
>JANQPR010000243.1 GCA_028285385.1 Phycisphaera sp.
ACCCCGTCGAGTACGCGTTCACCGCCCGGGGCGACGGCAAGCTCGGCGGGGTCGGTGAGCGCGCCGCTGGACTCGCTGACGCCGCCGTCGCTGTACGCCAGCGCCACCCGCCAGTTGTCGCCAATCGGCACGACCATCTTCACTTGCTCGGCAAAGTTGAGCGTGAAGAACTCCGTGCCCAGCGAACGATCGACGGCGAGTTGTCGAGACGAGCTCAACAGTTCCTGCCGGAGGAACGGCAGCTTCATCTTGCCGACGAACAACTGAACGCCGTTGTCGAACGTGTAGCCGACGCGGGCCTCTTCGAGCGACGTGTCCCCCGAGTTCCGGCTGCTGGCGAGTCGGACGACGTACGTGATCTTGGGGTCGGCGATGTGGCCGGCGAACTGCACCTTGGCCCGGCGGAGCTCGAAGCCGTCGGCGTGTTCGCTGTCGCCGCTGCCGTTGTCGTCGGTGTTGTGTACGTAGCGGAACTGGAGCTGGCCGGAGAGCTTGAGGTCGAAGCCCTCGCCGGCGAGGTGGAAGTTCTTGCCGTCGTACCCGCCGAACAGCCCGAGGCCCTGGTACGCGGCGCGGGTGTCGGCGTCGGCGAGCGCGGCATCGACGATGGCACGCACCTCCGCCTCGCGGGCGTCATGCGTCCACGCCGATCTGGTTGCTGCCCGCAATGCGTCGAGCTCGACGCGGAGTTGTCGTACTTCGCTGCGCAGTGTGGTGAGGTCGTCCGGCGTGTCCGTCGCCTGCGCGTTGCCGAGCGGAGCGGTCGCGACGACGAACAACGGGACAAGCAGAATCACGGCGGCGCGTAAAAACCGATTCATGCATCGGAATATAGCGGCGGCATGGCGCGAAGAAAAACCCGCGGACGGGGTGGCCGTCCGCGGGTCGCAAGGTACGTTCGCAAGGATTCACTGCGGCTCGTTAGAACAGCAGCTGGAACTGGGCGCGGACGGCAAACTGGTCGTCGTCGCCGTTCAGGCCGGTGCTGGAGAGGCCCAGCCCGGAGCTGAACTCGCCGCTGTTGAGGCCCGGGACGCCGCTGGGGTTCTCGGGCTCGAAGATGTAGACGATGTCGGCGGTGAACTTGGCGTTGTGCTTCTTGAGGAAGTAGTTCACGCCGGCGGTGACCGCGTTGAGCTCGTCGGCCGCGTCGTCGTCGATGTAGTCGTACCGCAGGAACGGCTGCCATTCCTTGGTCAGGTTGTAGCCGGCCTGCACGATGACGCCGAGCTGGTCACGGTCGTCGATGTCGCCGCTGGCACCCATGACGGCGGCCATCGCGGCGAGGTTGCCGGTCTTGATCACGCCGTCCACGGTCCAGGCGAGCAGCTCGTCGGCGCCGGCGCCTTCCTGCTTCTCGACGTGGATCGCACCGCCGACAAACGCGGCGAAGTCGTCCTCGTAGGCGACGAGGTCCTTCATCTGGCCCCACTCACCGTCGAGTTTGCCCTGCACGCGGGCGGTCACGGCGTATTCGACGGTGTCGGTCGTCGCGCCGGACGACGCGGTGTTGCCGCCGTCGCTGTAGGCGACGTAGACCTTGGCGACCTCTTCGAGCGGGATCTCGAGCTGGAGCTGTTCGGCACGGTTGAGCGTGAAGAACTCGGTGCTCAGGCCGCGGTCGGCGGCGAGTTGGCGCTTCGAGGACAGCAGCTCCTCGAAGAGGAACGGCAGCTTCATGAGGCCGGCCTTGACCTTCCAGCCGTTGTCGAACTTGTAGCTGATGATCGCGTCTTCGAGCGCGGTGTTGCCGGAGGTCCGGCTGTGAGAGAGCACGACCTTGTAGCCGATCTTGGGGTCGCCGATGTAGCCGTCGAACCCGAGCTTGGCGCGGCGGATCTCGAAGCCGTCGAGGTTCGACTCGCCGCGGGCGTCGCTGTTGTTCCACACGTAGCGGAACTGCAGCTGGCCGCCGATGTTCATGCGGAAGCCGTCACCCTCGAGGTAGAACTTCTTGCCGTCGTGCCCGGCGCCGAGGCCGCCTTCCTGGAACGCGGTCCGCGTGCTGGCGTCAGCGATCATGGAGTCCACGAGCGCGCGGAGCTCGGCCTCGCGGGCCTCGTCCATCCACGTCGCGCCGCTGCGGGCCTTCATCTCGGCCAACTCGGCCCGCATCTGGGCCATCTCGGCACGAAGCGCCGACACGTCCGTGTCCTCCGCGAGCGCCGGCAGGGCCGCTCCACACACCATGGAACCCAGTGCGAGGTTCCGCAGTCTCTTCTTGACCATCTCGATGGTCTCCTTCAGGGGCTGCCGGCAAGCAGGCCGGCTCGATGGCTCCGCCGGGACCTACCCGACGCGAGGTTCAGAAGCTAGGTCAGTCGCTCTCACGCGAGGCTAACGTTTGGTTAGAAATGCGAGTCCGAACTCAAGTTATCCCGGCCAACTGCCTAAAGAATCGGCAACGCCGCGCAAATCCCTTGAAACTAACGGCTTGCTCACGCCGTTTCCCCGCCCGTTCCGACGCCTCCGGGCCCTGACCCGTTCAACTGCCTGTTTGCTGGTCATCCAGCCAACGCAGGTAGTCCCAACTGTACAGCCCCGACGAGTGCCCGTCGCTGAACGTGATCCGCAGGGCGTACTGCCCGACCAACTCCGCCGATTCCGCGGTTAACGGGCCGGATTGCCGTGCCGCCGCGTCCGGCAAGACCGCCAGCGGGTTCTTCGCCTGTTCGTCCCGCCAGGCCTTCGCCTCCGCCGAGGGCGACATCCGCCGCAGCAGCCCGATCGGGTAGACCGATACCCGCCCGTCGGACCACCGCACCGTCAACGCCTCGTCGCGTTTCAGGTCCAGCGACAACGGCGTCTCTTTGGTTTTGGGGATGTCCAACTCGGCGTCGCCCGAGGCGTCCGTGGTGCCGAACTGGATCGGTTCGTGGGCCAAGGTCGGGACTCACTCGTCCGTGTCGAAGTCTTCCCCGGCTTCCACCGCCCGCCGCATCTGCGTCGCGTGTTCCAGCAACGCGTCCACCGACTCGTCGTCCGTCGCCTGCGCCGGCTCCAGCTCGAAGTGCCAGGCGAGCTCCACGTCCGCGTCGGTCGCCTCGGCGAACAGGTCGATCGGCGGCGTCTCCCACCACGGGGCCTTCGCCTCCTGACTGGTCCACAAGGGTTCGTACCCGTCGCGCTCCAGCCGGACGTCGTACGTGCCGTAGAACGTGAAAGGCACCGTCACCGGCGTGCGCCCGACCTCGCGGTCGTTCAGCCAGACGAGCGCCCCGGTCGGCTCCGACGTCACCGTCACCGTCCGCTGCACACAGCCGACGGACCCGCACGCCAGACTTGCCGAAAGCAGAAGGACGAACGACCAACGCATCATCCGCGCAGTGTAATCCGAAGCCGGACACGCGACCGGAGGACCGTGCCCGGTTGGCGGCAGTTGCATCACTCCCCCGGCTCAGCCATGCCGCCCTCCGCGGCGTCGGCGGCGGGCTCATCTTCGGTCGCGCCCATCCCCATGCCGCCCATCCCGAATCCGCCCATGCCCATACCCATGCCCCACGGGTCCGCGTTGGGATCGGGGATCTCCACGGGATCGACGGCCGGCGGCGGGAACAGGACCCAGTCGCCGTCGACCGGGTCATCGTCGCCGAAGCGTTGCGCCTGGGCGTTCCGGGTCACGTCATCCCCGGCCCACCAGGCGTTGTCGACCGGTGCGGGGATCGTCCCGCCGTCGTCGTCGCCGTCGGCACCGAGGCTGTAGAGCACGGGGCCGCCGCCGCCCAGCGCGTAACGCAGCGGCTGCCCGTCCGCCGGGTCGCGCGGGAGCTCTTCGAGGTAGTCCGGCACCAACGCGTCGAGCGTCTCCGGCCAGCCGCCGCGGTCGTGGCGGTGCCGGTGCAGCGCGAGCACGGCGAGCACCGCTCGGCGTTGCGCCTCCCCGAGGTCGAACGCCCGCAGGCTGTGCTGCGTGCTCGGCAGATAGAACACCATGAGTCCGCCGACCGCGTGTGCGTCTACGTACGCCTCGAAGAACCCTGCCGATTCCCGCTCGTCCGCCCGCCATGCCGGGAGGTCGTGGTCCCGTTTTTCGAGCCGCTGCAGTTCATCGATCGTCCGCGCGACGTCGGCCCGCGAGGGGGACGTCCAGTACCACACACACGCAAACCCCGTGTGCAGCAACTCCCTCAAGAGCCAGTGCGTCGTCTCGTCTGCGAGGTGCCCGTATCGGACTTGGTACTTCATCCCCCGCCGCGTCATCCGCCCGCCGCCCCGGCCGTTGTCGGTGAATGACCTTTGCACCCAGTCGCGTGTCAGCGCGAAATCGCCGTAGGTCCGCCGCAGCGACCGTGGGTTCCGTCCTTCGAACAACGTGCTCAATGCCTTGAGGCGAATGGAATCGAGCAACTCCGGCCGGTCGCGCAGCGTTTCCATCGCCAGTTCCACCGCCAATGTCTCGAACGACAGCCCCGTGAGTCCGCAGAACAGCAGCGGGACTTCTGCCGCATGGTCCGCCATCGCGTGAAACGTTCCGACAATCGCGATGAATCGTTCGGCGTCGCCGTCTTCTGCCGCCGCCAGGGCCTCAGGGTACTTCAAACGCGCGAGCTGACGCAGCCCGCCTAGGTGCGCCAGCGGCAGGTCGTAAAGGAGGTCGCTCTCATTGAACAAGCTCTGGGCCCCTTCTCGATCCTCAAACACTGCCAAGACCTCATCGTCCGTCATCGCCGAAACCGGGCGCAACGTGAACCCCATCCCGGGTCGGAGCGCGGCGGTGTCGACCAGCGCCAACGGCTCGGCGAACTCCGCCAGGAACGAACGCATCTCCGCCCACAGCGGGTCGCGCGGGTGGCCGCCGTAGCTGAAGAAATCCTTCTCGGCCTGTTCATGATCGAACGTCGGCGCGTCGCGCAGCGCCAGCAACGCGTCGCGGTACAACGGCCAGGCGCGGTCCGCTTCCGGCACCGCCGCGGCGTCGGCGTTCACCACCGGCAGGTAGTCCACCTTCGGCTCTGGCTTGCCGATCGCGATGTACACCGGGAACAGCAACACCGCCAACAGAAACGCCAGGCACGCGTAACCAGCACAGCGGAACGCCCACCGGTCCGCCGGGTGCCGCCGCGCGACGTGCTCGGCCCGCAGCGCCTTGGCGAGTCGTTTGCGCTGCCGGCGGTCGTCGAGCGGGTAAGGCCACGGCCGGTCGGGGCGGGCGACGTGGTGGTGGAAGGCCGCGAGCAGTTCGTCCGTGGCGCGCCGCCGCTCGTACCAACGCAGGCACGTCTTCTGCGTGACCTGCGCGATGTACTTCACCACGGCGTCGGGCAGTTCCGCCTCGCGCAGCCGACGCGGCATGCACACCCGCGTGATCCGCTCGACGACGCGGCCCCGGCGCAGGTCCGACCACGGCGTCAACAACGCCCGCAGCCACCGCGGCGCGGCGGACGGCGGGTCCTGCGTCCAGTACGGCTCGGGCTTGCGGTCGGCCTTCATACGCACGCCTCCTTCGGTGAAGCGGTCGGCCAGTTCAACCTAAAGACGTCGCCAATCCCCGGGTTGATTCACGCGGCGTCGGGCGTCGCAGCCCTGCGGCCGGCTAGCATGCCGCCATGCCCGACGCGCCCGGCCAAATCACCCACCTTGATGCGCAAGGACGCGCCCGCATGGTGGACGTCGGCAACAAACCCGCGGTGAAACGGACGGCGATCGCCGAGGGGTTCTTCGTTGCGCAGCCCGAGACGCTCGACCGGCTGCTGGGGCAGAACAACGCCCAGCCGTTGCCCAAAGGCGAGGCGGTGGCGGTCGCGCGGGTGGCCGGTGTGATGGCCGCGAAGCGCACGGGGGAGCTGATCCCGCTGTGTCACCCGCTGCCGATCACCCACGCCGGCGTCGACTTCGAACGCGTCAACCCCAACACCTTGCGCATCACCGGCGCCGCATCGATCACCGCGCCGACCGGCGTCGAGATGGAGGCGCTCACCGCGGTCACCGTCGCGCTGCTCACGCTGTACGACATGGCCAAAGCGGTCGACCCGACGCTGCGCTTCACCGACGTGCGGCTGATCGAGAAAACCAAAGAGCCCGTTGGGGATTAACGCGGCGAAACAAGCGGAATCAGACAGCGGGCGGCGCAGCTTTGCGCAAGGTCGTGCACGTTCGCCCCCGGGTAGAGCCGGCGTCCCCGCGGGGAGCGGGGCGGGTGGGGCGACGCCTCGCCGGACGGATGTTGACGTGCCCGGGCCCGCGTTTCGTGGTCTTGCGACCGTCGGCCGATTCAACGACCCGAGCGGCGTGAAGAACAGCCGTGTCCCTCGTTGTCTCCGCCGC
>JANQPR010000252.1 GCA_028285385.1 Phycisphaera sp.
TGGCTCCCGCCACAGACCGGCGTCGAGTTGTTCGAACAGGCTTCGCGGTTGAAAGTGGCCCAGCCGCCCTGGGTAATGATGACCGCCGACGAGCGTGCCGCGTCACGGGAAGCCGCCGACAACGCCGGGTTCGCGGTGGTTCTCGAGAAGCCGACCCCGGACGAAGAACTCGCGACCGCATTGGCCGCGCTGCTGCCGCGGGCCGAGGCGCCGGCGTCGAACGGCCGGGCCGTCCAGAGCGATCGCTGGTCGGAGCTGCCGCTTCGGCCGATGATCGTGCGCTTCGTCTACGACATGGAAGAGACGCTGCGTGAGTTGGATCAGGCGTTGCTGGCCCACGGCACCGCGCCCGACACGCTGTCGTACACCCTGTGCATGCGGCTGGGGGCCGACGCCTCCGCCTACGGCTACCCGACGATCCAGAGCACCGCCAACACGATGTGCATGCTCATGGACGCCGGTGCCCCGCTCGACGAGATGCAGGAGCAGCTCCGCGACCTGAAGGCGAAGATCACGGCGGCGCTCGCGGCTGTCTGAGGCACCGACGTTCTGAACCGCAGTGCGACGGGGTTTATCATTCCGTGGTCATGAGCGCCACCGCCCCGCCGAACTACCCGCTGCTGCTGCAACCCGTTTACAAGGAAAAGATCTGGGGCGGCCGCACGCTCGAACGGCTTGGCCGAACGTTGCCCGAAAACGCTGAGGCGCTGATCGGTGAGTCGTGGGAACTCGTCGATCTGGCTCAGACGTCGGCTTCCGGTGGCGGCGGTGGAGCAGAGGCCTCCGTCGTTCGCAACGGGCCCTGCGCGGGTCAGACATTGACCGACCTGATCGCGGCGCACGGCGACGCGGTGCTCGGCGACCTGCCGCTGTCGCCGGAGGGTGGGTTCCCCCTGCTGCTCAAGTACCTCGACGCGTCGCAGAACCTATCGGTGCAGGTCCACCCCAGCGCGAGCTACGCCGCCGCAAACGACGACGCGTTCCTGAAGTCCGAGGCGTGGTACATCGTCGATTGTGAGCCCGGGGCCGTGATCTACAAGGGCATCCAGGAAGGCGTGACCCCGGGCCAGCTGCGGGATGCGCTCGCGCAGAACACGGACGAGGCGGTTGTGCCGTTGATGATCACCCATGAGGTCCGGCCGGGCGACATCCACTACCTCCCCTCGGGCACCTGCCACGCGTTGGGCGGCGGGATCCTGGTCGCCGAAGTTCAGACGCCGAGCGACACGACGTTCCGCGTCTACGACTGGGGGCGGACGGGGCGCGAACTGCACGTCGACCAAGCGATCGAATGCATCGACTTCGGCCCCGCCGACACCGCGAGGTACCAGCCCGGGACCGTGCTCGACGACGGGCCGGTCCACGTCACCCGGCTCGTAATCTGCGAGCACTTCCGCATCGACCGGGTGAACTGTCGCGCCGGCCGGATGAGCGATTTGCCCGAGCAACAGCCCGCGGCGGTGATGGTGCTCGAGGGGCAGGTGGAGTTCTCCGCGACGGGTTCAGACTCGTTCCCGGCCGGGAGCGGCGACACCGCTCTGATCCCCGCCTCCGCCGAAGGCGCGACTCTCCGGGCTGGGTCGGGCGCGACGTGGCTGGAAGTCACGTTCCCGCAGGCGGGCACGTCTCGACTCGCCTGAAACTCCCTTCCGGGCCGCCGACCGCGGGATTTCCCGTTGTCAAAGCAGCGAAACCTTGCGGGCCACGCGCTGCCGCGTCTCGGGTTGTTGGCGGTTTTCTGCCTTTCTCCCGACACGCCGACCGGCTGGGGGCATTCTTGTCGCACGGCCGCCGTGTGGCCGCCGTCACGGGTGCCTTTATTCATCTGCTTCACCGGATCGGGAGAAAGAACATGTTCCGCAAGTGCCTCGTCACCGCCGTCGCCGCCTTTGGGATCGCGGGCGCTGCTTCGGCCGGCTCTGTCTACAGCTTCGACCTGAACCGCCAGGGCAAGCACATGGTCGATGAACACGGTGAGAAGGTCGCCGCCGGCATCAACGACAAGGCCGGCAAGGTTCTCAACGTCTCCGGCAGCTACGACACCGGCAGCCACGAGCTCACCTGGTCGACGACCATCGGCAAGAAGGGTTGGAGCAGCTTCGACGGGTTCTGGCTGGTCATCAACGACGGCGGCAACCCGAAGCAACTCGCCCAGGAAGGCAAGCTAGGGATTATGTACTTCGACGCGTGGTCCAGGGACGTCACCATCTACCAGTACACCCACCGGGGCGGCAGCAGCTACAAGAACGGCCAACTCCTTGCCAGCACCAAGCTCGACGACAGCTTCGTGAAGTCCGTCGACATCGACATGCACCACGACAGCAAGACCGCGTCGCTGACGCTCGACCTCGCCGCCGTCAACTCCGCGATGGGCGGCGACTGGATGGGCATGCAGTTCGGCTCGCAGGTCGGGATCTGGATGCACGTCTTCGACTTCGGCCAGATCAAGTATCGGCACGACGGCTCGATCAAGAGCTGGTGCTTCAAGAAGCACGGCTGGCTCGACACCAACGGCATCGACACCAAGGTGGTTCCCACGCCGACCGCCGCCATGGCCGGCCTCGCGGGCCTCGGGCTCCTCGGCTCGCGTCGCAAGAACCGCGCCGCCTGATTCACAAGCCCACACCACACACACCGACTCACGTCCGATCGCAACCCCGGCTGTTCTGGCCGGGGTTGTTTTCCGTTCACCCGTCGCGTCTTACGCCGGCAGGTTCGCAGACCAGAACCGGTGCCAGTTCCCCGCAAACACCCGGCCGATCGCGTCTTCCGACCATCCACGCTCGCTCATCCGCTCGGCCAGGCGTGGCATGTCTGCGCTGCGGTCGACCCCGGTGGGCGTGTATTCCAGGCCGTAGCCGCCGTCCATGTCGGTCCCGAGTGCGACGTGCGCGTCGGACCCACTCACTTCGCAGAGGCGGTCGAGGTGGTCGACGACGTGGTCGAGGTTGCAGGCCTCACGCGGTGTGTCGCGCTGGTAGCCCTTCACCAGGAACGGGCTGTGCAACGGCAGGCCGATGACGCCGCCGCGTTGTGAGATCGCCTGGATCACGTCGTCGGGCAGGTTGCGCTGCCAGTCCGGGTTCAGTGTTCGACACGCGCAGTGGCTGGCGTAGACCACCCCGCCGAATGAGTCAAGAGCCTCGTACAACGCCGTGTCCGACAGGTGGGTCAAGTCGAGCGGCATGCGTAACGCTTCGATCTCGGGGAGCAGCCGTCGGCCGGCGTCGGTGAGCGGGCCGTCGACATCGTTCGGATGGGCGTCGTCCGGCTCGGCGGGAGTGCCGTGCGCGTACACCGACCGGCCGAAGTGCGCGAGCATCAGCGACCGGATGCCCATCCGATGCCAGCGGTGGAGGTCGTCCGGGTCGCGGACCGGGTCGGCGCCCTCGAAGATGGCCAGCAACGGCAGCGGTTCGTCGGGCGCGAGCATCGCATCGGCCGCGGGCAGTTCGTCAGCACTGCGAACCAGCCGGATCTCTCCGCGCCGTTCGAGCGATTCGTAGTACGCCAGTTGAGCAGCCGCCGCGGCGTACGCGCCGTCCTGGTCCGGAAAGTCGCCGGCCGCGACGCCGATCTGCCCCGACTTCACCCGCCACGGCCGGCAACGCGCCAGCAGCGAGCTCACCACCATCACCGCCCCGCCCGCGCGGAGGTCCGGGAGCGTGACGGTCGCGGTATCGAAGGGGCCGAGGTTGTCTGCCTCGGCGGCGCGGATCGCTTCGAGTGGCCCGGTGATCTGCCGCCGCAGTGCGAGCCCGTTGAGCGCGAGGTCGAGGTGGCCGTCGATGAAGGGGTGGGGTAGCGGCATTCAGGCGGCCTTGACCTGTTCCTAGTGGCAGCGTGCCGTCGGAGCATACCGATCGCTTCGGGTAAGATTTGGGGATGTCTGACGACGAACCCAATGCCCGCCCGAACCCACCCGATCGCGGGGACGGGGACGGCGAGTCCGGCGGCAAGAAGAAGCGTCGACGCCGACGTGGCCGGGGCAAGAGGCGGCGCAGCCCTAACGCCCCGCAGGATGGCACGGCCGAGGCCAACGCTACGGCCGGCGCCGCGGAGGCCGAGCCGTCCGCCGATGGCGAAGCGGTCTCGCCAGAAGACGCGAAGCCCGCTCCGCGACGCGACGTGGACCGGAGCAACCCGCCGCGCCGCCGCAACCGAGGCGACAAGCCCGATTCGCGAAGCGACCGCGGCGGCCGGGGAGATGCCCGTGGGGGTAAGGGCGACGGCAAACAGGGCTCACCGCCCGGCACCGGTGGCGAAGCAAAGCCCAAGGCCCGCAAGAAGCGCAAGCCGCGCACCAAGCAGTGTGTGAGTTGTTTCACGCCGTGCTCGGTCGTACACAAGGTCCGCCTCGACCACCGCAAGCAGTGGGTGTTCATCTGCGACATCTGTTGGCCGAGTCGGTGCATCGACAACCCGCACTACGAGTTCCAGGCGACCTGGAGCAGCGGCCGCATCACGCGCCCCGGGCAAAGCAACGGCGAGCAACGCCGCGATAAGCCGCCGAAGCATCCCAAAGACTCCGAGCATCCAAAGACTGGCGAGGAACGCCCGCCTGAGCAGGAGGTGTCCGCAACCAACAGCCCGCCTCCTCCGCCCCCGCCCGCTGCGTCGGACTCGTCGCCCGCCCCCGGGGAGCCGGCACCGAACCCTCCGATCGAGGCGTGAAACAACGCGCAACGTCCTGGGTTGGTCACACCGGCGGTTGGTCCCGCTCGGTCAGCCGAGCGAAGTTATCGGCGAGCTGCCGACGCACCGCGTCCCGCGGCATCGCCCACAGCGAGGCAAGTTGCGGGATCACCTCCGCCACGTCCGCGGGCCGAGTCGGTCGACCGTTGAGTTTCGCGTAGGGCCCGTCGGACTCCAACACGACGCGGTCGCGGGGCATTCGCCTAACCGAAGCGCGGCGGGGGCGGGACGCCGTCATCGCCGGGCTGACCGAAAACCACCGTCTTTCGGCGATCGCACGGTCGAGTTCCGCGTCGTTGCCGCTGAACCAGTGCAGCACCGCGCGGGGGAAGCCGCTGTCTAGCGCATCGAGTACGTCAGCCGCGGCGCGTCGGCTGTGGATCGTGAGGACGCGTCGGTCGTCGCCTATGTCGGCGCAAGCGTGGAGCACCGCGTCGAAGACCTCACGCTGTGCGGCTTGTTCGTCCGCGGTGCGCTCGACGTTGTCCAAACCAACCTCACCGACCCAGGTCGTGCCGGGCTGTTGGATCTGGCCGACCAGCGCCGACGTCTGGTCACGGCAACGCAGCGCGTCCTGTGGGTGGAGGCCCGGGGCGACCGTGATGTTGGGCCAGGGCTCGGCTAGCCGCAAAGAAGCGGGGAAGTTGGCGGGCGTGGTGCCGACCCACACGACCGGCATCCCGGACCGCCCCACCGCTTCGATCACGGCCTTGGAGTCGTCGTAAGCGTCAAGGTGGCAATGGGTGTCGTGCACCCGCGGAAGTTATCACCTGGGGCATGAACGGCAGATTAAGGCTAACGTTTCAGGATGCGCCCGAGCGCCAGGTGCGCGGCGAAGAGGCCGAACGTTCCGGTCACGGCAGACGCGGCGCCGTAACCCGACTCGCAGTCCAAACGGAGCACGGCGTCGCCCGGCCGCTGCTCGCACACCCCGCCCTCGGGGGTTGGGAACACCGGCGGTTCCGGCGAATACACACAGCCGACTCCCCACCGCTTCCGCCGGTTGCGCGGGAAGCCGTGGCGTTGGCGGAGGCGTTTGCGCACCTGCTGCAGCAGCGGGTCGTGGTGTGACCGGGTCAGGTCGTCGGCCCGGACCTGCGTCGGGTCCCGCCGACCGCCTGCCCCGCCGACGGTGACGATCTCGTTGCCGTGTTCCCGGGACTTCAGGATCGCGAGGCACTTGACGCCGACGCGGTCGATCGCGTCGACCACGACGTCGAACCCGGCGTTACGGAAGATGTCGTCGGCCGTGGCCTCGGTGAAGAAGCGATCCTCGGGACGAACGGTGCATCCGGGATGGATCGCAGCGACACGCTCCGTGGTCGCGTCGACCTTCGACCGGCCGTACTGCCCGTCGAGCGCGTGGAGCTGCCGGTTGGTGTTGGTGACGCAAACCTCGTCGAGGTCGACGAGCGTGAGCGTGCCGACGCCGGTGCGGGCGAGCGCCTCGACGACCCACGTGCCCACGCCGCCGAGCCCGAGCACGGCGACGTGCGCGTTGGCCAGTCTCTGCAGCACGTCTCGGCCGTACAACCGTGCGACGCCGGTGAAGCGCGGGTCCGCCGCGCGGTTTGCGTGAGAAGGCCCATTGCTCGTCGATGGTTCAGGCGTCACGGGTCCCGCTGCCGAAGAGTTCGTTCACGACGACGAAGGCCCCCATCGCCGCGGTGATGATGCCCATGCTCACCAACGACCGCCAGGCCACGTCGTGGTCCGCGTAGTCCCAGACGGCCAGCAGGCACACGGCAGTACAGGCGAAGATGCACGATGAGATGACGCCGAACGCGACCAGGCGTACGAACTTGGCGGGCAACACGCCGCGGCTGCGGATTGGCCGTCGCAGGTCCCGGGCAATCTCTCGGCCAGTTTTCGTCGAGGGTTCGCACCCCGGCTCGCTCGTGTCGTCGTGCATGAGGCTGCTCCGACTCCGGATCAAACCAGAACGGGGTTGGCGACGGTGCTGCGGCCCACCAACTCGCCGAACAGGTTCAGCGGCGCGGAGGATCGGACTTCGACATCGACAATCTGCCCGATCATCGCCGGGTCGCCGTCGAACATCACGATCAGGTCGCCCTCGGTCCGGCCGGAGAGCTGGGTGACTTCGCGCGGCTGGTTCCAACCGAGCGACACCGGCGTCGTGCCCGGCGCGGCGCCGTTCTTCTCTTTGATCGACTTCCGCGACACGCCCTCGACGAACACCCTCATTGTCTGACCGACGTAACCCGCGTGGACCTCGGCCGAGACCTCGTTCTGGATCGCGAGCAGTTCGTTGTTCCGGCGGCGTTTGATCTCGTCGGGCACGTCGTCCGGCAGCCGGTCGTAAGCGGCCGTCCCGGGTCGCGAGGAGTATTTGAAGATGAAGCTGTTCTTGAACCGGCAGCGGCGCAGCAACCCGGCCGTCGCTTCGTGGTCTTCTTCGGTTTCGCCGGGGAAGCCGCAGATGATGTCCGTCGCCAGCGTCGTGCCCGGGAGGATGTCGTGGATCCGATCGATCAGGTCGTCGTAGTCCTCGACCTTGTACCCGCGGTTCATTCGACGCAGCACGCGGTTGCTCCCGGACTGCACGGGCAGGTGCAGGTACCGGCAGATGCGTGGACAGTCGCGGATGGTCTCGAGGATGTCGTTCCCGAAGTCGCGCGGCAGCGACGTGACGAACCGCAGCCGCTGGATCCCCGGCACCTCGTTGTGAATCCGCCGCAGCAGCTGCGCGAAGCTCACGGTCGAGTCGTTGAACACCGGCGAAGGGCCGCCCGTGCCCGCGTTGGGCGAGATCACCGTGCCGACCTGCGGCTGCGTGACGCCGTCGACCGTGACCGCCGCTGCGGTGTCGAAGTGGTAGTGGTTGACGGTCTGCCCGAGCAGCGTGACCTCGATCGCGCCGGCGTCGGCGAGTTTCCGGCACTCTTCGACGATGTGGTCCGGCGGTCGGTGCACCTCGGCGCCGCGGGTGTGCGGGACGACGCAGTAGGTGCACATCTTGTTGCAGCCGCGCGTGATACGGACGTACGCCGACCGCCCCGCGGCGGTCGTGTCGTCGGCGCTGAACGAGCGGGAGAGGTCGACCAGCTCGAGCTCGTCCGCCGCGGCGGAGAGCGTCGAGCTGCGCCGGTGCGTGTTGCCCTGCAGCGCGACCTGCGCGTGCTGGAGACCGCCGGTCTGGCCGGCCAGGTTGTTGCGCCAGGCGTTGTCGACCAGGGCGGGGACGCGGTCGAGCTCGCCGGGGCCGCAGAGCACGTCGACCTGCGGGTGCTTGCGGATCAGGTCCTCGCCGTCGCGCTCGGCCATGCAGCCGATCACGCCGAGCACCCCCGGCAGTTTCCCTTGCGCGGCGCGGCGTTCTTTCTCTTTTCCGACCAGCCCGACGCGGGACCAGACCTTGTTTTCGGCCATCTCCCGGACGCTGCAGGTGTTGTAGAGCACGACGTCGGCCCGCTTCCATTCGTCAACAAACCGGTATCCGAGGGCCCGGAGTTGGCCTTGGACGAGTTGGCTGTCGAGCACGTTCATCTGGCAGCCGAACGTCTCGAGGTAGACGGTCGGGCGGCCCGGTGAGGCGGCGTCGGCGCTCGGAATGGTGGTTTCGGGCGGCATATCGAGCCGGGCATGGTACCCGAGACGCCTAAGAATCCTGCCGTACTCCTTCGGTTCACGTCCGAGACCGCCGCCGTCCGATCAAGGGGTGATGGGAGGAATCGAGCGGTACCTTCGCCCCGAACCGACGCCGCCCGGGCCCCCGAGCCCGTTGGGTCGGTTTGTCGATGCGCTGCCCGGGTGGCTGATGTTGGCCGGCGGGCTGGCGCTGGTGGCGATGGCGACGCTGACGCCGGCGTGGCTCGAGTTGGATCGCCTCGACCAGCAACGGGCGGTGATGCAGCAGCACGCCGAGGCGATGACCGAGCAGACCCGGCGGTACGACGCGTTCCTCCAGGCCGTGCTCGCCGACGATCCGGTGCTGATCGAGCGGCTGGCCTACACCCAGCTCCGCCTCGAACCGGTGGGTCGCTTTTCGGTGGCGACGTCGCGCGGTCAGGCGTCGTCGTGGGTGGACCTGCCCCCCGGGGACGTGGACCGGTGGCTGCGGGTCGAACCGGTGTCGGGCGAGGCCGCATCGCCGACGCCGCCCGTTTCGTCGCGGCTGACGCGGCTGGCCGGCGGCGTCGCGCGGTTCGGACTGCTCGTGGCCGGGGTGATCTGCATCGTCGGCGGCCTGTGGTGGGGCCCGACGCCGGCCGATCCTCGCTGACCGGCGCGGACCGAAACTCAACGGGACTCCAAACGGTGTCGCGCGGCGGAGCGGTTCCGCCGGCGAGGGTGTGTGCCGGCGGTGGTGCGTGATGGACGCTCAAACTCCGGCGGATTGCCCTCGCCGCGTGCCAAACGCAGAGGCTGCGCGGTGGGGAACGGACAACGACCGACGCTGGGCGTGGCTGGTCGGCCAGCCGCTCCCGCTATTTCGTGACCGGGCCTGATTGAACGACACGCGTTGCGCCACCGCCGTCGTAGTTGCCGATGCGCTGCTGGTGCAGACCGACGCGGCCCGAGTCACGTGAGGTCCAAGTCGGCGTACACCGCGGCCATCGCCGCTTGCAGCCTGGATTGGTGTGCAGGCTCGCCGGGTTGACCGGTGAACAAGACCGTGCCGGCGACACCGTGCGCGGGGTCCGCGAAACCCACCGCGCACTGGTTGCCCCCGTGGCCGGATGTGGCATCGGACGCGTGGGGCCCGTAGCCGTAGGGCGCGGTCGTGCCGTGCGGCTGGTTGGCGTCGTGACGCTTCGAGTCGATCATGAAACCCAGGCCCCAGTCCATGATGTGTCGGAAGGTGCGGTCGAGCACGCCCTCACGGTGCCGCGACGTAAAAAGGTGGGCGGCTGCCTCGGACACGACTCGCGTCCCGTCGAGTTCGCCCGTTCCGCCGCGGCCCGCGTCCGACAAGTCGAGCAGCATCTCGTAGAACCGGCCGAGTTGGTTCGCCGGGCCGTACGCGTTGCCCCCGGGCCGGACGCCCGCACACCATTCGGGCGTCTCGTAGCCAAGCGGTTTCTGCCGGCCGTCGGCGGTGTCGATGGTCACGGCCAGGCGATCGCCGAGTCCGGCGTGGGTTTCGCGGGGCATCCCCACCCAGCAGTCAGTCATCCTCAGCGGATTGAGCAGTCGATTCCGTACGTAGGCAGAAAACGGCAGCCCGGACGCCACCTCGATCACTCGACCGAGCACGTACCACCCGGTGTGCACGTGGTAACCCGCGCGCTGGCCGGGCACCCAGCCGGGCTCGAGCCGGGCGGCGCACACCGCTTCGATCGTCTGCTCCCACGTGTGCTCGGGGTAGTCCACCTTTGCGGCGCGGAAGCCGCCGGTGTGCGTCAGGACGTGCCGCAGAGTGATCGCGTCCTTGCCGTGTTGCTCGAAGCCTGGCAGGTACTCGGCCACCGGGTCGTCGAGTTCGGCGTGGCCGTCGTCGAACAGCTGCGCGATCGCGATGGCGGTAATCGGCTTGCCGGCCGACATCCAGAGCACCACCGAGTCCGTGGTCATGGGTACGCCGGGCCGTGCCTCCCCCCACGCGTGGTCGATCCGCGGCTCGCCGTGGACCGACGCAAAGGCCTGCGCCCCGGGGTGCAAACCATCGGCGATGCCGCGTTTGATCACCTCGGCCAACCGCGGGCACGCCGTCTCGGCGCTCTCGACTCGGAGTCCCGACACCGCCACGCGTCAGTTCACGCTCGGGTCCGGGGGGACGATCTTCGGGTTCAGCGAGTGCCGGACCGCCTCCCGCGCCAGCGTCCGCACCAGCCGGGACCACGACCGACCGTCGGCGGCGAAGACCTCGTCGGCCGCAGCTGGCACCACCAGCCACGCCTCGCCGGCGATCTCCGCCTCCAACTGTTGCGGGCCCCACCCGGCGTACCCGGCGAAGTACAAGACCTGGCCCGGGTCTCCGTCGTGCTGACCGTGATCGCTCGACTCCGCTTCGGGCTCGCCGTCGGATCCCCCGGCCCCGCCCGCCGCCCGCATCACCGCTTCCACGAGGTCCTGCTCGGTCGCGAAGTGCACGCCCGGCACGACCTCGATCTGCGACGACGCCTTGTCCCCGTGCAGCACCATCAAAGGCCCCTCGCAGGGCCCGCCCTTCCGCAGCACCTGCCCGACCGACTGCGCGACCTCAACCTCGGCCGGCACCACGTCCCGCACCGCCAGGTGCGTCGGCCGGTTCAGGATCAAGCCGATCGCCCCCGACTCTCCGTGCTCCACGACCAGCACCACCGCCCGCTCGAAGTTCGGGTCGAGCATCGACGGCGCCGCGAGCAGGAGTTGGCCTTGCAGGTTCTGCATCCGCCCAGAGTCTAACGCCGCCACACGGGAAACTAAACGCCAAAAACATGGCGGTGCGCTGTCGTCATGCCCCCAGCACCGCCAGCGACACGCCCGTCGGCTTGTTGACCACCGCCTCGAACTCGTCCCAGAACTTGTTCACGATCGTCCGGATCGCCCAGTTCGCCCCGTCGCTTAGGCCGCAGATGTTGTTGCCCGGCATCGAACCCATCGACGACGCAAGTTCTAGAAGAAGGTCGAGGTCCTTGGTCGTGCCGTCGCCACGCTCCATACGCGTCAGCAGCTTGTACAACCACTTGCTGCCCTCCCGGCAGTGGGTGCACTGCCCGCAGGACTCGTGGCTGTAGAACCGGGCGCAGTTGCGGGCCATGGCGACCATCGAGACGTGCTCGGGGATGACGGTGACGCACGCGGTGCCCAGGCCGAGGTTGTTCCACTTCTTGCCGATGTCGAAATCCATCTCGACGCCCTGCTCGGCCTCGTCCTGCGAGACCACGCCCATCGAGATCCCGCCGTGGAAGTACGCCTTGATCGAAACGCCGTCGGCGGGGCCGAGGCAGTAGTCGTCGATCAGGGCGGTGAGCTTGACACCGAGGTGTTCCTCGTAGACGCCCGGACGCTTCACCGGGCCCGAGACGCCGAAGAGCTTGGTGCCGAACGACGCGGGCACGGTCGGCGGCGCGCCCTCGGCCCGGCCCTTGCCGAGGGTCTTGAACCAGTCGGCGCCGTGCGTGATGATCGGCGGCACGAAGGCGAGCGTCTCGACGTTGTTGATGATCGTCGGCCGGGCGAACGCGCCCTGCACCGCAGGGAACGGCGGCTTGATGCGAGGCCAGCCGCGCTTGCCCTCGAGCGACTCGATCAGCCCGGTTTCTTCGCCGCAGATGTACGCGCCCGCGCCGCGGTGCAGGTACAGGTGCGGGACCCGGCCGTTGACCTTGCCCATCCGGGAGCCTTCGCCGAAGACCTTGTTCTCGTACGCCTCGGCGATCGCTTTCTCGAACACCTCGCGGTGGTGGTGGTACTCGCCGCGGATGTAGAAGTAGGCGGTGTCGAGCTGACACGCGAGCATGCAGATCGCGATGCCTTCGATGACCAAGTGCGGGTCGTACTGGATCAGCACCTGATCCTTGAACGTCGCGGGCTCGGACTCGTCGGCGTTGATCGCGAGGAACCGCTGCCCGTCGTCCAGCGGTGGGAGGAACGACCACTTCATCCCGGCCGGGAACCCCGCGCCGCCCCGGCCGCGCAGCTCGGCGGCCTTGACCTCCTCAACGACGTCCGCCGGCTCCATGCCGAGGCACTTCTCGAGCGCCGCGTAACCGTCGGCCTTCACGTAGTCGTCGTACCCGACGTACTTCCGATCGTTGAAGTCGCCCCACGGCGGGGTCGGGACACGCTGGAACAGGATGGGTTGGTCAAGGGGCATCGGCGGCTTGCTTCCGGTCGTCAGTGTTCCCGCGGGAAACTTCGATCTCTTCGATGGTCGTGCGTCTGAGGGTCACCGTCTCGCTGACTTTTTCTTCTTTAACGGTGCGCCTGATCTCTTCGCGGCGCTTGCCGTCGGGGTGTATCACGAAGTGCAGGGCGAGGCCCGTCTGTCGGCAGAGTTTCTGGAACCAGGGCATGTCCGCTTCTCCGCGAGCGAACCGGACCGTGTTGGCCCTCACAGAGTCCGGCCCGCTGTCAACCACCCGCCTTGTCGAGGATGTCGCCGACGGTCTGTGGTGTGACGTTCTCGTGCAAATCTTCGTCGACGAGCATGCAGGGCGCCCCGCCGCAGGCGCCGATGCACTCGACCTTCATGAAGGTGAACCGGTCGTCGTCCGTTGTCTCGCCGGGGGACACGCCGAGCTTCTCGGCGATCGCGTCCGTGATCGCGGCCTCGTTCATCACCTCACAGCTCACGGACTGGCAGACCCAGATCGTGTGCTTGCCCTTGGGCTGGGTGAAATACTCCTCGTAAAACGTTGCGGTGTCGAGCAACTCCGATGGCTCGATCTCGAGAAACACCGCCGCCTCTTCGAGCGCCTGGTACGGCAGCCAGCCGTAGTGCTCCTGGATCGCGTGCAGCATCGGCATGCTCATTGCCCGGCGGGTTGGGTAGCGGTGGGCGTACTTGTCGTCGAGTTCTCGCTTGAGCGCATCGGTCAGGTACGGCTCATTGCGCCGCTCGATCTGTTGCGTGCCGGAGGGTTTGGTCAGCCAGGCCATGTCAGTGAGCCTTCCTGAGGTGCGCAAGTCGACGCACCACATCTACACCGCAACATAATGCGGCCAAAGCGAAACCAAGAAACATCAAGAGTTCTTGTGTCGTGAACTTCCCTCTGGAACTGATCAACAGCAACACCACCGCCAACACGAAGAACGAGAGCGCAATCGGCGACCAGCGGTGGGTAAAAGGTTTCATCGGTCGAGTTCCGCCGCGATGATGTTCAGGCTGCCCAGCACGGCGACCGCGTCGGCGAGCAGGTGGCCCTCCAGCATCTTGCCGAAGGCCGCGAAGTTCAGGAACGAGCAAGGCCGATGCTTCGCCCGCCAGGGCTTCGGCCCGCCGTCGGCGACGATGTAGAACCCGTGTTGCCCGTTGGCGCTCTCGATGCAGCGGTAGCACTCGTTGATCGGGGCCTTCCACTTCCGATTGGTCATCACGAGTTGGAAGTGTTCGATCAGGCCTTCGATGCTGCCGTACACCTCGGCCTTGCTCGGTTTGGCGACCTTCGCGTCGGCCCAGGTGTTCATCGGGCCGCCGGGGATGTCGTCGATGAGCTGCTCGATGATATGGACCGACTGCTTGATCTCTTCGAGCCGGACGAGGTAGCGCCCGAGCACGTCGCCGGAAGTTGCGACGGCGACCTTGAAGTCCACGGCGTCGCTGCCCTGCCCGTCCCAGTTGTCGGCGAAGCAGAGGTAGGGCTCGTCCTTGCGGACGTCGCGCTTGACGCCGGACGCGCGGGCGACGGGGCCGGTGAGCGACCAGGCGATCGCCTCGTCGTGGGTGACGTGCCCGATACCTTCGGTGCGGTCACGGAAGATGCGGTTCTTGTTGAGCAGCCCGGTGAGGTCGTCGATCGCGGGCGGCAGTTGCTCGTGGATGAACTGCTTGATGAGCTTGACGAACATCGCGTCGTCGGGCAGGTCCTGCATCGCCCCGCCGAGGCGGGTGTAGTCCGGGTGGAACCGCTGCCCGGAGATGTAGTCCATGATGTCGTAGACGTGCTCGCGCTGGTTGAACCCGTAGAGGAAGCCGGTGAAGGCCCCGAGGTCCAGCGCCGCGGCGCCGACGCAGAGCAGGTGGTTCTGGATCCGGCCGAGCTCGCCGAGGATCGTCCGCACGACCTTGCACCGCGGGGTGATGTCGATGTCGAACAGCTTCTCGGCGGCGAGGTGCCAACTGACGTCGTTGACGATCGGGCTGATATAGTCCATCCGCGAGACGATCGTCACGTATTGGTTGTAGTCGAGCGCCTCGGCCAGCTTCTCGAAACCCGAATGCAGGTAACCGATGTGGGGCACGGCCCGGACGATCCGCTCTCCGTCGAGTTCCATCACGATGCGGAGCGTCGTGTGCGTCGCGGGGTGTTGGGGGCCGAAGTTGAGCGTCCAACGGTCGCCGCGCTGGCTCCAGCCCTCGCCGTCGACGTAGGGCGTGGTCTCGACGTCCAGGTCGATGGGTTTGAGGTCGTAGGGCATGGGCGGGGTTGGCCTGCGTGGCCGTGCGTACGGGGCGGTCCGTGCCGGTGCGAAGGATTGTAGAGCGATGCGGCGGGCCGGGCTAGGCGCGGATCTTTGATCGGCGATCGTTCATTCACGGTTAGGATCGACGCATGACGCGGGTCGCGCTCAGCACCGTGCAGGCGATCGCCGACGAACTCGGCTTCGGGATGTGCGGCGTCGCACCGGCCCGGCCCAGCGATCACGCCGACCACGCCCGCCGGTGGGTCGCCGACGGCAAGCACGGCGAGATGGCGTACCTCGCAGAACAGTTGGAGACCCGGCTCGACCCCGCGAAGCTGCTCCCGGGGGTTCGCTCGGTGATTGTCGTGGCCGACGCCTACGCGGCCTCTCGTCCGGCCTGTGTTGGTGTTGACGGCGACAACGATCGTCAACCTCGCGGCCGGATCGCCCGCTACGCCTCGGGCCGGGACTACCACCGCGTCATCAAACGCCGGCTGCACGGACTCGCCGACCACCTCCGCGAGCGGCATCCTGATGCGGGCTTCCGCGCCTGTGTCGACACCGCGCCGGTTTTGGAGCGCGAGCATGCCGAACGTGCCGGGCTGGGGTGGACCGGCAAGCACACGCTGTTGCTCCACCCCAGGCACGGCTCGTACTTCCTGCTCGGGCTGATCCTCACCACGCTCGACATCGAGACCGCCGAAGACGCGGGGTACCCGGGGCCCCTGATTCCGCCGGGCGATCACTGCGCGAACTGCACGCGCTGCATCGACGCGTGCCCGACCGATGCGATCGAACCGGCCGGCTACACCCTCGACGCGCGCCGCTGCATCAGCTACCTGACCATCGAGCACCGCGGCGACATCGACGCGGCGCTGCAGCCGAAGATGCACGACTGGATCGCCGGGTGCGACGTCTGCCAGGAGGTCTGCCCGTACAACGCCGTCGCGCAGAAGCCGGGCAACGCGTTGCCGGTGCTGGACGACTACGCCCCACGCGGGCACGCCCACGGCCTGCCGCTGCGCGATGTGGTGAACTGGACGGAAGAGGACCGCATCAGGCACACCGCGGGCACCGCGCTGACCCGCGTCAAGCTGCCGATGTGGAAACGCAACGCGGGAATCGCGCTGGCGAACGCGGAGAACTCTCACCCGTCCGAGTCGAACTGACTGAAGCCGTCGGCCTCTTGGTTCACGCTCGATGCGTGAAGTGATCCGCAAGATGCCGCAGCGCCCGCGCGATCTCGGCCAGGGCGATCAACACCACCGCCAGCGCGACGCCCATGCCCAGCACCAACGCCGTGGAGACCACGGTCATCCCCGCGCTGTGTGCCTCGAGCGCGAGCTTCACGGCGGCGCCGACCGCGACCAGCCCGCACAGCCTCAGCGGCCAGACCACAGACGCGAGCGTGCCGAACCCCGACGCTGTCGCGTCGGCGCTCAGCCGGTGCCAGGCGATCTTCGGCGGCCGCCACCGCAGCGCCGCGCCGACCCCGCGACGGACCGCCCCGCCGAACGCCTCCACCCGCGCGGCCGAACGCTGCAAGACGCCGGGCCCCGTTTCACCGATTCGGTCTTCGGCCGTTGGGTACGCGGAGGCCGGGGCCGTCGGAGCGGGTGCGGGTGACACCACACGCGGCTTCCGCGTGGCGGCGGGCTTCGGCGGCGTCACCGCCTTGATCACGGGCTTGGGCCGCGACGGAGACGGCGTGTAGCTCGGCAGCTTCGGCTTCACATCCGAGAACGTGCGGTACGCCCCCGAGTCGCCCGGTCGCCGTCCGACGTTCGAGCCGTGCTTCGCGATCAGCTCGGCCTTCCGCTGCATCATCTGCTTGCGGAGCTGTTTCTTTTCCTTCTTGGACATCGTGGCGGACATGCAACAACCCTCGTGGCGGGATCAGAACCCGGTTCATATCGGGCGTCGGCGTCGTGGCGGGACAACGTCCGGTAAGAGCAGATGTCCGGCGGGATGATCGCAGAGAGCCGCCTCTCGCCGTCGCCGGGGCCACGATCAAGAGGCCCGCGTAGCAAGACGAAGGATCAAGAGGTGCAAAGCATCGTCTCTAGTGTTGGTTTCGGTCTGTTGGTGTCGATGGCGGGTGGTCTTCTCACCGCGACGCTCGCCGACCGTGCCAAGCGTAAGCCCGACTCGTGGGCGTCGCGTCTGGTCAGGAAACGCCGCGTGCCGTGGCGGATTCAGGCGGCCTTGGCCGGGTCGGTTGCCATCGCGGCGGTCTGGTGGTGCTGGCTCTGGCTGCCGCGCGTTTGGCAGGAGTTTTTCGCGTTGCCCTCCGTGCTCGACTGATCGCCGCGAGCTTCACTCCTTGTGCGGCGGAACCCCGACGATGCTGAACCCCGCGTCGACGTGGATGGTTTCCCCGGTCACGCCCGACGACAGGTCGGACAGCAGGTACACCGCGGTGTCGCCGACCTCGTCGCCGGTGTTGCAGCGCTTCATCGACGCGGCGTACTCCTGGTACTCGATCATCTTGTCCATCCCGCCCACGCCCGCGCCGGCGAGCGTCTTGAACGGCCCGGCGGAGATGCAGTTGACCCGCACGTTCCTTCCAGGCGCCCCCAGTTCGTAGGCGAGGTACCGGGTCGTATGCTCGAGGCAGGCCTTGGCGACGCCCATAATGTTGTAGCCGGGCGTGACCTTCTCGCCGCCGTAGTAGCTCATGTTGATGATCGCGCCGCTCGGCTCGGCCTTGTCACCGCCGGTCTTCTGCATCAGCGGCAGCGCACGTTGCGCCATCGCGAGCAGGGTGTACGCCGAAGTGTCGATCGCGCCGGTGTATACGTCGCGGGGCGTCTGGTGGAACATGTCCGCCCGGAGGTAATCCTTGTCGGCAAAGGCGATCGAGTGCACGACGAAGTCGAGCGTGCCGTGGTCCTTGTCCCATTGAGCAAACACGGAATCCAGCGACTCGTCGCTGTTGGCGTCGCACTCGACGAGCCACGGGTCGTTGATGCCCATCGACTCACAGGCCTTTTTGACCCGGTGCTCCATCTTCCCGATCGGCAGGAACGTGAAGCCGATCTCGGCCCCCTGCTCGTGAAGCTGTTTCGCGATGAACCACGCGTAGCTGCGCTCGTTGGCGATGCCGAAGACGATGCCCTTCTTGCCGTCCATGAGGCCCATGTGTTGCTCCTGGGTTGCCGGTGATGCGGCCGGGCAGGGTAAGGCAACGTCACGACCCGGGCAAAGGCGGCGGGTACTTCTCGCCGTTGCGGCGCATCTTTGCTTCGAGCGCGGCGGCGAGGTCGATGTCGAGCCGGTTGCTCAGCGACAGGACATTCATCAGTACGTCCGCCAGCTCGTCGCGGAGAAGGTGCATTCGCTCTGCGTCCTTCGCCACCGCTTCAACGGTTTCATCACCACGCCAGAGAAACAGCTCGAGCACTTCCGCGGCCTCGCTGCACAGCGACATCGCGAGTTGGTTCGGCCGGTGGTACGGCTGCCAGTCACGTTCGGCGATGAACGCCTCCACCAACGCCTTGCAATCGGCCAGCGTGGTCGAATCGTCGCGCATTGTCACCGCCCCTCCGCCAGGCCGACCAACACCTCCAGCCCGCGCTCGAGCGCGTCGTCGGCACAGGCGTAGCTCAAGCGGAAGTGGGTGTCGCAGTTGCTGAAGACGTTGCCGGGGATGACGAGCACGTTCCGTTCGATCGCGCGTTCGACGAACTGTGTGCCGGTCAGCCCGAGCGGTTCGGGGACTTTGGGGAACGCGTAGAAAGCGCCGCCGGGGGCAGTCAACTCGAAGTGCGGCGACAAAGTTGCAACGACCCGGTCCCGTTTTCGGCGGTACGCGTCGACGTGCTCCGACACGTCGACGTCCAACGCCAACGCCCCCGCGACCTGGACCATGCTCGGGGCGCAGACGAACGTGTACTGCTGCAGCTTGGTCATCTGTTCCAGGACCGGCGTCGGCCCGACCGCGTAGCCCAGCCGCCAGCCCGTCATGGCGTAGGTCTTCGAGAACCCCCGGAGCAGCATCACGTCCGGGCACGCGTGCAGCGGCGACGGGAATCTTTCCCCGCCCGTGTACTGAAACACGTCGTAGATCTCGTCGCTGAGCATCAGGACGCCGCGCTCCGCGCAGAACGCCGCCAGCCCGGCGGCTACGTCTTCCGGGGCAACCACGCCGGTCGGGTTGCTCGGGCTGTTGAAAAGCAGCAGCTTGGTGCGGTCGGTGACGTGCGGCGCGAGCAACTCGGGCGTGAGCTGGAAGTCGGGGTACGTGTCGACGAATACCGGCGTGCCGCCCGCGAGCGTCACCAGGTGTTTGTACATCACGAAGTACGGGTCGGGGATCAGCACCTCGTCGCCCGGCTGGACGCAGGTCAGCAGCGCCAGCAGCAATCCGCCTGATACGCCGGACGTGATCAACACGGAAGAGTCACCCGCATCGAGCGACGGCCCGAGCGTGTCGGGAAACTCGGCGGCGAGTTGAGCCGTGATCTTCTCGCGCAGGTTAGCCAAGCCCTGTGTCTGGGTGTACCGGTTAACGCCCTGTTGCATCGCGTCGGCGGCGGCGCGTTTGACCTCCTTGGGGACGTCGAAGTCTGGCTGACCGATCGACAGGTTGATCGGGTCCTTCAACGACGCCGCGAGGTCGAACACCCGGCGGATGCCCGACGCGTCGATGGCCCGCAGCCTGTCGGTAATCAGGGCGTCGAAGTCGTGCATCCGCGGAGCGTACCGCAACGGTCAGGCAAGAAAGAAGCCCGCGACGATGAGTCGCGGGCTTCGTGGAGTTTCGTCGACGGGTCGGCTTACTTCTTCTTGCCGGCCACGATCTTGCGGTTGCCGACCTTGGGCAGGTGTAACGGCTTGCCGTCCTTCGTGTCGAACTTGTCACGGTCGGCGAGCTTGGCGATGCGCTCGGTGCGGGTCAGGACGTTGCGGTGACGCTGGAGGCCGCCGCCGGCTTTGAGGGAGTTGTCGAGGCTCATGGGTAGGTCCGATCTTTTACTCGCCGGTGCCGCCCGGCGGGGTGTACTTGTAGAACATCATCGATTCGAGGGCCGAGCCGCGGTTGCCGTTGTGGCGGTACCACGCCCGGCCCAGCTGTATCCGTTCGGTGAGGAACCGGCGGTGTTCGCCGCGGAGGCACTGCTCCCGGGAGAAGCCCCGCGTCACGTCGACCACCAAGTGCAGCCACGCATTTTGACCGGAGACGGTGTCGCTTGCAACCCCGGCCGGCTTGGGCACCCGGCGGCTGGTCTGGACGATCAGCGTGTCGACACCGCGCTCGGCGAGGAAGGCCTTGAGCCGCTGGGCCTCTCCGAAGTCGGTCAGGGTGTAGACGAGGTAGTTGTGCCCGGGGACGCGGGGCTCGGCGGGCCGGGCTGTGGCGGCCTTGTTGCGGGGGAGCGGGACGACGGTGGTCTCGGCCCCGCCGGGGATGTCAGCGCCGGTGGTGTCGCCCAGTCCGCTGCCGGCCGCCATCCAGCCGGGTTGGCCGTTTTGCGGGGCGTTCTGGGCGAGCTTGCCGGTCGTGTCCCGGGCGCCCTGCCCCAGGCCCAGCCAGTATGCCAGCAGCACCAGGCCGACGACGCCGGCGACCGCGGCGACGACCCCGCCCCGCGGCATCCGGAGGGTCACGGGCCGCTTCGAGCCGATCCACCACGGGCCGTCCCCCTCCGCAGCGCGCTGTGCCGCGGGCTTGAGCGAGGCGTACGCCTCGACCAAGCGTTCCCACCCACTAGCGGTAGCGTCACGGACTCGCTCCCACGCCACACCGAACTCTGGCAGTTTCAGCGACTTGGCACCCTTGCAGGTTCGGCGGCTGCGGCTCCAGCGCGGCGACCGCGAGCCGGTCGATTCCGGCCGGGTCGGGGCGGTCATGATCTCGTACGGGGGCTTGGCGGTCCGTCGCGGCATGGCGGGTTTCCGTGGGTGTTCTTGGCGGCGAAGATCACCAGGAAGGCAGCAAAGAAGCGTCCGGGCTTCTCACAGGCTGCGGGGCTGCGGGTTGGGCGTCCTCTCGTTGAACAGCGGGTTCGGTCCGTTCAAGCCGGCCCTGTGGGCCGGGCGGACACGTCGGGCCCGGAAGGCTCCGCCCGGCCGGACGCGGTGAGACGGCCGGCCGGGCGGAGGCGCTGTCCCCTCTGGCCGACAGCATACCGGTCGTCCGGTAATCCGGCGAGTCTCTTCCGGTCTATCGCCCAAACAAAGTGAGGTCAGCCAATAACCGCCGCAACTCGCCACGGTCGTTGGCGTCGCAACGCCGGCTCGGGCTGCCGGCTCACCCCGTCGTGCTCACCCCGATCGCCGACGCCACCGCGTGGGTCTCGATGTGGCTGATGCTGACCCACCACTCGTCGATGCCCAACCCCGCCGCGACCTCGGCGCAGCGCCCGTGCAGCACGACCGCCGGCCGCCCCGAGGGCTCGCGGACGATCTCGGCGTCGGTCCACGCGATCCCGCCCGACCACCCGGTGCCGAGCACCTTGAGGATCGCCTCCTTCGCCGCGAACCGCCCGGCGAGGTGCTCCATCCGCCGCTGCCGGTTGCCGTCGATGTACGACCGCTCGGCGTCGGTGAAGCACCGCCGCTCGAACCGCTCGCCGTGCTCGTCGAGCATCCGCTGGACGCGGTCCTTGGCGACGAGGTCGATGCCGTGGCCGATGATCTTCATGCGTCGTCGCGCCCAAAGCGTTCGCGGTCCTCTTTGAAGTCACGGATCGCACGTTCCACCATCCGTCGGAACTCGGCTTCGACGTCCGTGGCGGATCTGCGATCTTTCGGAAGGCCCATCCAGCAGAAGTGCAGCGCCTGCCGGATCTGTTGGTCGATCTGCTCGGGCCCGAAGATGTTGCGGAAACGCTCGAGCGAGTCGTCGTCGTTGGGATCAAACTTCTCGAATGCCATGGCATCAGGCCTCGCTGGTCTAGAGCGCGGAACGCCGCAACTCGTCCAACAACTCGAAGTACGTCGGAAACGTCTTGTTCACGCAACTCGGGTCGTTGATGTTGACGCCGTCGCGGGCCAGACCGATGACGCTGAACGCCATGGCCATGCGGTGGTCGTCGTAGGTGTCGATCGCGGCGGGGGTGATGTCGCCGTCGGCGGGCGGGGTGATCGTGAGGTCGTCGCCGACGACCACGACCTCCGCGCCGAGCTTGGCGAGTTCTTTCTCCAACGCCGCGATGCGGTCGGTTTCTTTCACGCGCAGGTTGCCGACGCGTTGGATCGTGGTCGGGCCGTCGGCGAGAACGGCCAAGCACGCGAGCGTCTGGGCCATGTCCGGCATGCCGTTGAGGTCCACTGTGATGCCGCGCAACCGACCCGACGCCGGGGCTTTCACTTCAGTGGCGTCGAGGTACTGCGTCACCCCGCAGCCCATCCGCCCGAGCATGTCGCAGAACTCGGCGTCGCCCTGCAAACTGCGCGAACCGATCCCTTCCACCACGCACCGGCTCCCCGGCACCGCCGCCGCCGCCGCGAGGAAGTAGCTCGCGTTGCTCGCGTCCGGCTCGACCTCGTAATCCTGCGCTCGATACCTTCCGGGGGTTACGCGGATCGCCCGGTACTGCCGCGCCGCCTCCCACTTGCCCCGAAACCGCTTCATCAGGTTCAGCGTCATCTTCACGTACGGCAACGACGTGATCTCGTCGCCCGTGAACTCCAGGTCCAACCCGCGCGGCATGTACGGTGCCACCATCAACAAGGCACTCACAAACTGGCTGCTCAGCGTCGCGCCCAGATCCAGGTGCCCGCCGGTCAACCCGGGGCCCTCGGCGTCGACCTCGAGCGGCGGGTAACCGTCTTCTTCCAGGTACTCGATCTCGGCCCCCAGTTCACACAAGGCTTCGACGAGTTCGCCGATCGGGCGATGCCGCATCCGGGCGATCCCGTCGAGCTCGTACGTGCCGAACCCCAGGCAACACAGGGCGGCCAGAAAGCGGATCGAAGTCCCGGAGTTGCCCAGGTCGAGCATGGCGTTGCGGGCCGGCGGACCGCCCTTGTCGCCGCGGACCGTGACGGTCTCGTTCGGCTCGTCGACGGTCAGGTCGTAGCCCAGGCCTTCCAGGGCCTTGAGCATGACGCGGGTGTCGTCGGCGAACAGCACGCCGGTCAGGATCGACTCACCCTTGGCCAAGGCAGCCAGCACCAATGCCCGGTTGGTCAGCGACTTGCTCCCCGGCACGCGGACGGAGAAGTCGAACGGCTCAACGGGCTGGATCGCTATGGATTCCATCGCCCCGTTGTACCGGTTTTCACACGGCCCAACCACCACGGAAGCTCAACGTCACTCCGCCTTGCGGAACACCGCGACGACGTTCTCGACCGGGACGACGAAAAGCCGGTTGTCGCCCTCGAAGTCGACCGGGATCGCGCCCTTGGGGTTGAACAGCACCTTGTCGTACTGCTGCAGCGGGACGTCGTCGTCGTGCTCGACCTCGGCCGAGACGGTCACGATCCGTCCGGTGAGCGTGGGGATCTCGATCTTGTCCGGCAGGTGGATGCCGGCCTTGGTCGTCTTCTTGTCCTCGTCCTTGCGGATGAGCACGCGGGCCCCGACGGGCTCGACGACCTCGAGCTTGCCGGGCTTGGGATTGGTGGCGGACTCGGTCATACCCACATGCTAGGAAGGATTGGACGAATCGTCCGGGCGGGGCGCGCCGCACTCCGGGCAGGTGTTGCCAACGGAGCCGCGTAGGTCGTACAGGCATTTCGGGCAGCGCGGTACAGACAGGTATTTGTCCCGCTGCCGCCGTGCGCTAGTTGACACCCGGCGCCCGATCGATAACGCGACAGCCGTTGAGAGGATGCCGCCCGCGATCACCGACCACGCCCAGAGGGTGGGTACGGCTGAGCCAGTACCGTAGAGGTCGACGACCCACAGCCCAACGCCGCCGCCGAAGAAGATCATGCAAGGGAAGGTCGGCAAGTAAGCGCGATCCAAGACGACTTGAAAGCGATGGTCGCGCGAGCCCCGTGGTGGCCGCAGACGAGTCGCCGATCGGATCGGCGAGACCCAGCAAGACCAGAGCACGACGGCAACGATGGCGACGCCGGCAGCCGAGGGCCCGTAAACCCACAACCAGGAAGCGCTCAACGCCGTGATTCCCACAACAGGTGCGGCAGTTCCGGCAGGATCAGCTTGGTCATCGCGAGTTCGACGGCGGCGGTCGAGCCGGGCATCGCGAACAGCAGCGTCGGGTGTGTTGAACTGCCCGCCAGCCCCGCGACGGCGCGGGAGAGCATCGCGGCGGCACCGACCTGGTCGTAGCTGAGCATCCGGAACAGCTCGCCGAAGCCGGGCAGTTGTTTGGTGAGCCGGCGTTGGACGACCTCGATGGTCGTGTCGCGCGGAGCGACGCCGGTGCCGCCGTTGGTGAGGATGCAGTCGGGCCGTCCCGCCGTCGCTGGCGGTTCAGCGTCGAGCCATGTCCCGAGTTGGCGATCGATCGCGTCAGGCTCGTCCGGGGCGATCACCGGGCCGACGACTTCGTGCCCCGCGACCGTGAGTAGATCGCGGATGCGTCGGCCGCTGGCGTCTGTCTCGGGCGTGCGGGTGTCGCTCACCGTCAACACGGCGCAGCACGCCCGCTTTGATTTTGCGGCGGCGCGGTGTTGCGACGTGGCGTCGGACGACACGGCAGACTCCCGTCAGATCGGTTGCGTCAGTGGAACGGCCCGTTTGGCCGGTACGCTAGCTTCGTCCGGGTCGGGTCGAAGCCGTTCTCGTCGAAGAGCAGCAGTTCGTTCGGTTCGTCGAGGTTCAACCACGGCTCGGGCAGGTAGTACAGGCTTTGCGGGGGCACGGCCTTGCGGTCGGCGGTGCGGCAGAAGTACCGGCCGACGTTGCGCCCGTTCAGGTAGAGCTGCCCCTTGCTCAGCGTCGATGCGTCGAAAAACAAGGGCACCTCCGCCGACTTCACGGTGAAGGTGACGCGGTACCACGTTGGGGGCCCGGCCGGGGTCTTCGCGTAGTCCGCGAACGCGTCGGCGTCCGGCGGCGACCACGGCGCGAACGCCCACTCGGCCTTGGTTGTCCGATCAGATTCGATCGAAAACCACGACGCGCAGCCCGCGAGCTTCGATGGCTCGTCAACCACCCGGTCGCAGTGCAGGGCGACCTCGTTGTTGCCGGTCTTGAAGGGGGACTCGGTGTCGGCCGGGTCGAGGCGGAGGTCGAGCAGCCCCGCCGTGTGGTGCCCGACGCGGGCAACGGGTTGACCGTTCACGACGACGGTGGCGTCAAAGCCCTGATTGATTCCCAGCTCCCGGCAGCGCAGCAGGACGTTTTTCTTGCCGGCGGCCTTGACGGTCCACGTCAGCCGGCTGCCCAGCGGGGTCTCGCCTTGGCGGCGGTGGTAGACCATGCCGAACAGCTCGAACGGATCGGGGCTGGGCTTCGTGTCGGCCTTGGGCTTTCCGGGTTTCAGCGGCTTGACGGCGGCGAAGTGGTCGCGGAGGCCGACGGGCGTCGCGGTCGCTTGCCCGTAGTTGAACCGGCCGAGGTTGTCGGCCAGGACAACGACGTCGCCGGCCAGCGACAGGGAGACCGGCGTGTCTTTCGCTCCCGGCCCGAAGCCGAGTACCGCCGCGGGCTTGCCGTCGCGGAACACGTGCAGCCGGTCTCCGCCGTTGGGGACGAGCGTTGAGGTGGCCTTCGTGGCGGTGCCCTTGACGCCGGTGACGCGGTACCAGCCGTAGCCGAGGTCGACGCCGAGCGCGCCGAGCGACGCGGGCCCCTTGATGGGTTTGAAGTCGTCGTGGTTGCCGTCGAGGTAGGCCTCGACGCCGGCGGCCTCCCAGCCCGCAAGCTTCGGAGCGGTGGGGGTACGCGTGGGCTCGGCCTTGGAAGAGACCGTCTTGGCGGCGGGATCGATCCGTGTCGCGGTCGTCCGGCCTTTCGTAGGTCGAGGATTGCCGTCGTCGTCGAAGCCGTCGACACCGATCGCCAATGTGTCACCGTCGGTGTACGCTACGTCGGCCTGCGACTCGTTGAGCACCACCGCTTTGACCGGCCCGGCGTCTACGACCAGCGGCAACTTGCCTTTCGGAACCTCGACGCGGTGCAACGCGCCGTTGACGCCGATGATGCCCTCGGTCCCGGCCGGTCCGAAGAGCACGAGCAGCTTTCCGCCTAGCCAAGCGAACGGGCGCAGGTTCGTGAAGTCGAGGGTCAGCTCGCCGTTGAGTTTTGCGTTCACCAGCAGCCACGCGGCGCGGTCGCTGCCGAGGTGGACGGGTAGCGTGAAGCCCTGCGGCAGTTGGAGGTTGACGACCTTTGTTTTGTCGGCTGCGCCGCGGGTGACGAACACCGCGTCGCCCAGGCTGCCGCGTCGGTGCACGACGGCCGGCGGGTGGTCGTCTTCGCCGGGCTGGATCGTCACGGTGCGGTCGGTCGGGTCGAGGTTTGCCAGCATTTGCCCGAACTGCGACGCGAAGGTGCAGATGCGCTTGGTGACCGCGTACTTCTCGCCGCGTCCGCCGGCTTCGTGCAGCGGGGCGTCGTAGTCGTAGCTCGTGGTCATGTAGCAGGCCGTGCCGTTGACGGTCCGCCCGCCCCAGAACCCGAAGTTCGTCCCGCCGTGGAACATGAACAGGTTCGGCATCGCACCGGCACCCAGGATGCCCGCGAGCCGGTACAGGTGCTTCTGCGCGTCGACCGTGTCGGCGTGTTTGCCGCCCCAGTGGTCGAACCAGCCGGTCCAGTACTCGCTGACCACGCGCGGCGCGTCGGGCTGCACGAGCGCGAGCTGCCGCAACGAAGCCGGCAAGTCCGCCGAGCCGTTCCACGTGTGGATCGTCCCGTCGACCGGCTGCCAGAGCTGGTTGCAGGCATTCATGGGGACCCGGCAGCCGCCCTCGAGCAGGTACCGCGCGAGCTGCCGGTGGTACTCGTCGTGCTGTTGGTTGCTGTGGCTGAACCACTCGTTCTCGACCTGCATGAGCAGGATCGGGCCGCCGCCTTCGCCTTGGTAGCCGCCGGCGGGGGCGTCCTTGGGCGAGCCTGGCTTCCACGTCGCGTCGCCCACGACCTGCAGGCCGCGGACCTGCTCCATCACTGCCGACAGGTACCGCGAACACGCCGCCAGGAACGGCTCGCTCGCCTCGCGAATCTTCATCGGGCCGGATTTTCGCGTGGTCGGGACGGTCTCCAGCCACGCCGGCAGCCCGCCGCCGTCCCACTCGGCGCACGCGTACGGCCCCGGGCGCAGCCAGCACCACATGCCCTCTTCGCCGACGATCTCGATGAACCGTCGCAGGTCCTTATCGCCGTCGAAGTCGAACGTGCCGGACGCGGGCTCGTGCGCGTTCCAGAAGGCGTAGGTCTCGATGCAGTTGAGCCCGGCCTGTTTCGCCGCGCGGATGCGCGCCCGCCACAGCTCACGGGGTATCCGCAGGTAGTGGATCGCGCCGCTGACCAGGAACACCCGTCGCCCGCCCACGATGAAAGCCTGTTCGTCGTACGTCACTTCTGCCATAGCCCGGGCAAGCTAGGGCATCGCCGCGTAGCGGGCAAAACGATCAAACATCCGCGACATGGCCAAACGCGGCGTCGGCGGCGGATACACTCCGGCCGTGAGAGCGACACCACACGCTCGTGGGGTCGAGGCGAAAGGCGCAGCGCGATCGGGCCGCCTCGCCTTGGGTGTTCTCGTCACGTCTCTCGCCGCCGCCGCCACGGGTTGCCTGTCGCCGATCGAGCGCCTCGACCGCGACGCCGCGGCGATGATCGAGCGCCGACAGGTGCTCGCGCTCGGCGAGTCGTCGGCCTTGGACCCGCAGGCGCTCCCGCGCACGGCCGCCAAGCCGGAGACCGAGCACCAGGCCCGAGCCGTTGGTCTCTACGAAGAATCTCCGTCCACCGTCGACCCGCCGCGCGACACGCTGCCCGCTCGAACCGACACCACCCCGTCGATCAATACCGACGAGTTGCCCGCCTCCATCGCGGGCGCCGCCGCGGTCGACCCGCTCCGCCTCGACCTCGAGGGCGTATTGGGCTACGCCGTTGCCTACGCGCCCGACTACCGCAGGGAGAAGGAAGAACTCTTCCTCACGACGCTTGCGCTGATCGTCGAACGCCACCTCTGGGGCCCGCGTTTCTTCAGCGGGATCGCCGGGCAGCTCGACGGCACGCCCGAGTCCGGTGACTTCGACACCGCGGGCTCACTCATCGCCGACTTCGGCGTCACCCACCGGCTGCCCTACGGCGGCTCGGTCTCGGTGTCGGCGTTGGTCGACTACGTCGCGTTCCTGAACAAGTCGTCTACCAACACCAGCGCCGACGAGACCCAGTCCTTCGGCGTCAACCTCTCGCTGGACTTGCCGTTGCTGCGCGGCGCGGGCATGGTGGCGCGGGCCGACCTGATCCAGGCGGAGCGCGACCTGATCTACGCCGTACGGGGTTTCGAGCGCTTCCGCCGCGAGTTTCTCGTCGAGCTCGCGTCGGAGTACTTCGACCTGGTTTTCTCGCAGCAGGAGATCCGCAATCAGGAACTGCAACTGAGCAACCTCGCGTTCGTGGCGACGCAGTTCCGCGCCCTCGCCGACGCCGGCAAGATCCGCGGTTTCCAGGCGGAGCAGATCGAGCAGGACGTGTTGTCCGCGCGGAACCGGCTGTTGAACCTGCGGGAGGCGTACGCGAACCAGCTCGACCGATTCAAGATCGACTTGGGCATGCCGACCGACGCGGCGCTCGAGATCCAGCCCGTCAACGTCGCCGTGCCGCCGCCGCTGCTCGACGTACCCGCGGCGACGTCGGCGGCGTGGGCGTACCGGCTGGACCTGCAGACCGACGCCGACACCGTGGTCGACGCCCGGCGCGAGGTGAAGTTCGCCCGCAACGACCTGCTGCCGGACCTCGACGTCGCGGCCGACCTGAACCTCCGGTCCGACGAAGACGAGGAGATCGCCGGCTTCGACCTTGAAGCCGCCGACAGCGACTACGCGGTGGGCTTCAACTTTGAGCTGCCGGTTGACCGCCGGATCGAGTGGTCTAACTTGCGGGCCGCACAAGTCCGCCTCGAGCGCCGGCAGCGGGAGCACCGGGTGCTGCGGGACGAGGTCGCGTTGGAAGTCCGCCGGTCGATCCGGCAGATCGAGCAGGCCCGGTTTTCGCTCGAGCTACAGAAGCGCAACGTGACGCTGAACGAACGCCGGGCGCTGGAGGTGTCGATCCG
>JANQPR010000008.1 GCA_028285385.1 Phycisphaera sp.
GCGCGCTCGTGGCCGAGCACCCGCCAGGCCGTGACAGCGATCAAAGCCAACACCGCCGGCGCCGACCCGACGTCCGCCGCCGCCGCGCCGACCGCGAGCACCACCGTCAGCGCTAACGCGTCGATGCGCCGACCGCGGTGCAGCTCTTCCGGCCCGACCGCCGAGAAGACGGACGCCGTCGCCACCAGCAGCAGACACAACGAGGCGACCGATGGCCAGCCCTCCGCCGCCGACACGCCCAGCGTCAACACCACGACCGGCACAAGCAGCGCCGCATGGTAGATCGCCGTCGGCGAAACGCGTTGGTCACGTCGGCCGGCGGTGAGGTGCTGTCCGCGTTGCTGGGGGCGTGCGTGCAGCGAATCCAAGAGTGCTTTGACGCCCCACAGCCCCGCGGCCGAGAGCATCCACAACACCCAGCCGCTAACCAGCTGCCCCGGCCGATCCGACCACGGCCCGGCGCTGAACCACGCGGCTACGAGGGTCCAGCCCTGGTTCAGTCCCTGCACCGGGTGTACGTTCCCGACACCCGGCACCGCCGCGTAGCGGTCGGCCCACGCTATGGCCGGCTCCCACCACAGCCCATTCACCGCCGAGACCGCGTTACCGGCGCCGCGGTTGGCCAGCCACAGCCCAACGCCTCCCCACGCGAGGAGCCAGCGAAGATGACCGGGGTGTGTCACGACCTCAGACCACGCCATGCTGAGTGCTGAACGGTGCCACCACACCCCCGCGGCACCGAAAAGGGCGGTTGCCAAGACACACCACCAACCGATCGGTAGCGCCAGATGCCAGGCCATCAGCCACCCGATCAACACGACCAGTCCCAGCCACCACGCCCGCCACACCCGCCCGGCGACGGACGCGGGCGGCAGCAACGGCACCGCGCTGTCGCCCCCAACGTGGGGCGTATGTCTCGGTTCGTGTTCTGTGTCGCCCTCGAGTCCGAGTGCCCTCCACGCCGCCAACCCCATGCCCAGCACCACCGCGCCGGCGAACAGCCAGGTCAGCACCGCCAGCAGCATGGCACCCAACAGCGACATCGTTCTCCCTTGCCGGCTTCGGCTGGGCCGACCCGTCCGCCGGCGCGGCCCGATAACCCGCAGGACTTGCCCGACGCTAGGTGACATCGACCGGATCAGACGCCCGGTGCAGGCCCGCCCCCGACGCGTGACGACCGGCCGCGCTGCGGGCCTCCAAATCCCGTCTGGCTCAGTGGGGCCAGTTACACTCCGGGGTTCTATGGCCCAAAAACCCTGGGAACACGCCAAGGCCTCGGGCAGTGAGGCCGACCCGCTCGCCGCCCGGTTTGTCGCCTCGCTCGACGTGGACAAGCGCCTGTACCGCCACGACATCCGCGGCTCGATGGCCCACGCGCGGATGCTTGAGCGGGTCGGGCTGATCACCACGGACGACCTCGCTCAGATCGAGCGCGGCCTGGGCGAGATCGAGGCCGAGATCGAAGCGCAGGGCGACGACTGGCCCGGCTGGAAGGTCGAACTGGAAGACGTGCACATGTGCGTCGAGGCGGCGCTGATCGAGAAGGTCGGCGACGCGGGGCGGAAACTCCACACCGGGCGCAGCCGGAACGACCAAGTCGCCACGGACCTGGTGATGTGGGTCCGCGAGGCCGCCGACGAGTTGCACGACCTGCTGACCGGGCTCTGCGACGCGTTCGTCGTCATGGCCGATCGCAACGCCGACGTGGTCATGCCGGCGTACACGCACCTGCAGCGCGCCCAGCCGATCGTCGCGGGCAGCGAGTGCCTCGCGTGGTGCTGCATGTTCGACTCGGACCGCTGGTACCTGCATCAGTGCGTGCTCCATATGTTCGCCTCGCCGCTGGGCTCGGGCGCGATCGCGGGCTCGTCGTTGCCGCTGGACCCGATGCTCACCGCCCAGGCGCTGGGGTTCGAGCAGCCGCCCTGGAACTCGATCGCGTTCACCGCGACGCGGGACTCGGCGCTCGACTTCGTTTACGGCTGCACGACCATCGCGATGCACCTCTCGCGATGGGCCGAGCAGTGGATCATCTACGCTTCGGAAGAGTTTGGCTTTATCCGGCTGGACGACGCGTTCACCACCGGCTCGTCGATGATGCCACAGAAGCGCAACCCCGACATGCTCGAGCTACTGCGGGGCAAGGCGGCGACGCCGTACGGCTCGTTGGTGGCGCTGCTGACGATGTGCAAGGGTCTGACCGTTGGCTACAACCGCGATCTGCAGGAAGACAAAAGGCACGTCTTCGCGGCGTACGATTGCGTGAAGGACTGCCTGCAGATGGCGACGCGGATCGTGAGCACGTCCGACTTCCGGCCGGAGCGCATCGGAGAACGCCTGCACCGCGGGCACCTCGACGCGACCTCGCTGGCCGAGTACCTCGTGACCCGGGGCGTCCCGTTCCGCACTAGCCACCAGATCGTGGGCCGGCTGGTCCGCAAGGCCGACGAACTCGAACGCTTCGAGTTGCGGAAGCTGACGCTCGACGAGATGCGTGCCGAGTGCGACGTGATCGACAAGGACGTGTACGACTGGCTCGGCCCGGAGAACGTCGTGCAGCGCTACCGCACGATCGGCAACGCCGGCGCGACCGGGTTCGCCGAGCAGGTGAAGCAGTGGAAGCAGCGGCTCACGGCTGACTGATTCGCAGAGTTCGTCATGCTCATCCTCACCGTCATCCAGGGCCCTGACAAAGACCGGCGGTTCGAGCTGCCGGACCACGAGCCACAGCAGATCGGCCGCAGTTCCGAGTCGCTGCCGCTGACAGACCGCACGATCTCGCGGCGCCACGCCGAGCTGACGCCCGACGAAGGCCGGTGGTTGATCCGCGACCTCAACAGCTCCAACGGCACGTTCGTCAACGGCGTCCGCGTCACCGAGTCGCGCATGCTCCGCCCGGGCGACCAGATCCGGGCCGGCGGGACGCTGATCACCTTCGGCGAGGACCCGAAGCTCGCCCGGGCCGGCAAGACACAACGGCTTCGGCCCGTGTCGCGGAGCGAGATGGACGTCGCCGTTGAGCACACCGTCACGAGCAACGACGACTCGATGATCATGAGCTCGCCCGAGCCCGGGCAGGCGGCGCAGTTCCAGCTCAACGTCATCTACGACTTGGTCAACCTGATCGGCAACATCCGCGAACGCCAGGAACTGGTCGAACGCGTGATGGAGGTCGTGTTCGAGCACTTCGACGCCGACCGTGGTTTCGTGTTGCTCAACGTGGAGCCCGGGCAGGAGCCCAAGCCGGTTGTGGTGCGGCGGAAACACGACGAGGTGACCGGACGGATCAACCCCGAGGCCGGGCAACCGATCCCGTACAGCCGGACGATTGTGCAGTACGTGATGCGCCGCAACGTCGGCGTGCTCACGAGCAACGCGATGGCGGACCAACGCTTCGCCTCGGGCGACTCGGTGCAGGGCTACCACATCCGCTCGGCCATGTGCGTGCCGATCCGCTACAAAGACCGGTTCTACGGCGTGCTGCACCTCGACAGCCAAGTGGCCAACTACACCTACACCGAAGACCAGCTCGCGCTGCTCACCGCGATCGGCGTGCAGACCGGTCTCGCGCTGGCCAACATGCGGCTCATCGACGCCCGCCTGCGCAGCGAACGCCTCGCCGCTGTCGGGCAGACCGTCGCGTCCCTGTCGCACTCGATCAAGAACATCCTGCAGGGCATGCGCGGCGGGGCGGACGTCGTCGAGCTCGGCTTGCGCAAGGGCAACACGCCGGTGGTGAAGTCCGGTTGGGACATCGTCAGCCGGAACCTCGAACGCATCTACGAGCTGACGATGAACATGCTCGCGTTCTCCAAGCAACGCAAGCCCGAGTTGGAGATGACGAACCTCAATCCGCTGATGGAGGAGGTCGCGGCGCTGATCAACACGCAGTACGAGAACAAGCGCGTCGCGTTGATTACTGACCTCGAAGACAACATGCCGCCGCTGCCCCTCGACGGCGGCGGGATTCACCAGGCCGTGCTGAACCTGCTCAGCAACGCCTTGGACGCCTCCCGAGAAGAATCGGGCGTGGTGACCCTCAGCACCGGGTTCGACGATGCCACGGACGAGGTCGTCATCACCGTGCGCGACAACGGCGAGGGCATGACTGAGCCGACCCGTCGCCGCCTGTTCGAGCCGTTTCACTCGACCAAGGGGCTCAAGGGCACGGGCCTGGGCCTGGTCGTGACACAGAAGGTGGTCTCCGAGCACGGCGGTCAGATCGACGTCGACTCGACCCCGGGGGAGGGCACGACCTTCACGGTCCGGCTGCCGATCGCCATCGGGGCGGCGCCCGCGTCGGCCGACACCCACGGCCCCGGCGCCGGCATCTGACGGGCTCGGCCGCGTGTGACCGTAACGCCTTGGTGTTGGCCGTCGTAGCAATACAATCATGATCGGGGCGTTGGAACCGTCATGGCGTTTGACCCGTCGCTGTCGCCGATCCTCGAAGACCGCTGGACCCCGGGGGCGGCGCGGCACGTGCTCCAGCGGGCCGGTTTCGGCGGAGACCACGCCGCGATCAACCGGCTGCACGCGATGGGCTTGCAGGATGCGGTCGCCTCGCTCACCGACCCTGCGTCCATCTCGCCGCCCAACCCGCCCGAGGCCCTGGACCCGGACGTCATCAAGCCGTACTCCGCCGATGAGCGGGTGGCGTTGCGTAAGGCCAGGCAGGCGGGCGACCCCGACGTCCAGGAACAGTTCCGTCAGCGTCGGTTGCTCGCCAACCGCAATGACCGGCAGATGTTCCGCCAGCTTCAGCAGTGGTGGCTCGAGCTGCTCTGCGACACCGACGCCCCCAACGCCGAGCGTTTGGTGTTGCTCTGGCACAACCACTTCGCCACCGGGCACCGCGCGGTGCGCGACACGTTCCTGATGTATCAGCAAAACGCGATGTTCCGGGAGCACGCGTTCGCCTTCGACGAGCTCGCCCGCCGGATCGTGCGCGACCCGGCCATGCTCAAGTACCTCAACAACGACCGCAATAACCGCCGCAGCCCTAACGAGAACCTCGCCCGTGAGCTGCTCGAGCTTTTCACGCTTGGCGAGGGCAACTACGCCGAAGCCGACATCAAGGAAGGCGCTCGTGCGCTCACCGGCTACGGCGTCGACGATAACGCGTTCCGCTTCCGCAAGGCCCAGCACGACCGCAGCAGCAAGACCATCCTCGGCCGCAAGGAAGATTTCGATGGCGATGGCTTCGTGCAGTTGTTGCTCCGGCAGGAGGCGTGCTGCCGGTTCGTCGCGCTCAAGCTCTACGGGCACTTCGTGTACGGAGTCGGGGACGACTGGGGCAAGGTCCCGCGTGACCGACAGAAGGTGATCCTCGCGCTCGGCCGGCTCATCCAGAGACACGAGTACGACCTGGTCCCGGTGCTGCGGACGCTGCTGACCAGCCGGCACTTCCACGACCCCGCGAACGTCGGAAAGCTGATCCGTAGCCCCGCCCACCTCGTCGCCGGAACGGCTCGCACATTAGGCACGCCGAAACGCAGCACACGCGTGCTCAACCAAGCAATGGAGTCGATGGGGCAGGTCCTCTTCGAGCCGCCGAGCGTCAACGGCTGGGACGGCGGACGGGCGTGGATCAACACGTCGACCCTGTTCGTCCGGCAGAACACGGCGGTCTACCTGATCACCGGCAAGCGGCCGAACGAGCCCTTCGAGAACAAAGCGGTCCGCTACGACCCGACGTCGTTGCTCGACGGGCTAGAGGGCCGGTCGCCGCAAGCCGTGGTGGACCGCCTTGCCGACGTGTTGGTGGGAGAACACGTCGGCCCGGACCGCCGTCGCCCGCTGTACGACTTCGCCGAGGGCCGACGGAACGGCGCCGACGAACCGCAGGCGTTGATCGGGTTGCTGTGCATGATTACCGCCATGCCGGAATACCAGTTGTGCTGAGTCCCAAGCGAGACCGACCATGTGCACCGACTACCACCCGCTGAGCAGCAACGACACCGCCGCGCCCGACGGCTACGGCTTCACCCGCCGCTCTTTGCTGGGCGCGGGGCTGACCATGGTCTCGGCGGCGGCGACCGTTCCCGGGTTCATCGGCACCGCCGGCACCGCGTTGGCCGACACGACCATGCGGCTGAAGCACAAACCCGGCGTGCCCGAAGACCGCGTGCTCGTCGTCGTTCAGCTTTCCGGTGGCAACGATGGGCTCAACACCGTCGTCCCCTACGGGCAGTCGGCGTACTACCGGGCGCGGCAGACGCTCGGGGTCAACGAGCGCGAGGTGCTGGCGATACCGGGTGTCGACGGCGTCGGCTTGAACCCGGTGCTTCGGCCGGTACTCGGGTTGATGGAGCAAGGCCGGGCCGCGGTTGTGCAGGGCGTCGGCTACCCGAACCCGAACCGGTCGCATTTCGTGTCGATGGACATCTGGCACACCGCGTCACCCGAGACGCAGGGCCGCGGCGGCCGTGGCTGGATCGGCCGGGCGCTCGACGGCGTCGATACCCCCGACGGCCTGAGCTGCGTCGCGATGGGAGCCGAGGCGCCGCTGGCGACGTACGGCGAGATCAGCCGGGCCGTGTCGTTCGAGTCGCCGGACCTGTTCAAGTGGTCCGGCCGGGAGTTGCACCCGGCGATAGATCACGCGTACGACGCCGTGCTCGACACGCCCCTGGGCGGCAAACTCGACAGCGGCGGTTCGGTGAGCGACGACCCGTTGGCGTTTGTTCAGCGGACCGCGCTCAACGCACGCGTCGCGTCGGACAAGATCCGCAAGGCCGTGGACCAACGCACCGCCGAGAGCTTCCCGGGGTCGGGCCTGGGCCGGCAACTCTCGACCGTGGCGAAGATGATCCGAGCCGACCTGCCGACCCGGGTGTACTACGTGAACCACGGCGGGTTCGACACGCACGCCGGGCAGCAGTTCGCTCACCCGAACCTGCTGCGTCAGTTCGCCGAGGCGATCGACGCGTTCCAACGCGAACTCGAGCGTAGCGGCGACGCGTCGCGCGTGGTGACGCTGGCGTTCAGCGAGTTCGGCCGACGCGTGAAACAGAACGCTTCCGGCGGGACCGACCACGGCGTGGCCGGCCCGGTGTTCCTGTTCGGCGACGCGGTCCGCCCAGGCCTGTGGGGTGAGCACCCGTCGCTGCACGACCTGGACGACGGCGACCTCAAACACGCGATCGATTTCCGCAGCGTCTACGCCGACGTGCTGGGCAACTGGATGAAGCTAAACGACGGCGAAGTCCTGGGACGCAAGTTCCGTTCGACGGGGTTGATCGACGTGGCTTGATCGAGCTGTCATCGCCTAATCAACGGCAGCGGGTTGTGTCATACTCCCGCCGTGTGCGGTCTGCTCACCATGTTCGGCACGCCGTTCGGCGGCGACTTCCACGCGGCGCTCGACACGCTCGCTTCGCGCGGCCCCGACGAACGCGGCGTCTGGGCCGACCCCGATCTTCCGGACGTGATGCTCGGCCACCGGCGGCTTAGCATCATCGACCTCGTTTCGGGTCAGCAGCCGATGCAGCTGGTCGACGACGACCGATTCGTCATCGCGTACAACGGCGAGCTCTTCAACTTCCGTGAGCTCCGGCGAGACCTGGAGAAACGCGGCCGACGCTTCGCGACCGACTCGGACACCGAGGTGCTGCTCGCGGGGTACGCCGAATGGGGCGAAGCGGTACTGCCGAAGCTCGACGGCATGTTCGCGTTTGTGGTGTGGGACAGGAAAGAGCGCGAAGTCTTCGCGGCGCGGGACCGGTTCGGGATCAAGCCGTTGGTCTGGTCCAGCGGCTCGCTGCACGGGCACGGGGGGCGGCGGGGCAGCAAGTACCAATCGCTGGGGCTTGTCGTGGCCTCGACGCTGGCCCCGTTCTTCCGCTTGACGGGCTTCCCGCGTCGATTGCGGCCCGGTGCGCTCCACGACTACTTAGCCAGCCAAGCGGTGCAGTCGCCCTGGACCGTGCTCAGCACGTGCCACGCGCTGATGCCCGGCGGCACGCTGCGCTGGAGATACAACCAGCCCGGGCCGACGATCGGCAGCTTCTGGGAGGTTCCACACGCCGCGTCGCCGGAACATCAACCCGGCTTCGATGAGCTCTTGGAAGCTACCGATGCTGCGTTGCGCGAGAGCGTAACGCGGCAGCTCGTCGCCGACGTGCCGCTGGGCGCGTTTCTTTCCGGCGGGATCGACTCGTCGCTCATGGTTCGGCACATGGCCGAGGCGTCGAGTTCACCCGTCAAGACGTTCGCGGTGCGTTTCCCGTTCGGCAGAGGGTACGACGAGTCGGACGCCGCGGCGGCCGTGGCCGAGGCGTTCGGGTGCGAACACCACGTCTTCGATGCCGGCGACATCGACGGCGCCGCGCTGGCAGACGCGGCCGCGCTGCTCGATCAGCCGTTGGCCGACCCGGCGATTCTGCCGACGCTCGCGTTGTCGGAGCTCACCCGGAAACACGTCACCGTCGCGATCTCGGGCGACGGCGGCGACGAGCTGTTTGGCGGGTACGACCGGTACTCCGCGGGTACCTCGCGTTATCCATCGACTCCGCTCCAGCGCCTGCTTGCTCGCTTGGGCTTCCGCGGGCGCCGTGCGTTGGCGGGCCGGGACCGTGTGCTGTGGAATCGGGTGAAGCTCGGGCCGTTCCCCGGGACACGCAAGGACCTGTTACGGCTCATGCCCACCGGTGTCCCGTTCGCTGAAGGCGAGGTGATGGGGTATTGGCTTTCGCTCGTTGATCGATTCCGGGACAGAGTCACCGGCGAAGTCGACGCCGACGCACTCATGCGGGCCGACCTGCACACCTACCTCAGCGAAAACTGCCTGGCCAAGACCGACCGCGCGTCGATGGCCCACGCGCTCGAAGTGCGGGTGCCGATCCTGGGCAACCCGGTGGCCGACGTTGCGCTGCCGGTACACGCCGACGTCAAGCTCAAGCACGGGCTCAAGTCGGTGCTGGTGGAGTTGGCGAAGCGCGACCTGCCGGCCGCCGTGTGGGATCGACCCAAGCACGGGTTCAGCGTGCCGCTGCGAGAGTACTTTGCCGGGGCCTGGCGGGAGCGGTGCGAGGACTGGGTGTCGCGTTGCGAGGCGTTGGCGCCGTTCCTGAACGCGAAGGAAGTCCGTCGGCGGTGGGCCAGCCCGCGCGAGGATGCGCGGACGAAGTATACGTTGATCCACCTGTTGGCTTGGCTCGACACGCACCCGGTGGACTTCTGATTTAGTCGCTCTCGATGGCAAGCTCGAGCGACCGCTCGTAGCCGTCGATGGTGCGTTCGAGGGTGAAGTGTTCGCGTCGCTCTAGAGCGCGTCGGCGCATCGAGTCGAGCGGTGCCTCGAGCAGGCCGTACATCTTGGCACCCCAATCGATCGGATCGGTGGACTGACAGAGGATGCCGCAGCTCTGTTCCAGCGTGTCGAACGGGTGACCGGGCGGTGGGTCGATTAGTTCCTCGTGCGGGCCGATGTCGGACGCAAGGACGGGCAGGCCGGCGGCCAGTGCTTCGAGGACCGCGTTGGGCATTCCTTCCTCGCGGCTCGTGCTCACGAAAGCGGTCGCGTGTTTGAGCAGCCAGGCTTTTTCGAAGCCGTCGCGCTGTCCGAGCACCAGTACGATATCACCTATCTCGTGCTCGGCGATCACCGACCGCACGGTGTTGAGGTCCGGCCCGTCGCCCACCACCGCGTAACGGACATGTTTCTCTCTGAATCGTTCGGCTTCCTCTGCGACGGCGCGGATCGCCAACGGCACACGCTTCACTGGCGCGACACGTCCGAGATGAAGCAAGAACCGCTCGCCTTCTTGAAGTGGCAACGACCCGCGATCCGCGGCGGCGAGTTGGGCGTCGAACGCCGCCAGATCGATTCCGTTGGGTACCTGGTCGATCGGTGGCAACGCTTCCAACGAGAGCTCCGTGATCTGGCGGATACGCATGGTCAGCCACCGACTGAGCGACGCGACACGGTCGGCATCGCGGTATCCGGCGGCGATGGCGCGTCGGACGCCCGGCTTCTTGAGGCCGTGGAAGTTCGGGTAGAGGTCGCCGCCGCGGGGGCTGACCACGATCTTGACCCCGAGCTTCGCCGCTACGCGCGTCGCGGCGTAACCGGTCGGATACGCGTAGAAACAAAGCACGACTTCGAACGGATCATCGCGGAAGGCGCGGGCCAACGCACGCCCCAGTACGCCCGGCCAGAGGTGCTGCGCCGGCGGCCGACGGTACCGGCGGACGGGGTAAGGGAGGTCACGGTCGCACACGCGGTCGGCGTTAGCGTCGCCCGTGTGTTGGGCGAGCACGGATACGGCATGGCCGCGGTTACGCAGGCCGCGCACGATGGTGTCGGCCATGCGTTCGGCGCCGCCAGCGCTGGGCAGGAAGTTCGGCGTGAAAAGGCAGACACGCATGTGGCGAGCGTTGCTCTACTGCGGCCGGACCCGGCACACCGCGGCCTGGGTGTAGCGGTGGGAGATGCCCTTCCGAAGCAGCCTCCAGCGCTCCTTGATCATGTACCGCGACCATCCAACTTTGAACGCCGGCAACAGCACGTGCCGGTCGACCGAGAAGCCCGACGCATCGAGATACGCCCGGAGTTCCGCTCGGTTCCACTCACGCACGTGCTCGGCCTTGGGGCTGCGGTTGTTGCTGGTTCCACGCCTGACGTCGCGCTCGGGGGTTGAGACCACGACGACGCTGTTGGCGTGGCAATGCGCCCTAATGAAATCCAGCAGCATGTCGGGGTCGAGCAGGTGCTCGATCACGTCGACCGACATGACGAGGTCATAAGTGCCCAGGCCCGTCGCGTCGGGCTTTTCGAAATCCGCGGAGGTCAGGCTGAGGTCGGGCAGCAGTTGCCTCGACGCCTCGACGCAGCTTGGCTGGTCGACGCCGGTCACGTCGGCGAAGGGGTTCAGCAGATCGTGCAGCTTGTGCCCCAGGCCGCAGCCGACGTCGAGCACGGTCTTGAGGCCGCGCTCGCGTACCAAGCCGGCGGCGAGGTCGTAGACGGCGTATTGGGCGTACCGGGAGAGCAGCAGCCGGGTTGGGTTCCAGTAGTCCCCGGCTTCTTCTTCGAGGGTCGCGTTGACGGTGCGGTGCTCGTACCCAGGTTTGATGCCGTAGGTTTTGGCGGGGGCGGCGTCGAAGGTCGGGAGTGGTGGGGAAGCGGTCGCGTTCATGGGAGGCGGGCGATCGGTTGGGTAACGCAACGGTATGCTAAACCGATGCCGGTTGACACCGCGACAGACCCTGACTTTTCTCGTGTGGTCGTCGATGCCGAACCCGTCGAGGTGTTCAAGCGCGACGGCCGAAGCGAGGTCTGGCGGTGGGACGACGACACGGGGCGGGCTTGGGTGATCAAGCGGTTCTTACACCCGCCGTGGAAGCAGCGGCTGAGCGCAAGGCTCGGTCGACACCCGGCGCAACGCGAGCGGCGGTGGCACGAGCGGTTGGCGGTCGCGGGCGTCCCGGTCGCGGAGATCGCGGCGGGCGGGGTCGACTCGCAGGGCCGGCACTGGCTGGTCACCCCTTCCCTCGGGCCGTCGGTGTACAACTGGCTCCGCTACTGCGACGCGGAGCGTGACGTGGAGGCGCGACACGACTTCACCCGGCAGCTCGGGCGCCTCACCGGACAACTACTCGCGATGCGCGTCCGCCACGGGGACCACAAGATCTCGAACGTGGTGATCCACACGACAGACGACGGAACGAGTCAACTGCACCTGATCGACGCCGGGGCGTGCGACGGGTTCAAGGGGACGCCGCTCCTGGGCGCGGCGCTTCCGATGCTGCTGAACCTGCACCGCAACGTCGCCGACGCAGCGACGTACCACGACACGCCGGACGCAGTGAAGCCGACGCGGGCCGATCGGCTTCGCTTCCTCAAAGCGATGCTCGAGGCTTGGCCGAGCTACCCAGACGGGTTCCAGCACTTGCCACGGAGCAAGGAGTTTCTCGAGGCCTAACCGTGGAACCCGTGCTTCAGGACCTCGGCATAGAAGCGCGGGTTGAGCCACCGGCTGCGGACATCTGCGTAAGAAGGGTGTTGTGCGATCAGCGCGTCCATCAGCGCGGGGTGTGGGCCGCGGTACTTCTTCAGAACCGGGTAGCGGTCGATGAACTTGCCGAACTTGCTGTGCTTCCGGCGTTGCTTCTCTTCCTCGCTGAGCGTGCCCCACCAGAGCTTGTCGACCATCTCGAACTTCTCGTCGAGCTGGTCGCGGGTCTTGACCCAGCCGTAGTGGAAGACGCGGGCCTTGCGGCCGAGCAACAGCCCGTTGGTCTTCTGCGCTGTGCTTCCATGCCCGTCGACTTCAGCTGCCCAGCGGACGTGCGTGCCGAGGTGGCGTTTGTCGAGGTAGCCGTCGTTCACGTTCAGCACGTGCGGCGGCGGGTCGCGGAAGCCGGGGCCGCAGGCGTCGCCGAAGATCCTGCAGGTCCGGTCCAGCCGGACGACCCGGCAGGCCTTGTGGTACATCCACGGGTCGGTCGTCTCGTAGTCCAGCACGAAGTGCAGGTACCGGAACAGCAGCGCCTTGACGTAGTCGGCGTCGGCCCAGCGACGCATGGCGGCGTCGACGAGCGACAGGTCGTCCTCATGAATCACTTCGTCGGCCTGGATGTAGAACCCCCAGGTGCAGCCGGTCTGCTCGGCGGCGCTCATCGCCTTGTTCGCCTCGATGGAGAGCACCTCGCCGTCGACCTGCACATCCGGCCACTGGGTGTCAACGATTTCGATGGTCCCGCCTTGGCCGTGGTTCATCGCCGTGGTGTCGATGTTGGCGACGCGCTGACGGGTGTCGTCGTCGCTCTGCCCGACCGCGAACACAAAGCGCCGGCACAGCGGGAGCACGCTGCCGACAGCGGCCTCGACCGGGTAGTTCAGCTTGGTCAGGTTGCGCCCGAACGAAAAGCCGCAGACCGACGGCTCGGGACCGATGCGTGAGTTGGAGCGCGTCGCCGTGGACATCCGGGCCGCACTATAATGCGGGGCTCCGAAGCCCACGTGCCGATGCGCGTGGGTTTCTCGCACTGCCCCGCCCGGACACGTTCCGACCGAAGACCCACGGCCCATGCCCGCCGCCGACAACATCCGCAACTTCTGCATCATCGCCCACATCGACCACGGCAAGTCGACCCTGGCCGACCGCATGCTCATGGGCACGGGCGCGATGGACGACCGCACCAAGCAGGAGCAACGCCTCGACACGATGGAGCTCGAACGCGAGCGCGGGATCACCATCAAGGCCGCCGCCGTCTCGGTCGAGCACGACTACGCGGGCAAACGGTACGAGTTGAACTTCATCGACACGCCCGGGCACGTCGATTTCCACTACGAGGTGTCGCGGGCGTTGGCGGCGTGCGAGGGCGCGATCCTGGTCGTTGACGCGACGCAGGGCGTCGAGGCCCAGACCGTGGCGAACCTGTACAAGGCCGTCGACGCCGACCTCGACCTGATCCCCGTGATCAACAAGATCGACCTGCCCAGCGCCGAGCCTGAGAAGCGGGCCGAGCAGGTCGAAGACGTGCTCGGGCTCGACGCGGCCGACTGCATCATGACCTCGGCGAAGACCGGGCAGGGCGTCAACGAACTGCTCGACGCGATCTGCGAGCGCTTCCCGCCGCCCAAGGGCGACCCCGAGAAGCCGCTTCAGGCCCTGATCTTCGACGCCAAGTACGACGACTACCGCGGAGTGATCGTGTACTTCCGCGTCGTCAACGGCAGCTTCAAGAAGGGCGACCGCATCCTGATGATGGGCGCGAAGCGGACGTACCAGGTCACCGAGCTCGGCAAGTTCAAGCCCGACATGCACCCGACGAACGAACCGTTCGAGGCGGGGGACGTCGGCTACATGGTCGCCGCGATCAAATCACTCGAAGACGTCAACGTCGGCGACACGGTCACGCTCGACACCGCACGCTGCGACACCCCGCTCCCGGGCTACCAGGAGCCGCAGCCGATGGTGTACTGCGACTTCTACCCCTCCGGCGACACGCAGTTCGACGAGCTGCGCGACGCCATCGCCCGGCTGCACGTCAACGACGCGTCGTTCACCCACGAACCGTCGAACAGTGAGGCGTTGGGTTCCGGTTTCCGCTGCGGGTTCCTGGGCATGCTCCACATGGACATTATCCAGGAGCGCCTCGAGCGTGAGGGCGACGTCTCCATCGTGCAGACGGCGCCGACCGTCACGTACGAGGTCGTCGTCACGGGCAAGGGCGGCGAGAAGCAGACCATCCACATCACCAACCCCGCCGAGCTGCCCGATCCGAGCAAGGTCAAAGAGATCCGCGAGCCGATCGTCGCCGCCGAGATCATCACGCCGACCACGAGCATCGGCGACATCATGAAGCTCTGCGAGCAGCGCCGCGGCGTCTACAAGAGCCAGAAGTTCCTGGCCGACGACCGGCAGATCCTGGAGTACGACCTGCCTCTGGCCGAGATCATCTACGACTTCTTCGACAAGCTGAAGTCGATCACCTCCGGCTACGGCACGATGGACTACCACGTCACCGGGTTCAAGGCCGACAACCTCGTCAAGATGGATGTGTTGGTCAACGGCAGCGCGGTCGAGGCGCTCTCGCTGATCGTGCACCGCAGCAAGGCCGAGTTCCGCGGCCGGCACCTGCTCAAACGCCTCAAGGAACAGATCGACCGGCACCTGTTCGAGATCCCGCTGCAGGCCGCGATCGGCGGCAAGATCATCGCCCGGGAGAACATCAAGGCCGTCGGCAAGAACGTCACCGCCAAGTGCTACGGCGGCGACGTGACCCGCAAACGCAAGCTGCTCGAAAAACAGAAGAAGGGCAAGGAACGCATGAAGCGCGTCGGCACCGTCGACATCCCGCAGGAGGCGTTCATGTCGGTGCTGGACACGGGGGAATAAAGCTTGACGCACGTATAGCCGATGCTATACTGGTTACGCGTGGGTTCTGCAAAAAACCCGAGCTGGTCTCGGGAGCCTCCCACGTGGGTGCGTAGGACGAAAGGGAAAGCTGCTGTAGTACGCCTACACCTTTTCCCGGAGTCGCAGGATGCCCTCTCCCGTTCCCTTCCGCAAGGTCCGCAAACAACTCGAAGACGCCGGCTGGCAACTCGATCGCGTGACAGGTTCGCATCACATCTTTGTGAAGCTGAGCCACCGCAACATTATCGTTCCAGTCCACCGCAACAAGGTCAAGTGGGTCTATGCCCGGCAAATCGAAAAAGAGCTCGAAGAAGAAGGCCGCGAAGGCTGAGCCCACCAACCGTGACGGGCTCCCGCTGGATCGGCCGTTCGCGCCCAAGGTCTGGAAGCAGGCGGAGGCGTTGGCGGCCAAGTACCAGTTCGTGGTGAAGTATGAGCCTGAGGAGCCGTACTTCTATGCGTTCGGTGTCGAGGCCCGCGGCGCGATGGGCGGCGGGGAAACCATCGAAGCCTGCCATGAGGACATCCGTCGGTCCATGGCGCTCTGGGTAGCGTCGATGCTGGAGCACGGGGAGTCGCCGCCCCAGCCCGCGTCGGACGAGAAGCGCACGTCGCAAGTCAACGTGCGTCTGACCGAATCCGAGAAGTTCCGTATCGAGGAAGCCGCGAGGCAGGCGGGTTTCCGTGGGGTCTCCGATTTCGTCCGCACCGCGGCGCTGGATCGGGCGGGCTGATGTTTAACAGGCTTGGCCTTGGCCTGACGGGCGCGTGACTATGTCACACGGGGACGATGATGAAGTCATGGCGTGAACGCTACGCGGCGTGGTGGTTCGACGACCTGCCCTCAATGCACGGGGCGTTGCGGGCGTTTGTTTACCTCGCCCTCTTGCTGTTGGCGTACAAGAGCCTGAAGTCGCCGTTGATGGGCGTGGGGTTTTACGAGGCGACCGACGCGCGGTTGGTCCGCGCGTACGGGTCGTACGAGTGGCTCGGCGTGCCCTATATCGACCCGGCGTGGCTGAAGGCCCTCGCGTGGGCCACGGCCGGGGCGTGGCTCTGCGCGGGGATCGGGCTGGGGACGCGGGTCGCCTCGGTGGTCACCGCCGTTGGCTGCCTGCTCCTCTACGGCATGTACTTCGGCACCAACGCGTTCAACCACTACTGGTTCCTGCCTGTGTACGCGTTTCTCGCGTTGTGCTTCGCGCGGAGCCGGGACGCCTGGTCGGTTGATTCTTGCTTGAGGCGCCGGTGGGGCCGGAGCAACGCCGAGGTCTCGGTGATCGACACGGGGTTTGCGCGAAAGTTGGTGTTGCTGGCGGCGGTGGCGTTCTACTTCGCGGCGGGGGTGTCGAAGGTGGCGACCGCCGGGTGGGTCTGGGCCGACGGGCACACCGTGCACTACTTCGCGCTGACGCGTGGGACCGACTACCCACTGGCGCCGTTCCTCGGGGCTCGGCCGGGGTTGTGCACGCTGCTCGGGGCGGGCACGCTGGTGTTGGAGGTCGGCGCGCCGCTGGCGTTGTTCTCCCGCCACCTCCGCCACTTCTTCGTCTTCGGCTGGATCGGCATGCACGTGGGCATCCGCTACGGCATGGGCCCCGCCTATTGGCCGAACGTCGTCGTGCTAATGTTGTTGATCGACTGGAGTTGGCTTGCCACGGTTGCCTGGGGCTTCGTGCGACGCAACCTCCGTCCGCTCTGGGGAAAACGAAACGATCGACGTAACGGCGCTGCGCCGCCGCGGGGAACGTCGGCCGCGCTCTGGGGCGGCACGCTCGCGATGGTCGTCGCGTTCATCCCGGGCGTGTTCCAGGTGACGTGGTACCCGTTGACGAGCGTGTACATGTACTCGGCGTACTTCAGCGCGTCGAGCGACATCCGGGCCAACCACCCCCGCGCCGACTTCGCCGACGCCGAAGCGCTGCAGGCCATCGCCCGCTCGATGCGCGACACGGGCATCAACCGTGAGGCCACGGAGTACCTCTGCTACCGGGCCGGACTCCGGCTGGTCCGCGACGACGCGCCGGCCGACACGCTTTGGCTCTTCGACGGCTTGGGCACGGTCGATTGGAAACAGTGGGTGCTCGCGGTGGCTGGCCCTGTGCTGATCGACGACCTGGTCGCCAAGCCCGACGGACGGATCGCTTTCGACCCGGCCACCCCGGACACGCCCGGGCAGCGCTTCTTGTCCTGGTACGTCGACGTGATCCGGGACCGCGCCGACGCGGACACACTCCGCCGGTATGACCGCCTCGAGTTGGTCACGATCCTGAGCGATACGCCGGACGCAGCGCGGCCGCCGATGGAAGACGCGGTGCCCGACGCGTTCTGGGAGCACAACCTGGTCGAGATCACACCCCGGCCGGGCGCGCGAGCGGTCGCCCTCGCATCCGTTCGGCTGCACGATTGAGCCCCGGCGACGCCGGCATTGTTCGCGCCCGCGCCTACGCTCTGTGCATCGTCTGTGTTTTTTTCACGGCACAGGAGCCCGCCATGCAAATCGACCACGCCCTGCACTTCTTCGCCGGCGCCCAACAGCAGTTCGAGCAGTTGCTCGCCGATGTCCCGGACGAGCGCTGGGCCGAGCAGCCCGCGGGCATTCGCAACCATCCGGCCTGGACGGTGGGCCACCTGTGCGTTGGTCACAACCTGGTGCTTTCGATGTTGGGCGGCGAGGGCGCGGCGCCGGCCGAATGGGCCGAGACGATGGACTACGGCACGATGCCCGTGGGCGACCGCGCCGCCTACCCGGACGGGTCGACGCTGCTGGACGCGTATCGGCAGGGCCACGACGCGTTGGTGGCCGCGGTTGAGTCGACGACCGCGGGGGCGCTCGCGGCTGAGATGCCCATCGAGGCGTACCGTTCCTTCTTCCCGACGATCGGGCACGTGGTCAGCTACTTCCTGCTCACCCACGAGCCGACACATTTCGGTCAGGTCGTGGCCTGGAAGCGCGCCGCGGGGTTGATGCCGGCGTAATGCGGTTGGAAAGGGAGGCCGTGGTGTTAGCCTTGGCTTCGGCGTACCAACTCGACCACTTTCGCGTGGACGTCGAGCGGGTTGGCCAGGAAAATCCAGGCGGCCTCGACGCCGCCCGTACCCGCGGTGCTAAACGTGATCGTGCCCAGGCCGGCCAAGCGTTCACGGAGGCTCAGGTACAGGTTGGTGTGCCGGATGCTTTCGAGCGGCGACTCGAAGGCGTGGACGCGGACGACGCCTTGCACCCGGATGACCCGGCGGTCGGTCAGGACGTAGACCTTGCACAGCCAATCGAGGAACTGCCAGCCGAGGCGCAGGCCGACGAGCGTCGTCGCGCTGAGCGCGATGGTTGGCGAGAGCTGCCCGGCGTTCGCGCCGCGGTCGAGGTAGACCCCGACGACGGCGAGCGTGAGCACGAGCAGTAAGAACCCGGCCGGGCCGATCAGGATGTAGAGCGGGCTGGGCTTGAGTTGGAGGACGATCGTCTCGCCCGGCTGTAGCATCCGGGCCGGCAGCAGCGACTCGAGCGCTTCGGGCACGTCGCGCACTTCCGTGTTGTCAGCGGCCGCGTCGGTCATTGCGTCTTCGTTTGCGTCACTGCCGGTGCGCATCGATCGCTGATTGCGAGAGCACGCCGATGTCGGGCAGGTTGCGGTAGTAACCGTTGTAGTCCAGGCCGTAGCCGACGACGAACGCGTCGGGGATGTCAAAGGCGACGTGGTCGACGGGGAAGTCGAGGGCCTCGGGGCGTTGCTTGCGGAGCAGGACGCAGGTCTTGAGCGCCGCGGGGTTGCGCTGCCGGAGGTCGTCGGTGACGGCCCGGAGGGTGCTCCCGGAGTCGAGGATGTCGTCGATGACCAGGACGTGCCGGCCGGTCAGGTCGTCGGGGACGTTGGACTTGCGGCGGTCGATCTGGACGCCCTGGCTGGTGGTCGCGGTGCCGGGGTAGCTGCTGACCGACATGAGGTGGATCTGCATCATCTGCGGCATGTGCCGGATGAGGTCGGCGGCGAAGATGAAGGACCCGGTCATCAGCGGGACGGGCGTGATCTCCGGCGGTTCGGCGCCGCCGTCGAGCGCGTCGGGCCAGTCGTGCAGGACCTCGGCGGCGAGCGCGGCGACCCGTGCGGCGATGTCGTCGGCACGGATCAGGACGCGGTCGAGGTCGGCGTGCATCCGCGTATTATTTCAGATTTTTGATTTCGGATGTCAGATGTGCGAGGCTCATGGGAGCGGTGGAGTCGCCGCGGTGGCCCTTCACGCCTGAGATCAAACACCCCAAAGCCGTAGTCCCTCTATGTCCTACCGCCTCGCCTTTGTCTCCACCGCCCACATCCACACGAAGGGCTTTTTGCGTGACATCGCCAACTCGGACGGCCGAGCGGCGGTTCACGCGGTCTGGGACGACGTGCCCGAACGTGGAAAGCGTTACGCCGATCAGGCGGGTTGTCCATTCGTGGAGGACTTGGACGCGCTGCTGGCTGACGACGCGGTCGACGGCTTCCTCGTGTGCGACGCGACCGTGCATCACGCGGCCCGGCTGGAGAAAGTGCTGCCGGTGGGCAAGCCGACGCTGTGTGAAAAACAGGTGATCGCCACGTCGGCCGAAGCGCAACGTGTTCGTGCGTTGATCGAGCAGCACGGCACCAGGCTTTGCAGCGGGTACTTCCAGCCTTTCAGCGCACGCAACACGGCGGTCACCAAGGCCGTAGACGACGGCGTGTTCGGCGACATCACCCACATCAGCTTTGTCAATGCCCACCACGCGGCGTACGGGCGTTGGTTCGACAGCGACGACTTGAAGTGGTTCACGCAAAAGGACCTCGCGCTCGGTGGCGCGATGATCGACATGGGCACGCACGCGGTCCAGTGGTTGGTGTACCTGCTCGGAGACGTGACGCAGGCGTGGGGCGTAGTCGGCAACGCGTCAGGGCAGTACCCGGAAGTCGACGACTGGGGCGTCGGGCAGTTCAAGTTTGCGTCTGGTGCCGTCGGCCGGGCGGAGGGCGCGTGGGTGCGTCACGCCGGCGGCGGGCCGCTGGAGATCTGGGGGACCGCGGGCGCCTTGGTCGCGCAGGGCGAAGGCTGGGCGGTCAAGCAGGGCCGCAAAGACCCGGTGGCGTTGCCCGAAGCGCCGGCCGAGCCCGACCGGGTAGACCGGCTGTTGGCGTTGCTCGACGACGCGCTGGACCCGGCGGCGCATCAGCGTGAGTTGGACGCGAACCTGCGAGCCGTGGCGGTGATGGAAGCGGTGTACCGGTCGGCGGAATCGGGTCAGTGGGAGGACGTGCCTGCCGTGTAAGCCCCGTTTCCTCGGTGTTTTGCGGGAATCGAGATGCTACCGGACGTTCAGTGAACGCCTTGACCAACCGGCCGACGGCGGCGACAATCAGGGATTGTTCCGGCGCGGCCGCGGCGTCAGTGGTGACCGCCGGCCGACCCGTTCCCCCGGATTCAACCCATGCGTGAACTCCCCGTTTCCTCGTGGACCGGTTGGGCGTTGCTCCGATCGGCGGCCGTGGCAGCCTCGATCGGCCTGTTCGCGGTGGCCCTCGTGCTGCCGGGCTGCGGGCCCACTGAAGCGATCAGCGAGCGCCCCGCCGCGGCGCCCGGCGTGACGTACACCGGCCTCGCCGAGTTGCGCGGCACCATCGGGTCCATGGCCCGGCTCGAAGGCCGTGAGCCGCTGTTGGTCTCGGGCTACGGCGTTGTCGTCAACCTCGACGGCACGGGCTCGGGGATCGTGCCCGCCTTCCTCGAGACCTGGCTCGTCAACGAGATGCGCAAGCTCGGCGTCGGGTCGCGGTCGCTGGCCGCGCGCTACCCCGAGTGGGAACGCATGACGCCGCAGCGCGTGCTGCGCGACCCTCGCACCGCGGTGGTCCGGGTGTCGGGCCTGATCCCGTCCGGCGCGTCGGTGGGGACCCGCTTCGACCTGCTCGTTGACGCGCTCGACGAGGACACCGGCACCATCTCGCTCGCCGGCGGTCAGCTCTGGCAGACCACGCTCAGCGTGTTCGGCGACAACCGGCAACTTGGCTACACCCGGCCGCTGGCCAAGGGGCGTGGGCCGGTGTACATCAGCCCGTACCAGGGCGGTCGAGACGGCGACGGCACCGATGACGCCGACCGCAAGGCTTACATGCGACGCGCGGTGATCGTCGGCGGCGGGGCGGCGACCGAGCCGCGCCGGCTCGAGATCGTGCTCAACCAGCCGAGCTGGGCCCGGGCGGCGGTCGTGCGTGACACGATCAACGAACGCTTCCGCACCGAGCCGGACGAGAACAAGGTCACCGCCAACGCGGTGTCGGACCTGGTGATCCAGCTCAGCATCCCCCGGCGGTACCGAAACAACCCGCAGGCGTTGCTCGATCTGATCGCGCATACCTACCCGTACCCCGTGCCGGCCGAGGCCGCGGTCGATTCGATGGTTGACTGGATGGAGCGCGAGCCGGACGACGCGGAAGCCCATCGCCGCGCGGGGCTGGTGATCAAGGCGCTCGGCGCCACCGCGGTCCCGGCGCTCAGCCGGCACTACGGCCACGCCGACCCGCAGGTCCGCTTGGCCGCGCTGGAGGCGGGCGCGTTCTTGCGGGACGAGTCCACCAGCGACCAGTTGTTCGAGCTGTCGAACCATTCGGACCCGGCGGTGCGCATCGCGGTCGCCGAGGCGCTGGTGCACCTGCCCCGCAGCACGAAGGGCTTGGGCACGCTGCGGAAGCTACTATCGGACGCCGAAGTCCCGGTCCGGCTGGCGGCGTACGAGACGTTGGCTGTGCACGACGACCCACTGATCGACCGCCTGGCGATCGTCGACCCCGACGGCACGAAGTTCACGATCGATCGCGTCCCCGCCGACGACCCGTTCATCTACATCACCGCCGAGGGCGCACCGCGGATCGTGCTGTTCGACCCTCACCTGGGCTTCCGCACGCCGGTGTTTGCGAGCCTTTGGAACCACCGGCTCGTCATGCAGTCGCCCCAGTCGATCCCTCAGGCCAAGCAGGGGCTGGACGTAGGCAACGTGGCCTTCCTTCCGGTGACGCACCGCGGCCCCGTCCGCCACGAACGGGGCGTGACGTTCGCCGAGGTGTACGACGCGCAAGGCAACACCGTCACGGTGCGGGCGAGCAACCCCCACGCGGCCGCGCTGCTCGGCGATTCGCTGCCGGAAACGCCAGCGCCGGGGCAGCACTTCGCGCTGCAGGGGCGAGTCGTTGACGAGTTGGCGGGTCAGCTCAAGGTCGAGTTGCTTGATGCCACTTCCGGGTTGGAAGACATCCCGTTGTCGGTGTACTACCGCTCGCCGTTCGACGACAAGCCGACGGTGCACCGCGTGTCGCCGACGGTCGCGACGCTGGCGTTCTTCCTGGCCCACCACCCGACGCTGCAGCGCCCGCAAGACGGCCTCGACCTGAACTTCGGGCAGGTGGTCGACGCGATCTACAAGCTCGGCGACCGCGGCGCTATCACCGCGCCGGTCGAGTTGCGCCTCAGCCCGCTGGCCGAGATGATCGTCGACGTCCGGACTCAGGCCGCGCCGCTGGACCGTCCCGAGACCGACGGCAACGCGCCGGGGCTGCCCGAGACGGTCGAGCCGACGCCCGAGCCCGAGCGGGTCTCCAGGGCCGACTGACCGGGTTGTGAGCCGTGAGCGGCCGTCGATTTCTGCCTCGGCTTGCGCCCGATAACCGATGGGTTAGACTGTGTTTGAGGGGATTCTGGCCGCCGCAGGGATGCGGTCGCTTGCGTCGTCCCCGTTGCCGACTGCCCGACAGGGAGGTCTCCCGGAATGCCCGATCCCGCCCGTATGCGGCTGGCGAAACTGACCGTCGCCGGCTTCAAATCCTTCGCCGACAAGACCGAGATCCGCTTCGACGAGCCCGTCGTCGGCATCGTCGGGCCCAACGGCTGCGGCAAATCCAACGTCGTCGACGCGATCAAGTGGGTCCTCGGCGACCAGTCCCCCAAGAGCCTCCGTGGCGGGGCGATGATGGATGTCATCTTCAACGGCTCCGCCAAGCGACGGCCGTCGGGGATGGCTTCGGTGACGCTGACGTTTGACAACCCGGTCATCGAGGATTCAGGCAGCCGGGCTCAGGCGGTGGGCCAAATGTCGGAGCCTGATGCCTATGCCCTGAGCCCTGAACCCTCACATCGACGCGCTCTACGTCTCGACACCGACCAGGTCGCCGTCACCCGGCAGCTATACCGCGACGGCACCAGCGAGTACCTGATCAACAACCAGCGGGCCCGGCTGCGCGACATCCGTGAACTCTTCATGGATACGGGCATCGGCACCGACGCGTACTCCATCATCGAGCAGGGCAAGGTGGCCCGCATGCTCGAGGCCAACGGCGCCGAGCGTCGGCAGATCTTCGAAGAGGCCGCGGGCATCTCCCGTTTCAAAGCCCGCAAGAAAGAAGCCCTCCGCAAGCTTGAGCGAACCGAGCAGAACCTCGCGCTGGTCCGCACCCGGCTCGAAGACACCGAGCGCCGCCTGCGCAGCGTGAAGATGCAGGCGGCTCGGGCTCGGAGCTTCCAGGAGTACAACACCAAGCTTCGGGAGCTCCAGCTCACGCACGCGCTCGCCGAGTACCACCGGCTGCAGCGCGACCTGGGCGCGTTGCACGACGAACTCGAACAGGCCGAGGCCGACCGCGCGGTCGCCGCCAGAAAACTGGCCGAGCACGAGCACGCCACGCACGACGCCGAGGCCGAGCGGGGGACCCTCGCCGACCGGCTCAAAGGGTTGGAACGCGCCCGGCTCGAGCAGCAATCCACGAAAGAGAAGGCCGAACAGCAGCAGAGCTTCGCGCAGCGGACGCTGGAGGAAACGACACAGCGCATCGCCGCGGACACCCAACGCCTCGCCGACCTGGCCGACCGGCACGAACGACTCGCCGCCGAGCAGCGGGACCACCACGAGCAGGTCGCCACGCTCGAGACGCAGCAGGCCGAGAGCAAGGACCGACTCGCCGCCGCCCAGGACGAGCACCGGCGACTCCAGCAGCAGCTCCACGAGCAGCGTGCCCGGCTCGAAGACGAGAAGAACGGCCTTGTCGACCTGATGCGCCGCGTCACCGAGCTCAACAACCAGATCACCTCGCTCGACAGTTTCGCCGCGTCGCTCACCGCCAATCGCGAGAAGATCGAGCAGCGCCGCGGCGACGTCTCGAAACAGCTCGAGTCGCTCTTGACGCAACGCGACGGCGTCGACACCCAACTCGCCGAGGCCGAGTCGCTCATCGAGCAGCAGCAGGGCAAGCTCGACGAACGCAAGGACCTCGCCGCACGGTTCGGCGACCAGATCAAGACCCTCAGCAACCGGCTGTCGCGGCAGCGTGAGAAGCGCGCCACCCTTGACTCGCGCCGGCAGGTATTGCGCGAGATGGAGGACAACCTCGAGGGCATCGCCGACCCGGTGAAAGCCGTGCTCGCCCAGGCGTCCCTCGCGTCGCAGCCAGCCCAAAGCGGCGGCGGCGACAACCCGTTCGCGTTCGTGCGCGGCCTGATCGCCGAGTTGATCGACACCGACGTTGCCCACGCCGGCCTGGTGGAGGCGGCGCTCGGTGAAAACCAGCAGGCACTCGTCGTCGACCGTCTCGGTCCGCTGTGCGGCGAGGCGACGCGCGACGCCCGCCGCGCGCTCGCCGGGCGAGTGGCCTTCCTCGCGCTCGATCAACCTCCCGTGCCCGACGTCGGCCCACAGACACACGCCGGGCTCGAGTTGGACGTCGTCGCGGGTTTGGTCCGGTACCCCGACTGGCTCGGGCCGGTCGTCTGGCGGCTGCTCGGTCGGACGGTCGTCGTCGAAGACCTCGACCGTGCGCTGGTGCTGCGGGCGACGCTACCCGACGGCTACCGGTTCATCACCCGCGCCGGCGAGCTGCTCGATGAACACGGTCGCGTGATCGCCGGGCCGCTCGGAGCAAGCTCGGGCAACGGCGCAGCCGGTTCCGGCGGCGGCGTGATCCGTCGGCGTTCAGAGTTGGCGTCGCTCGAGTCGCAGTTGCGCGAGTTGGACGCGTTGATCGCTTCGGACGCGTCGGCCCTCGGGGCGTTGTCCGACCAGGCCGCCCACCTCGAGCAGGTGACCGCGGAGTTGCAGAAGTCCATCTTCGCTGCGACGCACAGCCGGGTCGAGCTGACTTCGCGTCGTGACGCTGTTCAGGGGCACATCGAGTCGCTCGAGCGGGAGCAGCCGACCCTCGCCGCCGAGCAGGAAGCGATCCACCGCAAGCTGCGCGACGCCGAAGAGCAGCGCGTCGGTCACCACTCCGCCAAGTCCGAGTTGGAGTCCGACTCGCAGCAGCGTGAGTCCCGGCGGGCGGGGCTGGAAGCGAAGATCGCGGGACACGAAACCGCGGTCGACCAACAGGCCGAGCGGGTGACGACGCTGCGGATCGAGGCGTCGACGCTCGCCGAGCAGCACGCGGCGGCGCAGAAGCAGGCCCGGTCGCCCGAAGTCGCCGCCGCCGACGCCAAACGCCAGCACGACGCGCTCGAGGCGGAGTTGACCGGCCATCGCGACCGTGTGCAGCGATTGGAGCGGCAGGCCGAGCAAGCGGAGGCGGAAGCCCGCGAGGCCGACCGCAGGCTGCAGGAGTTGATCACGCAGGTCGAACTGGCCGAGCGAAAAGTAGCCGGCGCCGACGAACGCGTTTCCGCGGCGCGGGAAGGCGTCAAGACGCACCGCGCCAGAGTTGAGGAACTCGACGCCGCGCTCAACGGCCACCGTGTCCAGCAGGCCCAACTCCAGACCAAGCTCGACGGCGTGCAGCAACGCACGCACGACCAGCTCGACCTCGACCTGCCCGGGGCCTACGCCGCCCGGCTGCGCGAGTTTGAGGCCGAGCCCGACGACATCGATTTCGCCGCCGTCACCGCCGAGATCGAGGACCTGCGCGGCAAGATCGCCCGCCTGGGTAACGTCAACCTCGACGCGATCGACGAGCAGGAGCAGCTCGAAGACAAGCAGGACGACCTCGTCGACCAGGTCAAGGACATCGAGCACGCCGAGCGAGAGTTGCGGGAGCTGATCGAACGCATCAACGTCGATTCCCGCAAGCGGTTCGAGGAGACGTTCGAGCAGGTCAAGGACGCGTTCGCCGGCACCGACGGCATGTTCCGTCGTCTGTTCGGCGGCGGCCGGGCCGAGCTGTTCCTCGAAGCCGACGACGAGGGGCAGACCGACGTGCTCGAGTCCGGCATCGGCATCACCGCCAAGCCCCCGGGCAAGGAGCCCCGCGCGCTGTCGCAGCTGTCCGGCGGCGAGAAGACGATGACCGCCATCGCGCTGCTCATGGCGATCTTCAAGTCTCGGCCGTCGCCCTACGCGATCCTCGACGAAGTCGACGCCGCGCTCGACGAGGCCAACGTCGAACGCTTCACGCAGATTGTCAAGGGCTTCCTCGACCGGTCGCACTTCATCATCATCACCCACCACAAGCGCACGATGCAGTCCTGCGACGTGCTATACGGCATCACGATGCAGGAGCGCGGCGTGTCCAAGCGCGTCAAGGTCAACTTCGACCAGGTCGGCAGCGACGGCCGGATCAGCGCCGACGCGGTCGAGGCCGAGCAAGAGCAGGGCGATCGAGTCGCGGCGGCCGACGAGCCCGAGTCCGCGATTTCCCGACGCGAGCAGCTTGCGGAGATGCGAGAACCGGAACCCGTCGCGGCGCAATGAGTCGGGCGTTTTTGTGGTTTTGCGTCGCCGGTCGCTTCCCGCCATGATGCCCGCATGAGAATCGCCGTCGCCGCCGACCACGGGGGGTTTCCGTACAAAGCCCGTGTCCTTGAGATCGTCGAGGAGATGGGGTACGAGGGCTTGGACCTCGGGGCCCACTCACTCGACCCCGCCGACGATTACCCCGACTTCGCCCGGTACATCGGTGACGCGATCCAACACGGCCAGGCCGATCGGGGAATCCTGCTCTGTGGCTCGGGCGTCGGGGCGTGCATCGCCGCCAACAAGATGAAGGGTGTCCGCGCGTCGGTCTGCCACGACGTGTACTCGGCGCATCAGGGCGTCGAGCATGATGACATGAACGTGCTCTGCCTCGGGTCCCGGATCATCGGGCCGCAACTGCTGGAGGACCTGGTCCGTGCGTTTTTGTCCGCGGAGTTCAGCCCGGCCGAGCGGTTTCAGCGAAGGCTGGACAAGGTGATCGCGATGGAAGACGCCGGGTGAGTGCCTTGACTCTGGGGGTCTTCCAGCTTCTCGGTGAGGAACTGACGCAAGCCGGTTTCGCCTCCGATTCGAATGGCGTCGAGGAAGTCGGCGTGGAGGCGTTCGAGTCCGTCGTAGCTGCCCACCGCAAACCACGTTTCGTCTCCATCGTCGAATAACCCGAGCAGCCGTGACGCGTTCCGTTCGGTTTCGGAGATTGGTCGGTCAAGCGGTGAGAACAGCGGGATCGGTTCGCCGTCGGCGAATGCTGCGACAAGGCCGGGGCATTCGCCGTTGACGCAAGCGGGGCGACGGGTGTTGTCGACGCGGTAAACCCCTTCGAAGCCGACCGGCAAGACGTGCTTCTCGACCGTCGGTTCCGGATCACAGCCACAGAGACCGCCCACAAAAACAGCGATCAAAAGCATGAGAGGTTTTGCTGGGCGGATCGACCGCACGTCGTCAGCCGCCGGTTGTTGCGTTGATGCTCGTGGCGGCCGAGGCGTTGCACGCGTTGTACAGGTCAAGCGTGTCGGCGTCGGTCGCCTGCAGCGGCACGAGCGCGCGGAACCGGCCGTTGCTCGGGTTGTACCAGAACGTGCCGAGGTTGCGGATGTGCTTGAGCGCCGGGTGGGTCTGGCTGAGCGTGGCGGTGTTGTCGACCCAGATCGTGGTGCCGGAGTAGTCCAGCGCCCAGGCGTTCTCGGGCAGCTTGCCGCTGAGGAACCAACTCGCCTGCACGGTCGCGGGGTAGTCGCCCTGTTGCGCAAGCACCTCCTGGATCTTGGCGTTGACGCCGGCGACGGTCGTGGCGGTCGCTGCGATCCGGGACTCGTCGGAGCTCTCGGTGATCTTGGGCATCACGATCGCGGCGAGGATCGCCAGGATCAGGATGACGATCGTCAACTCGACCAGCGTGAAGCCGGGGCGGCGGGTCTGGATCGTACGTGAGGTGTCCATGGGGCGGCGTGTCGTCTGGGCTCGTTTCCCCGCGAGAGGCGCAGCGTGTCGCACCGCAAGCTACCCGTGCATCGGACGAAACAACCCGGCAGATTCAGTGACCGCAGACGGCGGGGCGAGACAGAGGCGGCACAACCCGGACAGGTTGTCACGTTCTCACTCGACCGTGGTTATCTGGACGCGGTACGGCTCTTGCGCCCGGACGGTCGCCGCCCCGAACGGCTTGAGCACGCACCGGACCGTGACCTCGGCCGGGCAATCGGCCGGCACCGGCAACTCGCAGAGGTAGTACGGCCCGGTAAACCCGTCGCGGTACGCGGCGTCCAACTGCTCGGGATTCAGCGACACCTCAACCAACACACGCGGTTCGCCTTCGTCGGGGATCTCTAGCAGCGCCGCGGTCAGCGTGCCCGCCACCGGGATCATCCGGCCGTGCTGGTCCGTGGGGAGCAGGTACAGCCGGACGACGTCGTCGATGCCGTCGCGATCGGTGTCGATGGGGCCGCTGTACGAGTCGATCTCCACCCCCGACACGACCGGCGGATCGACACCTTCGGGCAACGGCTGCCCGGCCGCGGCTTCTCGCAGCGACTCGATCTGCACAAGTCGTTGGTTGAGCTGGACCTCCAGGGCCTCGATCTGCCGCGCGAGCTCCATGTTTTCCCGGCGGAGCTGGTCGTTGTCGTTGAGGTAGTTCTTGGGCCCACAGCCCGTGCCGATGAGAGTCAGCAGCACGATTGAAATCGCTACGCCCGAGGCGCGGATGGGGGGGCTTGACCGTTGGTATGAACCCGTGCGATCCAAAGGTTGAACTCACGCGTCGCCGTTGTCGGTCGTCTTGGCGGGCAGGTGCTGAAGCACCTGATCGACGCAGCCGTACGCCACGGCCTCTTCGGCGTCGAGCCACTTGTCACGCTCGCAGTCGCGCGCGATCGTGTCGAAGTCTTTGCCCGTGTGGTGGGACATGATCTTGTACATGCGCTCACGGGTCTTGAGCATTTCCTTGGCCTGGATCGACAGGTCCGTGGCTTGGCCCTGCATGACGCCGCCCATCAGCGGCTGGTGCAGCAGCACCCTGGCGTTAGGCAGGATGAACCGCTTGCCGTTCGCGCCGGCCATCAGCAACAGCGACCCCATCGAAGCGGCGACGCCGATGCAGTACGTCTGGATGTCGGGGCGGATGAACTGCATCGTGTCGTAGATGCCCATCCCCGCCGAGACGCTACCGCCCGGGGAGTTGATGTAGCAGTGGATGTCGGCGTCGGCGTCCTCGTTCGAGAGCAGCAGCAGCTGCGCGGTGACGACCTGCGTCATCTCGTCGGTGACCGGGCCGTTGATGAAGATGATGCGGTCCTTGAGCAGCCGGCTGTAGATGTCGTAGGCGCGTTCGCCTCGGCCGGTCTTCTCGATGACCATCGGGATCAGGGTGCTCATGGGCGGTTCCGTCTTGTTGGCAAAGCAGTGAAAAGCGTGTCGTCCTTGCGGGACGGGATTGTAGCTGGGTTCGTCGGGGCGAGCGGCTGCGTGAACGAGCGCCTTACAGCCGTTCGCCGCAGTACTTGCAGTGGGCGGCGTCGGGGTGGTGGCCTTCCTTGCTACAGCTGGGGCAGGCCTGGGTGGAGACGGGGCCGCGGCCGGCACGGGTGGCGATCTCGGCGGAGAGCACGCCCGTGGGCACGATGATCAACGAGTAACCGATCAGGATCAGCAACGACGCGACGACCTTGCCGGGCACCGTGACCGGCGCGATGTCGCCATAGCCGACGGTGCTCATCGTGACGATCGCCCAGTACATGCTGGAGGGGATGGACTCGAACCCAGGCGTGGCGACGGGCTGCGTTTGGAGTTCGCCGTTGGTGTCGATCAGGGGGACGCCGCCGGGCCCGAGGATCGGCTGACGGTTGAACGCGCCGCTGCCCTCGATCAGGTTCATCAAAGCCCCGACGATCACGACGAGGATCACGACGGTGACGATGAACACGGTGATCTTCTGCCACGCCGACCGCAGCGAGACGAGCAGGTTCTCCGCCTCGTTGAGGTACCGGGCCAGCTTGAAGACCCGGAACAGCCGCAGCAGCCGCAACGCACGGATGACCAGCAGGTGCTGCGCGCCCGGGACGAGCAGGCTGATGTACGTCGGCAGGATCGAGAGCAGGTCAACGACGCCGAAGAAGCTCCGGGCGTAGGCGACCGGCCGGGCGACGGAGATCAGCCGCAGCACGTACTCGACCGTGAAGACGATCGTGAAGAACCACTCGACCGCGAGCAGCTCGCGGTGGAAGCGTTCGTCGACGGCGGGCACCGATTCGAGGATGACCGCGATCACGCTGAGGATGATCGCCACCAACAGCGCGACGTCGAAGAACTTCCCGCTCGGGGTGTCGGCCTCGAAGATGATCTCGTGCATCCGCTTCCGCCACGTCTCCGGCGGTTTCGGACCGGGAGCGTCGGACGGGATTTTGGGTGTTGGCGGCGCAGGGGACATCCCGCAGCAACATCGGCCGGTCCGGCGGGCCTGGTGCGAGTTGGGCTTAGGCCGACCGATAACCCGAGACGCGATCCCGTCCGGTTTCAGTCGCCGTGCTTCTGCCGCAGCCGGGCGCTCAGCCGCAGCAGCAGGTGCGCCCGTTCGAACAGCTGTAGCGCTTCGTCGAGGACGGCCCGCACTGGGTTGTGCCCGGCCTCCGGCTCCGCCAAGCCCAATGCCGCCGTCTCGTCCGCCGGCAACGCTTTGCGTGCCATCGAGCGGTACCGCGACAACGTCCGGTCCCCAAAGCTGAACACCGGGGCGAAGTCCTCGGCCAGCCACCACGTCACCGGCACGCGGAATCCGCCGTTGATCTGCGACTTCACGATCAGCTCGGCGTGATCCTCGTCCCGCAGCAGGAACCGCAGGTCGATCGCGTCCGGGTTGGCCTCGGCGATCCGCTGCATCGCCGCGCCCTGCAACGCGCAGTCGCCGCACCATGTGCCCGTCAGGCACAGCACGTGCATTTTCCGGGTGAAGCCCGCCACCACCTCCTGCTGGCCGTCGGTCAGCTCCAGTTGGCTGTACCGCTGGTCCCAGGGCGAGCGGTGCCCTTGCGGCTCGCCGAGGGCGACGAAGTCGGCGTAGGGCACCGCCTTGGCGAACATGGACTCCAGGAGCGGCGGGTCGGCGGTTGGCATGGGCACAATGTAGGCGGGCGGATCGAGGCGGTCGCGTTACATCCGGCATGCTTTGACGCGGGTTTCTGGTTCCGTGGCCCGCGGGTTTGAACGGCGACCCCGACCCGTACCGATGTAGCCGTTATGCGGAACGACAGCCGGGAAGCAGAATCGGCGAGGATGGCCCGACGCGCGGCCGGCGTGTCCTTCCTGGGTGTTCTGGTGGTGGTCGTTGTGCTGGGCATCCTGGCGACGGCGCTCACCGCGCGCTACGCCTACGCCGTGGGCGACCCGGAGCGCGTCGCGTTCTGCGAGCAGCTGCGGGCACACTTGGCGGGCATCGAGGCGTTCCACCGCGACACCGGGGCGTACCCGCCGGGGGCGTCGGCCGGGCAGCTCCCCGCGGGGCTGGACCGGTACCTCGACGCCGATGTCTGGTCGGCCCGGACGCCGATCGGCGGGCAATGGGACCTGGAGTTCGAGGGCCTGGGCGTGCGGTCGGCGGTCGGGGTGAGTTACGCCGATCCCGGGGCCGAGCCGGACGCGGCGTTCATGCGACAACTTGACGCGACCCTCGACGACGGCAACCTCGAAGACGGAGCGTTCCGCCGGTTCGGGGCGGGGCGGTACTACTTCGTGGTTCTGCCCTGAGAAACCGCGGGCGTGAAAAGCGACTAGTCGCTCGCGCCGTTGAGTTCGTCGATGCTGATGACGTCGATGCCGGGGAGCGGGTTTCGCGCGAGATGAACCTGCATCCGACGCAGCAGCAGCCGGGCGATCGGGTCCTGACCGAACCAGCCGACGTCGATCTGGTAACTCACGAGGCGGTCGGTGCGGCGTTTGATGCGGAAGACGTAGTTCGCCCCGCGCTCGTCCTCCGCTTCGATCTCGACGAAGTAGTCGTGGACCCGCTCGCGTTCCTCGAAACTGAGCCCGGCGTCAACGATCGCCTGTTCGGCGGCGGCGACCACCGTCTGGAAGGTCGCGAGGTGTGCGGCGTTGACCTTGCCGCGCTTCACCACGGTCGAGCCCGCCTGGGCCGCGCTCGCCGCGGCGCCGACGGCGGCGAACTCCAGCCCGCCGGCGCACCCCGGCAGCCACAGCCCGAGGCAGAGCAACGCGGGCCAGGCACCCGTTCTCGCTGCGAAAGATCGTCGAGGATTTGCCATCGGATGCCCGTTCGCGACGCTTCGCTCACCGTATGGAGGACGACTCCGGTCGGGAAACTGTACCGATCCTGCGGGTTGGGGTAAGGCCGGGGGGCAGAAAGCCGAGGCAAACGCTTCCGGTCGCGTTGGCGCGTTGGGGCGTAGATTCGATGTTCAGGGTAGCTCGAACCGGAGCCCACCCATGCCGCGCCCCCGCCTTACTCCCGTGCCCACCCGATCGCCCCGCCGCACGGGTGCGTTCACGCTCGTCGAGATCCTGATCGTGGTCGTGATCCTCGGTGTGTTGGCATCGATCGCCTTGCCGAAGTTCGCGGACGCCACGACCGACTCGAAAAAGTCGGTCTTCGCTTCCGACCTTGCGTACTACAACCGGGCGGCCCAGATGTACATCTCGCAGACCGGCGAGTTGCTCGAGGATAGCGCGTCGGGTGCCGTGCCCAGCGGTTTCGAGGACTACATCAACGTCAGCGGCTGGACGGACGGCACGCCCGTTGGCGGCGTCTGGGACGCGGAGGCCAACTCGTACGGCGTCGAGTGCGCGATCGGGGTCCACTTCCAGACCGCCGCCGAAGACATCGGCGACGCGTTCATGCTGGGTGTCGACGAGATGATCGACGACGGCAACCTCACGACCGGCATTTTTCGTAAGTTCGACACCGGGCGGTACTACCTCGTGGTCGCGCAGTGACGCCGACCTAATCCCATTCAGAGTCATCCCAGCCAGACGGCGGGCCGTATGCGGCTTGCGTTCGTCGGTGTCCGCCGCGATCATGCCCGTCGGCTAGTCGATGTGTCGTGTTGTTGTTGCCCCAGTGAAGTCAACACGACCGGTCCATCCACCGGCTGCCTGCTTCGCGTTTCGCGTCTGCTCACAAGGAGAGGCCATGTCGAGACTGATGTTGCTCTGCACGTTGACCTGGTTGGTGGCCACGGCCGCGCTGATCGGCTGCGAGACCGCGCCGCGGAAAGTCGAGGAGAAGGGAGACCGCGCGACCAACCGGGCCGAGAACCGCGTCGACCGCGAGGCAAACGAGGCCGTCGACCGCGGGGTCGACAAGATCATGGACGGCATCTTTGACTGAGCGGCTGCGCGGCGGTGTCAGCGGCGATGGTTCTCAGAGGTTCAATGCGGAGCCGAGTCCCTCGACCCGGCGCCAGGCGCTGACCTGACCGAGGTGGAACATCGGGTGGCCGCCGAGCATGAACGCCAGTGCGATGCCCACGGTCGGGAAGCGTTCGCGCATCCTCTCGTTCGGGTTCGCCAACTCGAGGGTCGCGTCGTCGGCGGACTTCGTTGCCTCGAGCATCGCGTCGAACGACTTCTCGAACTGCGCAACGGTCTCAACCATCGGCGGGTAGACCTTCTGTTCCGGGTCGTCCTCGCAGGTCGAGCCCATGCCGAACAGCTTGTCCCACCCCTCCGGCGCGGCGGCGGCCTGGGCTAGGTCGTCTCGGCCAACCATCCCGGCGATGCCGCCTCCGTAAAGCCCGAGGTGTCCGTACACCCACGCGGGGTGGTTGGTCGGCACCGCCCCGACCTGCGCGTGGGGCAGCCGGGCGAAGCGGTCCGCGGGGATGTCCTTCAGCAGCATCTGTGCCGTGCTGAGCGTGAGTTGTCCGGTGGCGACGAGGGTAGAGCCGGTACTCATTCCGGGATTCTCGCCCACGTCTCGGGTCCGACGCAAGCGTCGCCCGAGGGGGGCGCGATCGAACAATCAGAATCCTGACATCTCCCGGTACCGGTACGTCATGGCCTGCGGGTCGAAATCGTCAAACCGCGCGACGTGGCCATCGGCGAAGGCGATGTTCAGCGTGCCGTTGTGCTGCGGCTCCCAGTAGTCGGGCCCGGTGCCGAACGCGGCGAGCAGGTCGTAGTTGTCCTTGTCGGCGTCGAGCACGAGGTTGGTGCCCCCGCCATCGAAGGTGGCGAGCTGGTTGTCGCCGAGGATCACGAACGCCGCGGCGTGGCGGATGAGATCGGTGTCGACCGAGCCGCGGACCTCGGCCGGGCTGCCGTACCCGTCGAGCCCGCCGTTGTGCACGAACTCGGCCCGGGTGCTCAGGAAGTAGTGATAGGGCGACTCGTTCGGGTAGCTGCCGCAACCGGAGAAGAAGTCCTGGTTCTCGATGTAGTCGTGGAGTTGCTGCATCCACGGGCGGTTGTTGGTCTCGGGGTCGCGGTTGTCCCAGTCGATGGTCCCGCCGGCGTATGGGCCCTGCTGCCGATAGTCCTGCCCGTAGACCATGATCCCGATGGCCATCTGCTTGAGGTTCGACCCGCAGGCGATGGCCTTGGCTTCGTCTTTGGCCCGGCCGAGCGCGGGCAGCAGGATCCCGATCAACACCGCGATGATGCCGATGACGACCAGCAGTTCGATCAGGGTGAAGGCGGGCGACACGCGGAACGGACGGGAAAGCCTGGTGCTGCGTTTCATCGCAAATCCTCCCGGCGGGGCAGCTTCTACGGACCCATTGACGACAGGGGTCGCAGAAACTGATGAAAGTTATACAAGTTTAGATCGGCCGAAACCGCGCGTGGCTTGTCAATTTCCCGTAAGACCGACGAACCGCGGTCAACGGCCTTTCTTACGCTTTCTGGGCTTCGCCGACCCTTGCGACTTCTTCTTGCGAGTCGACTTGGCCTGGTGCTTGCGGCTGGTCCGGGTTTTGGCTTTGGGCCGGCCTTTGCCCGGGTTGTCGGAGCCGGTTTTTCCGCCTCGTTTGGGCTTGCCCTGGGTGAGTTGGCGGGGTTTCTTCTTGCCCGGATCGGCGGTCATCGGGTCCACCACGGCCAGGTCCATCTGCCGGCGGGCCAGATCAACCGCAGCGATGCGCACCGTGAACCGGTCGCCGATGCTGATCGTCTTGCCGCTGCGTTGTGCGACCAGGGCCCCGGTGGTGCGGTTGAACTGCCAGCGATCAGCCGGGAGCTGCGGCAACTCGCGGATGGCGACGAACCCGTCGACGAGGAACTTGTCGATCTGGATGAACACGCCGTTGCCGGTAACGCCCGTGACGGTGCCGGCGAAGTCGTCGCCGAGGTGTTCTGCCAACAGCTCGAGCACGAGGTAGTTCCGCAACTCGCGTTCGGCGTCGGCGCTGTTGCGTTCGGTCGTCGAGCAGTGCCGGCCCATCTCGACGAGCTTGTCGAAGTCGGGCACGGCCGGGTCATCGACCAGGACGCGGCCGACGGCCTTGCGGTTCTTCGGGTGATCCTTGGCGGCGGCGAGGTACGCGTCGATGCCGCGGTGCACCACGAGGTCGGGGTACCGGCGGATCGGCGAGGTGAAGTGCGTGTAGTGATCCGACGCCAACGCGAAGTGGCCGATCAACGCCGGCGAGTACTCCGCCTTCGTCATCGTGCGCAGCACCGCGATGTGCACGGCGTGTTGCTGCGGCTTGCCCCGCACCGCGTCGAGCAGCGTCTGCAGCTCCTTGCGGCTCGGGCGCGACGGGATGTTGTACCCCGCCACCCGCGCGAACTGTCGGAGGTCCGACACGTCGTGCGCGTCCGGCTCGGGGTGCGTCCGGCGGATCATCGGCACGTCCAGCCGGTCGAACAGCCGGGCCGCCGCCTCGTTCGCCTCGACCATGAACATCTCGATGACCGTGTGCGTGAAGGCGTCGTCCTCGGGCTCGGCGTCGACCACTCGGCCCGAGTCGTCGAACACCAGCTCGACCTCGGGCAGCCCGAGCACGATCATGCCTTCCTTGAGCCGCCGCCGCCGGATCGTCTTCGCCAGCTCGTCCATCGCCTTGAGCTTCTGGATCAGCTCGCGCGGGTACTTCGGCGAGCCGCCCGAATCTTCCCGGCAGTGCTTCCGCGCCGTCTTGATGTCGTCATCGATCAACGCCTGCGCTTCGAGGTACGTCAGCCGCTTCTGCGATTTGATCACGCTGCGTGCAAAACGCGACGACAACGGCTTGCCCCGGTCGTCGTACCGGATGAAGCAGCTCTTGGCGAAGCGTGGCACGTCCGGCTGCAGCGAGCAAACGCCGTTGCTCAACACCTCCGGCAGCATCGGGATCACCTTGCGGGGCAGGTACGTCGAGTTCCCCCGGGCGTAGGCCTCCGTGTCGAGCGCCGAGCCGGGCGTGACGAACGCCGCGACGTCCGCGATGTGCACGCCGAGCTCCCAGGACGAATCGTCGCCCTCGTCTTTGGGGTCGAGCTTCTCGATGCTGATCGCGTCGTCGAAGTCCTTCGCGTTGGGCGGGTCGATGGTGGCAATGAACAGGCCGGTCAGGTCTTCCCGGCCATCCGGGATACCGCCATCGCCCGACTCATTGAGTTGTTGCGCCGCGTCGCGGGCTTCGCGCAGCACGGCGTCGTCGAAATTCTCGGCCAGGCCGAACGCGTGCATGACCGCCTGCGTCTCGACGTCCGGCTCGCCCGCCTCGCCGAGCACCTCGACGATCACGCCCTCGGCCTCCCGGCCCTCGGACGCGTCGCCGTACCGGATGATCTCGACGACGACCTTGTCCCCGGGCCGGGCGTTCTTGCTGGCAATATCGCGGACCTGGATCGGTTCGGCCATCATGCGCCCGTCGACGGCGACGCGGTAGCCCCGGCCCTTCTTCTCCAGCACGCCGGCGTACTTGCGGTCGGCCCGCTTGAGCACTTCAAGCACGTGCGCGACCCACGGGGACTTGTCCCCGCCGCCGCGACGCTTCTCCCGCACCACCTTGATGCGGACCCGGTCGCCGGTGAGCGCGTCGGCGGTGCTGCCCGGGGGGACGAACAGGTCGCCGTGCTCGACGAGCTGGTCCGGGATGAAGAACCCGAAGCCGTCGCGGTGCTTGCGGAACAGGCCCTCCATGTACCCCGACGGCGGCGGCAACGCGATCGTCTCGCCCCGGCCGTGCACGACCTGGTTGTTGTCCAGGAGGTGGTCGAGCGCGGCGGCGAAGTCGTCGCGTTGGTCCGCGGGGATCGAAAGCTCGTCCGCCAACGCCGCGGCGTTCGCCGGCTCGTAGCGGCGGTCGGCGATGTGGCTCAGGATGCGCTGCGTGTAGCGGGAAGGCATACGGGAGGGTCGCGGGGCGAGGGTTGAGCGTCGAGCCGGACCGCTTTGATCCCGCCACCGACCCGCACAGCGTACGCGATGGTCTGGGTGAACACCGGTCCCGCCGGCCTCGACCCACGACCCGCGACCCTCTACCCTGCACTCATGCCTACCACCGATGACGTCACCGCCGCCGCCAAGAAGGTTGGCGAAGTCCTGGCCGACCACGCCGCCGTCACCGCGCTCAAGGACGCGACCAAAGCCTTCCGCGACGACCCGGCGACGCAGCGTGCGCTGCTCGACTTCAACCGCGCGCTCCAGGAGGTCGCGGCCAAGGAGCAACAGGGGCAGCCGATCGAAGTCTCGGACAAGCACAAACTCCGCGACGCACAAGACGCCGTCGTGCTGAACCCGCTGCTCGGCCGGATGCAACAAGCCCAGATGGACTACTTCGACCTGCTGCGGAAGATCGACGCGTCGATCCAGGACGCCGCCGGGATCGACGCGTCAGCCACGGCGGGGCTGGGCGGCGCACCGGCCGGCGGGGCGGCTCCGGCCGCGGGGCCTCCGGGCGCAGCTGGCGGCATCTTCCCCGGTTGACACGGCGCTCTCGCTACGGGTTGCGCTTCGCTGTTCAGAGAACGCAAAGCCTCCGGCGACGCGTGTCCAACGACACGAGCAGCCAACCGACCAGGGCGAGCACCTGTGGCTCCGGCACAGCGCTCGCCTCAACCGGCGCCGCGACGGCGCCCCAGTTCTGCAGCACGCGGTCGAGCTCTTCCTGATCGATCACGTCTTGCGGCAGGTCCTGCAGCCAGCCGTTGGGCGCGGTCGTGCCGTCCTGGCCCCAGTTCTGGAGCACGAGGTCGAGGTCGCCCTGTTCGACCTGGCCGTTGGCGTTGAAGTCGCCGACCAACTGCGACGCGAACACCTCGGCCAGCGTGTAGCCGTCCGGGCCGACGGTGACGAGGTACGTCGTGACCTCGCCGTCGACTTCGACCTCGACGAGGTGCTCGCCTTGGAAGACGCGGACGGTCGCGTTGCCGCCGGCGTCGGTGGTCAGCGTCTCGTCGGTCCACCACTCGTCGTAGACCAGGTCCAGGTACGCCTGCCCGTTGGGTTTGATGGACCAGTCGAGGTTGAAGAGCGCCGCGTCGGGACGCCAGTGCGCGCCGGCCCAGAAGCCCCACATGATGAACTCGTCGACCGCGTCGTGGGCAAACACCGCGGTCATAAAGTCGCGGAGGTACTCGGCTTGGAGCGGCTCGTCGGTGGTGGCGAAATCGAACTCGGTGATGGCGATGGGCAGGCCGGTCGCGTCGTGGAAGTCGTCGAGGACTTCCCAGACCTTTTCCATGCCGGTCAGGCTGCCGGGTGTGAAGTGGCCCTGCATGCCGATCGCGTCGATGGGTGCGCCGCGGCCCTGCAGCCCGAGGATCTGGTTGAGGTAGGTGTTGCGGGAGCTCTGGTTGCCCTCGCCGCCGGTGATGATGTTGTATTCGTTGAGGAACAGCCGGGCGTCGTTCACGGCGTCGGCGGCGGCGAACCACTCGTCCATGACGGCCTCACCGAAGAGGTTCAACAGGTCGTCGTTCACGCGCGGCTCGTTGACGACGTCCCAGTCGATCAGCTTGCCCTGGGTCTTGGTCGCGATGTCGGTGACGTGGTCGAGCACCGCCTGCCGCAGCGCGGCGGGGTCGTTCTGAAGGTTCACGATGCTTTGCGGCAGGTTGTTGAAGCCGGGCCAGACGATCGTGTGGCCGCGGACATCCAGGCCGTTCTGGCTCGCCCAGTCCAGCGCGTCCAAAGCGATGGACTCGCTGAAGTTCGGCCCGAACTCGCCCTCGAGCGCCGGCCACTTGAGGGTGTTCTCCAACGTGACGGTGTTGAACAGCTCGAGCACCTTGTCGCGGTAGACCTGGTCGCCGGCGTTCGGGTTGCCCGCGAGCTTGTTGCCGACGACGGCCGACCCGAACTTGAACGCGTGCTCCTGCTGGATCACGCGCACGGTCGCGCCGGCGATCCCGACGCCCCCGGGCCGGGTCAGGCTGAGGTCGAGGTCGGCCTTGCGGACCTGGTCGATCCGCGACTGCGCCTCGGCTCGCCAGGGCGCGTCGGCGGCCTGCCCGCCGTAGGCCGGCGGCGCATCGGGCGTGAACCGCAGCTCGTCGAACGACACGTCGAACGGCTGGCCGCTGCCGAACTGCCCGATGAAGCCGTAAGACGTGACGTTGCCGAAGTCGAAGTTCGCGAAGTCGCCGACGCCCTCGGTCGGCTGCCCGAACGGGTTGGCGGCGGTGTGCGTCCGCGGCGTGCCCGCGCCGCTCAACGGGGTCGGCACGTTGTACTTCACGCTGCGGTTGGCGTTGTCGTAGAGCTCGATGGTGAACTGATCGGTGCCGTGCCCCGGCTCGACGGTGAAGTCGACTTCGAGGTACTGGCTGACGAACCCCGTAAGGTCGACCGGGTTCGGGTAGACAACCGCGCCGCCGCCCCAGCCGTTGGTCGTGTCACGGAGGTTGACGCTGGCGGGCGAAGTGGTTTCGACGAAGTCGTCGAAGGTGTAGCTGAAGCCCGTGCCGTTGAAATCGTCGATCACGAACGCGCGGGAAAGCGGGCTCCACGCCACCAATACCACGGCGACAACGGCGCCGATGAAAGCACAAGAGCAAACACCGTGACGACTACCCATGGTTCCTCCATCAGAAACTAGTGACAACGAACGGTTCTAATCGAGGATGAGCTCGACGGCCGCGCCGTCACGGCTGAGGCTGACCTGCCCGGACGAGGTTCGGCCCGCCAGTGACGCGGTCACGTCGTAGTCGCCGCAGAAGCCGCGCAGCGTGACGCTGCCGTCGGCGTCGCTGGTCCGTGTCGCGCGCGTCCACCACTGGTTCTTGATCAGGTCCAGCCAGGCTTCCCCGTGCGGGCGGAGCCGCCAGTCCGCGGTGTAGAACGCGGCCTCGGGCTTCCAGTGCCGGTTCGCCCAGAAGCCCCAGACCAGCACGCCCTCCACCGCTTCATGGCTGAACATCACGGTCACGAAGTCACGGAGGTAGTCGGCCCGCATCTGCTCGTCGTCCATCACGATGTCGAGCTCGGTGACCTTGATCTTCTTCCCGAAAGCCGCGAAGCGGTCGACGATCTCGATCAAGCGATCGGGCGGGGTCAGCGTCGTGCCGAAGTGCCCCTGAACCCCGATGCCGTCGATGGGGGCGCCGCGTTCGATCAGGTATTGGATCGTCCGGAAGTAGTGGTCCTGGTGGTTCGAGTCCCGTCCGCCGCCAGTCACGATGCCCCAGTCGTTGATGTACAACTGCGTGGACGGGTCGGCCTGTCGGGCGAGCTGGAACCACTCGACCATCACCTCGTCGCCGAAGATGTCCATCAGGTCGTGGTTGTTGAACGGCTCGTTGAGCACGTCCCAGTCGGCGATGCGGCCGCGGTAGGCCGTCACCGTGTCCGTGACGCGGTCGCGGACCCGCTGCCGCAGGGCCTGGGGATGGGCTTCGAGGTCACGCACGTCGGCGGGCATGTTCGACCAGCCCGGCCAGACCAGGACGTGCCCGCGTGTGGTGATACCGCGGCGTTCGAGCCAGTCGAGCGCAGCGTCGATGTGTTCCGGGTCGCCCACGCCTTCCCATTTGGGCCACTTGAGGTCGTTCTCGAAGACGACTTCGTTGCAGTATTCCTCCACAAAGCGGGCGTATCGCGGGTACTGCTCCGGGTGTGCGAGCAGCTCGGCGACCACGGCCGTGCCGAAGCGGAACGCGTGCCGGGTCATCTCGATCTTCACCTCCGCGTTCGGCAGCGGTTTGCCGTCGGCGTCTACCACGCGCACGGTCAGATCGCCCTTGCGCAGCCGGTCGATCCGCGTTGCGGCGGCCTCGCGCCACGGCGCGTCCGGCTCGTGCCCGGCGTACGTGATCCGGGTCGCCGGCAGCGTGGCTAGGTCCCGGTCGGGCCCGTAGTTCAGGATCTGCACTCCGGCGAGTTGCATCACCTGCGCGTCGTAGCCGAGTTGGAAGCTCAGCTTCGCGTCGTCGGGGGCGTAGTCCCGTTCCGCGCGGAACGGCAGGTCGAACTGCTGCCACTGGCCCCGGTAGCTGACCTGCCGGTGCAACGACTGCGGCCATGGGTCGCGCGAGAGCTCAAGCTTGACGTCCGCGAAGCCCTCGCCGGTCATCGAATCCAGGCAGCGGGCCCAGAACCGCACGTGTATCACGTCTCCCTTGCGGATCGGCCGGCCGTTGTACGCGTTGAGCTGGATCGACCACGTCGCCCGGGGCCGTTGCGTGACCGTGACTTGGACGGCCTCGTCAAACGGCACCCCCTCCGCCTTCACCCGTTCCATCGAGACGAGCGGCTCGGCCTCGTCTTCGGTCGTCGCCAACTCGACGACGGCGAGCCAATCACCCGACAGCACACCCGCGCCGCCGGCCGGCAACTCACCCGCGTCCGCAGCCGCTCCCCGTACCCACAACCCGAGGACGAGCACAACGCACATCAGAACAACGGCGGTGTTCAACGACAGATCGCTTGCCAGCGACATCAACAGGCTCCTTTTCAAGGCTTGGGCTTCTTCCCGTTCGGGTGACCGGCGCGAGACCTTCGGGTTCAGTAGTCGACGTAGACCGTGTCGCCGAACAGCTCGTGCTCGGTCTCGCTGCTGTAGCTCAGCGAGCTGGAGTGGCCGTCGAGGAACAAAGCGTTGGCACGCGTGCCGGGGTGGCGGAAGCGTGGCTGGCCGAAGTTGGCGGCGGTGTCTTCGTTGGTGCCGGCCGCGACCGGCGCGTCGTAGTCCCAGCTGTCGTCGATGCCGGCGACGAGCCACGGCGGGCTGCTCCCCCCGTTGACGAGCTGTTGGTCCGCGAACCGGAACTTGTCCAGCACCGCGGCGCCGTTGTTCCCGTCGTCGGGGTTCTGCGCCGTGTCGATCACCCCGAAGAGCGAGCTTGTATTGCGGATGTCGTCGATCCGGTCCGGCGAAAGGTACTGCTGCTTCGAGCTGCGGTTGAAGGCGTACCAGTCGATCTGCGCGGTCGCGAAGGAGGAGCCGCTCAGTTGCGACAGGCCGTCAGTGGCTTCGCCGGTGGGCATGACGCGCGGGTGCGTCGCGTACTGGCGGATGTGGTTGTCGCCTTCCTGGTCGAGCGCTTCCGGGCAGGCGTACAGCGCGAGCAGCCCCTGCTCTTCCGACCCGATGCCGGACTGACCCAGGTCGTCCCAGTGATCGTAGCTGGCCCCCATGACGTTCATGAGGTAGAGGCTCCAGTCGGTGGTGTCGTTCGTGCCCTCGAGGCCGAACGAGCCCCAGGGCAGGCTTTCGTTGTTTTCGATCGTGTACGCGTACATCGCGATGCCCTGCTGCTTCAGGTTGGAGTTGCAGGCCATCGCCCGGCTGGTGCGTCGCGCAGCGCCGAGCGCGGGCAGCAGGATGCCGATCAGCAGCGCGATGATGGAGATCACCACAAGCAGTTCGATGAGCGTGAACGCGGAGGCGGTTCGAGTGGGGCGGGTCATGGGGCACCATCCTGAACGGGCGAAGGCGAAGGGCAACGCGGACCGGAGGGGAAACCGCGGGTCGGCGGTGAGCCGACCACGCGGTGATGGAGGGACGGGGATCAAGCGTGACGGCGCCGCAGGGCGCCGAGGCCACCGGCGCCCAGGACGACCAGCGTGGCCGGCTCGGGCACGGCGCTGCCAGCGAAGTCGGGGGCGGCGGTGCTGCCCCAGTTCTGGAGCACGCCGTCGAGCTCGTTCTGATCGACGGTGCCGTCGAAGGGGCCGCCACCCACGAGCGCGGCTTCGTCACCGGTGAAGGTGCCGGTGCCCCAGTTCTGCAGCACGATGTCGAGGTCGCCCTGCTCGACCTGGCCGCTGCCGTCGTAGTCGCCGGTGATGACGGCGAGGATCGATTCGACGATCGTGGCGCGGATGATCTCGATGGCGAGAGTGGAGTCCTCCTCCAGCGCCTGGATCTGCATGCCGGCGAGGTCGAAGTTCTGGATGCCGTCCCCGCCGTTGGTGAAGCCGAACGTGTTGCGGACGCCGGTTTCGCTGCCGGACCCGAGTTGGAGCTCGACGGTAGCGAAGTCGTTCTCGTTGAAGTCGGCGGTGTCGAAGGTGAAGAAGTACTCGTCGGAGCCCAGGCCCGGCCCCGAGTCGTCGCCGTCGAGGTCGTTGAGGATGATGTCGAACCCGGTCGCGGTGTTGCCCGGGAGGAGCTTGGCCTCGACGACGAGCTTGGCTTCCTCGGCGTCGAAGTCGAGGCTGCTGCCGCTGAACCCGATGCCGCCGCCGGCGGGCTCGGGCTCGCCGGCCTGCGTCGAGTTGATCACGAAGTTGCCGTTGGTGGTGTCTACGGCTCCGGGGTCCTGGAACGTGCCGAAGTCGAAGTTCCCCGGCTGGGCAGACTGCGTAGCCGGCGTGAAGTTGAAGATCGTCGGGTCGTTGGGGTCGACGATCTTCAGGCTCTCGACCTGCAGCTTGAGCCGGTCCGGCACGTCGAAGACGGACTGGATCTGGATCTGCGTCAGGCCCGCGCCGACGGCGTCATCGTAGTTCTGGACGCCGTCGCCGGGGAAGAAGTTGAACGCGCCCTGGGTGAACAACGGGCCGAGGTTGAGCGGCTGGGTGATCGTGGTCTGGACGCCGGGCGTCAGGCCGGTGAGGTCGAACTCGAAGACGTGCTCGTCGGCGGTGCCGGACCCGTCGTCGTCGCGGAGGGTGACGCGGAACGCCGACGCGGCGTTGAGCGGGTCGGGGGTGAGCGTGATCTCGAACTGCGCGTCGTTCACGTCGAAGAACGCCGCGACGTCCGAGCCCATCCCGCCGAACAGGCCGTTGGCCGAGTCGAGGTCGGTCATGACGTCGATGTCGAGGAAGCCGCCGCTGGTGTCGACCGCGCCGCCGCCGAAGTCGTCGAACGTAAAGCCGTTCGCGTTGAACTGGGCGGCGTCGAAGACGACCAGGTCGACGGCCCAGCCCGGGCACGCCAGAGCACCGAGTACACAACCGGTCACGAGCGTTGGTCTTGAGAGTCGTTGCATGGGGATCCTCCTGGGTAGACGCGGAAATGCAAGGAGACGGACGGGTTGAATCAGGCGGACGGCGGCCCGGTCGACGCCCGGACGGTGAGGCGGTGCTTCAGCGTGTAGACGGTGCTCTCGCCCTGGCTGATCTCATCGCCTTCGAATCGGCGGAGCAGCATCTTCGCTCCGGTGCGTCCGAGCTGTTCGGGGTCGAAGGACACGGTGGTCAGCGGCGGTGCCGACACCGCGGCCGGGTAAACATCGTTGAAGGCGACGACACTGATTGCGTCGGGCACACGGACCTGGTGCTCGTAGAGGGCCGAGAGGATCGGGACCGCTTCGGCGTGCGAATAGCAGATCAGCCCGGTCGGCCGCCGCGTCGGGTCGACGAGTCGTCGGGCCATCTCTTCGAGCGGCACCCGGTGGTAGAAGTCGTCGGCCGGGATGCCGGCTTGTCGTAACGCGGCGTCCACGCCCCGGCGTCGGTCGTCGATGCTGTAATGCACCTCCGCGGATTCATTGACGAACAGGTTGATCCGCCGGTGGCCCAGTTCGAGCAGGTGCTGAGCGGCGGCGAACCCACCCTCGTAGTCGTCGACTTCGACGCGGTGTTCGAGCAGTTTGCTCCTGCCGTTGAGCAGCACCGAGGGCATCCCACTGCGTCGCAGAAAATCCGCCGGTTTTTCCGGGAGGTGCCGGGCCAGCATCGCGCAGCCATCGAGTCGAGAGCCGAGCACAACGTCTTCGAACTGCTTGCTCTCCACCGGCAGAAGCAGCAACTGATACCCCTCCCCGCGGAGCTGGTCGTTGAAGCCGGTCACGATCTGACCGTGGACGCCGTCGAAGATTTCGATGCGCCGGGTGTACAGCAGGCCCATCGTCCAGCTCCGCTGGGTGGACAGGGCCCGAGCACGCCAGTTCGGCCGGTAGCCCATCTCCTCGGCGATCCGGCGGATCTGCTCGGCCCGCCGGGCGGTGCTCTTCCAGGTCTCCTTAACGTCTCCCCGGAGCACGCGCGCCACGGTCGAGCTGGACACTCCGGCACGCTCGGCGATTTCGTAGATCGTTGGTTTGGGGCGGGTGTCGATTGGCGGCATGGGGAAGCCCCTGGAGGCTTGACGACCGCAGCGGGCCATTATCGGAAGGTCGGGGATGAAGTAGAGCAGGAGCCGGGAAATGAACCGTCGAATCTATCCTGATACCGGTGTCAATTTACCACCGGTGTCAATATTGTCAAGGGTCTTTTTCGCCCTTGGTAGCGTTTTTTTTGGCTCCGGCCGGTCGGACTCGGGCGTGCCGAGCCAGATCAGCCGGGCTAGCCATGACGGTGTCGACGGTTGTGCCAGCCGCGACGGAGCGATAAGGCGATCGCGCTGGTTCAAACCGTGATGGTTGAGTTCGACGGCGTGCGTCCGGCCCCTCAGGTGGCCGGCGATTACTCCGGAAGCTGGAGCTCGGCGAGCGCGGTCGCCGTGTCCTCGCTGAAGCGGAAGACCTGGTCCAGCCCGGTCGTCAGGAACACGGTCCAGACGCGGTCGTTGGGCGCGGTGAGACGGAGCCGGGCGGCGCCGTCGATCAGGGATTTGCGCAGCCGGAGCAGCCGGGAGATCGCCGTCGAGTTGAGCATCGGGACGCGGGAGAGGTCGACGACGACGTCAGGCGTCGGGTCGGATTTGCGCAGCTGGGCGTCAAGGCTGTCCAGGTCGTCGGTGAGCAACGGCTCCGGCGGCAGCGGGGCGAGCCAGATGCGGTCGGACCACTTCTCGATGGGCATGCGTTTCTCGCGGGGAACTCAGGTTTGCAGCAGCGACATCAGGACGACGAGGCCGACGATCAGCACCAGCAGGACGAGCCACGCCGTGAGCATGCGCCGCGTGTCGAACTTCAAGCGGGCCCGGCCTCGTTGTTGTCATCGGTCTCGCCGTTGTCGCGGACCGGGGCAATGGCGGCCAGGGTGTCGCCGTGCTTGGTGCTGATGACACGGACGCCCGCCGAGTCGCGGTGGGTCTGGCGGATGTCGGCGACGCGGGTGCGGACGATCATGCCGTCGGTGGTGATGAGCATGACGTCGTCGGCGTCGCGGACGCGACGGATGGCGACGGCGGGGCCGTTGCGGTCGGTGGTCTTGATGTCGCGTCGGCCCTTGCCGCCGCGGGACTGAGGCCGGGTGCTGCCGTCCTCGGAGTGCACGAGGTACTCGACGGTGGGTGTGCGTTTGCCGAAGCCGTTGGCGGTGACGGTGAGCAGCTCGGCGGTGTCGTTCTCGTCGCAGCGGACGACGCCGATGACTTTGTCGCCGGCGCCGAGGTTGATGCCCTTGACGCCGGCGGCGTTGCGGCCCATGGCGCGGGCGTCGTCGGCGCGGAAGCGGATCGCCATGCCGTTCCCCGTGCCGAGGATCACGTGGTCGTCGTCGCCGACGTGCTTGACGCCGATGAGCGCGTCGCCGTCTTTGAGGTTGACCGCGTTGAGCCCGCCGCGGTGGACGTTGCGGTAGTCCGCCAGGGCGGTGCGTTTCACCAGGCCGTTCGCGGTCGCGAAGAGCAGGAAGTCCTCGCCTTTTTCGAAGTCGGCGATGGGCATGAACTCGACCACCCGTTCACCCTCGGCCAGGTTGATCAGGTTGACGATCGCTCGGCCACGCGACGTCCGCGTGCCCTCCGGGACCTCGTACACCTTCTTCTTGAACACCCGGCCGGTGTCGGTGAAGCACAGCAGGTCGTCGTGCGAACTCGCGACAAAGACCTCGGTCGTGAAGTCCTCGTCTTTCGAGCGGGCGCCGATCACGCCCTTGCCGCCCCGGCCCTGCGTCTTGTACTCGTCGACCGGCAGCCGCTTCACGTAGCCGGCGTGAGTGATCGTCACGGCGACCTGGTGCTCGGCGATCATGTCGCCCATGTCGAACTCGCCGACCTCTTCCTCGCTGATCACCGTCCGCCGGTCGTCGGCGTACTTCCGCTTCAACTCGCCGACCTCTTCCAGGATGATCTGGTTCACACGCTCGGGGCTGGCGAGGATCGCCTCGTACTCCTCGATCGCTTCGACGAGCTTCGCGTAGTCCTTGACGAGCTTCTCGATCTCGAGCCCGACGAGCTGGATGAGCTGCAGGCGACCGATCGCCTCAGCCTGCACGCGGGTCAGCGCGACGTCGTTCTCGGAAGACACATCGAGCAGCCGCTGGGGGATCTGCGGGGCGTACTCGTGGTCGGCCGGGATTCTGAAGCCGCGTTGCATGAGCTTCTCGATCGCCTCGTCCCGGGTCTTGGACGCCCGGATCAGACGGATCACCTCGTCGATGTCGCAGACCGCGTAGATCAGGCCCTCGATGCGGTGGGCCTCCTGCTGCGCCTGTTGGAGTTTGTACGCCGTGCGCCGGCGGGTGACGTCGACGCGGTGGTCGATGTAGCACTGGATCAGCTCTTTGAGCCCGAGCGTCTTGGGCTGCCCGTTGACCAGCGCGATGTTGATGATCGAAAACGTCGACTGCAGCGGCGTCAGCGAGTAGAGCTGGTTCTCGACGGTGGCGGGGTCGGCGCCGGTCTTGAGCTCGATGACGAGGCGCATGCCCGCGCGGTTGGACGATTCGTCGGTCACGGCCGAGATGTCCGTGAGCTTGTCGTTGGCGCGCTGCTGCTTGATCTTCTCGATGACGCCGTCGTTCTTGGCGACCTGGTACGGCAGCTCGGTCACGACGAGCCGGTTGCGTTTGCCCTTGGTCTCGTGGTGGACCTTGGCGCGGACGTAGACCCGGCCGCGTCCGGTCTTGTAGGCCTGCACGACGCCGCCGCGGCCCATGAGGATGCCGCCGGTCGGGAAGTCGGGAGCCGGCACGTGCTGCATCAGCGTGGGCAGATCGATCTCGGGGTTGTCGATCTGGGCGGTGATGGCGTCGCAGATTTCGCCGAGGTTGTGCGGCGCGAGCGAGGTCGCCATGCCCACGGCGATGCCCGTGCCGCCGTTGACCAACAGGTTGGGGAACCGGCCGGGCAGGTACCGCGGCTCCTGTGTGGTGGCGTCGAAGTTGTCTTGCCACTCGACGGTGTCGAGCTTGAGGTCGTCGAGCATCTCCGCGGCCGGCGGGGCCATGCGGGCCTCGGTGTACCGCATGGCGGCGGGGGGGTCGGGGTCGATGCTGCCGAAGTTGCCCTGCGGGTCGACGAGCGGGTAGCGCATCTTCCAGTCCTGGGCCATGTTGACCAGGGTGGGGTAGATGACGGCGTCGCCGTGGGGGTGGTAGTTGCCGGAGGTATCGCCGGAGATCTTGGCGCACTTGCGGTGCTTGGACCCGGGGCGGAGGTTGAGGTCGTTCATCGCCACGAGGATGCGGCGCTGGGAGGGCTTGAGCCCGTCGCGGACGTCCGGCAGCGCGCGGTCGACGATGGTCGACATCGCGTAAGTGAGGTAGCTGTCGGCGAGTTCGCGCTCGATGGCGAGGTCGGAGACGCGGCCCGCCGTCACTGGCCCGCCGGTGTCGCCAGCGAGTTCATCGCCATCGTCGCCGGGCAGGTTCGCGTCGTCGGGGGGCGTCGTGGGGTCGTCGGCCATGGAGGGGCGTCCGGGGGAACGGGGAGAAACGGGGGGTGTTGCGGGCCCGAAAAACGGGTTCGTCAACCGTGCGAAACGCGGGCTCCGGGCCCGCCAACGCAGCCCCAAATCCTACCAGTTTTTGGGGGTTAACGCCGTCCGTGCGGGTCGCGTCCGCCAGCCGCTTTTCCCGGTTTTTTCTGGTGTTTTCGGCGGGGCGGGGTATCTTGCGGGCATGCCGGAAGAGATGGAAGGACGACCGGGGCAGCCGACACTGTGTCGGCCCGGATCGCGTGCGGAGTCGTGGGCCGGGAGGCGGCGTTGTTGTGTTCTCGGTTTCACGCTCGTCGAGTTGCTCGTCGTCATCGCGATCGTGGCGTTGCTGCTGGCGATCCTGCTGCCGACGCTCGGTGCCGCGCGGGGCACGGCGGTCGAAGCCAAGTGCAAGGCGAACCTCCGGCAGGTGACCACGGCCCAGTTCGCGTACTTCAACGACTACGGCGTGTTCAGCCGGCTGTGGTCCGGGGAGGCGGGCGACGGCGAGGCGATCAACCAGCCCGTCTCGCCGTTGGCGGATTACCTCGGCGTTGCGCGGGAGGACCTGGCGGCCCCCGGGTCGGTGATGCAGTGCCCGGCGGTGGAAGCCGACGCGTTCGACCGCATCGCGCCGCTGGTCGTGCCGGGCGAGCAGGCGTCGTCGTTCGGGATCAACCCAGCGATGCACTTCGGCCGGTGGGCGTTTGCGCCCGACGCGGTGCGGCGGTCGTCCGAGATCATCCTGATGGGTGAGCAGGCGCTCGAGCCGTTCGAGCGGCTGGCCACGTCGGACGGCATCACCGCGCAGCCCTATGCGTACGGCGGGGCGGCCTGGCTACAACTCACGGACCACGACCCGGCCCGCGGGTACCGGCACGCCCACGACGCCGCCAACTTCGCCATGGTCGACGGCAGCGCGACGCCGCTGCACCACGACGACCTACGCCTGGCCGGCCGGCATTGGGTGTGGTGGGACACGGCCGCCGACCCCTGGATGCTCACCAGCTCGGGTTCCGGCGTGGGCGGTGGCGGCTGCGGTTGCCCGTGACCCTTGACCCGGTTCCGGTTCTTCGCCACGCATCGACCGCCGTGGGTGATCCCAGTTTCCGGGATCGCTGTGTCACAGCCCGGCGGCGGCGGCGACTAAGGGTGTGAACGCACCCGTGGAGGCCCCGGAATGCCCGATGCGCAGGCCCTGATCGAGCAACACGGCGACGCCGTCTGGCGGATCGCGGTGCGGCTACTCGGCGACACCGAAGATGCCAAAGACTGCTACCAGGAGACGTTCCTAGCGGCGATCCGGCTGACGCGGGAAGACGCAGTGAAGAACTGGTCGGCGTTGCTCAAGCGCATCGCCACCTGCCGAGCGCTGGACCGGCTCCGGCAGCGGTACCGGCGGCGCGAGTCCCGGGCTGAACTCGACCAGATCCCCGGGCACGACCGCCGCGTTGACGACCCCGCCGCCCGCCTGGAAGCGATGGAACTCCGCCGGGAAGTGCGCGAGGCGTTGGGCGGCTTGCCCGAGCGGCAGGCCGAGGCGTTCTGGCTGCGGCACATGGAGCAGCTCAGCCCCGACGAGATCGCCGCCCAACTCGACACCACCGCCGCCAACGCGCGGCAACTCGTTCACCGCGCGACCGCGGCCTTGCGCGACCGGCTGGCGCCCAAGCCCACCCTGCGACCCGTCCCCGAATCCGAAGGCACTGTGACCGGAGGCCAGCGATGAATACCCAGCCCAACCACCAGCCCAGCCCGGACGACACGGGTGGCACCGACGCCACGCTTAAGCCAGTGCTCGAGGCGTTCGACCGTGCTCCAGTCCCGCCCCGCCCCGACACCGCGGACACGCTGCGTTGGCTTGATGCGCAGAACGAGCGGCTGACTCCCAACGACCGCTTCGCAGCGGAGGCCGAGCGTGGCGACGCCGGCGAGGGTTCTTCTTCCCACTCACTTCCAAGAAAGAGGTTCACCATGCGGATGCTCAGTCCTTTGGCCGCGGCGGCGTCGTTGGCGTTGGTCGTGGCGGGGGTGTTGCTGTTCTCGCCCTCCGGCTTCGACAGCAACGCGGTGTTCGCCCAGGCCGTGCAGCAGATGCGGGCGGCACAGACCCTTGCCTTCACCATGTCGATGTCTGTGCCCGGGCACGACGCGCCGGCCGAGATCAAGGCCACCGTGAAAAACCCCGGCTCGATGCGGACCGAGACGACGATGACCGCCAACGGCCAACCGATGGCCATCGTCCAAATCTTCGACTTCGAGCGGCAGGAGATGGTCACGCTGATGCACGAGCAGAAGTTCGCGCAGCGGATCGACATGACCGGCCTGCCCCGCGGCGAGAACCCGCACGACATCGTCGCCGAGTTCCAGCGCCTCGACCCCGAGCAGGCGACCTATCTCGAAGACGTCGAACTCGACGGGCGCAAGGCCCACCTGTACCGCCTCGAGGCCGGGCCGATCAAAGGCAAGACCTGGATCGACGCCGCGACGCTCCGGCCGCTGCGGGTCGAGGTCGGCAACCCCGCGCTGCCCGAGGGGGCCGACTCCGCGATCGTGATGCACGCGTTTCGGTGGGGCGTGGCCCTGGACGACGCCCAGTTCGACATGACGATCCCCGAGGGCTACCACGTCAGCGAGATGGATATGAGCCACGGCGGGCCCGAGGATCTGGCCTTCGTGCTGCGGGTGTACGCCGCCCTGACCGAAGCGCCGTTCCCGGACAACTTTGGCCCCGAGGTCATGGCCGGCCTAGGCGCGATGATGCAAGACCCCGGGCTGAACCCGCAAGAGAACCAGGCCCGCCTCGTCCGCCTGCTCGGCCCCGTCCTGGGCGAGGACGCGATGAAGCCGGAGAACCTGCAGGGCTCCATGGAAGCCTTCGGCGAACGCCTGGGCAAGGGCGCGATCTACATGAGCCAGATCGCGGTCGACGCCCGCGACTGGACCTGGATGGGGGGCGGCGTCGGCCCCGGCGACGGCGACAAAGCCCTCTGCTATTGGCGACCCGCCGACGCCGAGACGTACCAGGTCATCTACGACGACTTCTCGGTCCGCGAAGCCTCCGCCCGCGAGCTGCCGACACGGCCCCAGATCAAGCCCGGGCCGTGACCGGGCCGGCAAAGACCGTTCGCCGAAACCGTTCACCAAGACTTGCCCGTCGGGCCCGTGCCCGGCGGGTTTTCTTTCTGGAATGTCGCGACCGAGTTACGGGTGAATCAGAGCAGGAAGTAGACCACGACCGCGAGCAGGACCACCACGCCGACCGAGATCAGGATGACCTTCTGCTTTTTTGCGGCGGCCTCGGCCTCGGCGATCGCGGCGGCCTTGCGCTGTTCCTCGCGGCGCATGCGGGCGATCTCGGGGTTGACGTA
>JANQPR010000011.1 GCA_028285385.1 Phycisphaera sp.
CGTCCCGAAGAGTCCCGTCCGAACGCGGGGGCCGGACCGGTTGTCGGGGATTGGGCTTCGGGTATCGGTTTGATTGCGCAGCCGAATCCCGACGCCCGATCTCAGGCTCTTTCTTTGACAAGTGAAGCAGGGGCGTGCGGCCCCAACCTGCCTGAGTCTTCCGCGTCGGAATCTCCCGCGACGCCCGCGAAAAACTGGACATCTTTGTCCGGTTCTGTGGTATGCTTATCGCGTCTCTTCCGGAGCATCTCATGGCCGACCATCTGCACCGTCTCTTTGCCGCCGCCGAGCAGTTCGACGCCTCGGACATCCACCTGACCTGCGGCGAGCCCGCGTACTTCCGACTCGGCGGCCGGCTGGTTGCCACCAAGGAAGAGCCGCTCGACGAGGAGGAGATCATCGCGTGCCTCCGTCCGACGATGACCGACGCGAAGTGGCAGCACTACGTCGAGCGCGGGTACGTCGACTACGCCTTCGAGACCGACGTCGACCTGGCCGGCGAGACGCGGCGCGTCCGCTACCGCATGCACCTCTACCGCAGCCGGGGCTCGATCACCGGCGCGCTGCGGCGCATCAAGCTCGCGATGCTCGACTTCGAGGCGCTCAAGCTCCCGCCCATCTACGAGAAGGCGGCGACGTTGCGGCCCAAGGGCATCGTGATCGTCGGCGGCGAGACGGGCTCGGGGAAGTCCACCTCCCTCGCCTGCATGCTCGACTACATCAACTCCCGCAAGCCCAAGCACATCGTCACCATCGAAGACCCGATCGAGTACGTCCTGCCCAACAAGATGTCCAAGATCAACCAGCGCGAGCTGGGCGAGGACTTCATCGACTTCCCGGATGCGCTCCGTGCCGTGGTGCGTGAAGACCCGGACGTGATCCTGATCGGCGAGCTGCGCGACAGCGAGACGGTCCGCGCCGCCATCGCCGCCGCCGAGACCGGGCACCTGGTCTTGACCTCGTTGCACACGGCGACGGCGCCCGAGGCGTTGCACCGCATCCTCTACTTCTTCCCGCCGCACGAGGAGATGGGCGTCCGGCAGAACCTGTCGTCCACGCTGATCGCGGTCATGAACCAGATGCTCCTGCCCACGCTCAAAGAAGCGCAGGAGCAGGGCGTGCCGACGCGCGTCCCGGCCACCGAGGTCCTGATCAACACGTCGGTCGTGCGCGAGTACCTCCGCGACCCCGAGCACGACGACGACCTGGCCACGATCCTCAGCAACCCCAAGACCTCGTCGCTGGCCAGCTCGCACGACTTCAACTATTCGCTCAAGCACCTCTTCGAGCTCGGCTGGGTCGGGCGCGACGTCGCGGTGGGCGCCTCGATGAAGCCCGAGCAGCTGGACATGCTGTTCCGCGGCGTGAGCGTGTGAGGGGGTACGATCCGCCGCGATGAGCACGGACGCGTCTCAACTACCCCCCAGCCCCGCGGTGCGCATCGTCACCGACGACACCCGCCCCAAGGTCGGCCCGGGGTGGGCGGTGCTCTGGGCGTGCTTCCTCGGCTGTTCGTGGACGTGGGTGATCGGGATGTTCTTCCCGGTGCTGCTGCTGCGGGACTACGGGTTCTGGGGCTGGGTCGTGTTCGCGGCCCCCAACGTGATCGGCGCCGCGGCGATGGGGTTCGTGCTCTCGCCGCAACGAGCGCAACGCTTGTGGCAGAATCACGCCGGCGCCGTGCGGTGGTTCAGCGACGTGACGCTGGGGTTCCACGTGTTCGTGCTGTTGTGGCTGGGTACGGAGTTGTTCGGCCCGGCGGCGTGGGCGGCGGGCGCGGTGCCGTTGCTGATGCTGCCCGCGGCGCGGCGGAAGGCGTTCGGGCCGTGGTTGCCGATCGTGGCGGCGGGCTTGGCGTTGGTGAGTTGGGGGTGCCTGAGTTACGCCGAGCGGCTGCCGGGGGCGTTCGCGATCGTGCGTGAGTTCTTTGGCGTGTCGCCAACAGACGCGGCGGCTCAAGCGATCGCGTACCCCGTCGTCGAGCCGCCGCGCCTTGACACGACGGCCCTGCTGCTGTTCCTGCCCGCGTCGATCACGGGATTCCTTTGCTGCCCGTACCTCGACGGCACGTTCCTGCGGGCACGAGCGGTAACGGGAGTCAAGACCGGCCGCGCGGCGTTCGCGCTCGGGTTCGGCGTCGTGTTCTTCAGCATGATCATCTTCTCGCTGGTCTACGCGGCGTGGTTGATCCCCGCGTTCGACGGCGAGCCGGTCTCGTGGAAGTCTTCGTGGGCGTTGGTGCTCGGCGTACACGTCCTGCTTCAGGCCGCGTTCACCATGACGCTGCACGTCCGCGAGCGTGAGGAGCTCAACCCCGATGGCCGACGGTTCTATGGGCTGACGCTCGTGCTGCTCGTGGCGTTCGCGATGGTGCTGGTCGTCCGCCAGCCGCAATGGTTCGGCGAGAGCGTCGCGGGCGTGGCGTGGCCGGAGGTCTTCTACCGGAGCTTCCTGCTGATGTACGGCCTCGTGTTCCCGGCGTACGTCTGGCTCGTTGTGCTCAGCCGGAGCCACGTTGGCAGAGCGATGCTCACCCGCTTCTTCGTCACCGTGATACTCGCGGTGCCGATGGGGTTTGCCGGCTTCGTCACTGGACCGGCGTGGTGCCTGCTCGGGGCGCTGGGCGTCATCACCGTGGCCAAGCTGGCGCCCGCCACGCGGTCCGCCTGAGCCTGTGGAAAACCTGGCGTCTCGTTGTCGCCGAGCTGTCGGCAACCGGAGCACCACGACCGGGCCCGTATGTTCATCCGATGCCCTTCGACTCTGGCCGTGTCACGTTCTGTCGCCTTGCCGTTGGGGGCGACGCCCCTTCGTCGGTCGACGAGGCGACGCTCTCGATCCTCCACGAGCACCGCTTCCGCGAGACCGAGGTCGGGACGCCCGACGAGGTTGAGGCCGGCTTCGTCACCCCCGAACACCTGCTCGACACCAACTTCACCTTCGAGAAGGTCGGCTACGGCCCGCAAGGCACGCAGGTGCTGCTCGGCGTCCGCATCGACACGCACAAGGTTCCTGCCGATGTCCGGCGGGCGTACCGCGTGATGAACGAGCAGGCCTCGGCCGCGGACAACCCGTCCGGTTTTGCCACCAAGGGCCAGAAACGCGAGGCGATCGAACTCGCCGACCGGCAGGTACGCGAAGACCTCGCCAAGGGGATGTACCGGCGGAGCAAGGTCGTACCGGTGTTGTGGGACCTTTCGTCGCAGCAGATCTTCTGCGGCGCGCTTGGGAACACGATGACCGAAAACGTGGCGCGTTTGTTCCGCCAGGCGTTCGCGGTCGAGCTATCGACCCTGAGCGCCGGCGTCGCGGCGGGCAACCTGCTCAAGCGCGACGGTCGGACTCGGGACTACGAAGACGTCCACCCCAGCAAGTTCACGGCCCCGCCAGCTGACGCGCGGAACGAAGACGACACGGATGAATCACGGGAGGACCCGTCGCTCCCGCGCGTCCCATGGGTTGCGAAGTCCGTCGACCTCAAGGACTACCTCGGCAACGAGTTGCTGCTGTGGCTGTGGTGGAAGAGCGAGATCAACGAAGGCAGGCTCACGACCGACGCGGGCGAGGTGTTCGTCGCCCTCGACCGCGCCATCGACCTCGACTGCGCCTGGGGCATGGCCGGGAAGGTGAATGTGAAGGGCGACGGCCCGACGCGGTACCGCGAGTCCGCCGAGGCGTTGCGCGTCGGCAAGTGGCCGCGCAAAGCCGGGTTGATCCTCTCGGACGGCGGCGCCCAGTGGGAACTCACCCTCGCCGGCGACGCCTGGACCGTCAGCAGCGCGAAACTCCCTGACGTCCCCGACGCCCAGAGCCCGCGCGAGCTCACCGAGGCCCGCCTCGACCTGACCACGCAGCTCGCGACGCTGCTTGATGCGGTGTACAAGGCGTTCTTGAAGCGCCGCATCTCCGGCAGCTGGCCCACCGACCGCGACGCGATCGGGCGCTGGATCAGGGAGCGGCAGCTAACCGCTCGGCCGAAGAATGAACCCGCACCTCCGCCCGTCTCCGCACAGCCCGTCGTCGCGATGACCGAGCCGCCGCGCCCCGTCGCCGCAAGAGCAGGCTGACACGCCTCGGCGCAGCCGATAGTGTGCCCGGGACTACCCCGTACAAGTCACCTGTGGTGAAGTGTGGCCCCCGGCCGTCTTAGGTTTACAGGTAAGCGGACTGCCGCTGGATATATGCGGGCGCCACGGCGGAAGAGCGGACGATCGTGATGGAGTTGCCGACTTGGGGCAGCGGATCGGACGGATCCCGACCGAATACGGCCGCGACGGAGATGACGCCGCTGCGCGTTCCGTGGCCAGACTCGATGCGCGCGATCTCCGCGCAGAGGCGACAGTCGCCTTCGGTAATAGCAATCTGTTGGCCGATCAGGTGCGAGCCGATGGTGCTGGCCGAACTGTCCAACTCGATCGAGAGCTTGCTGTCGTTGCTGCTAGGCACCGCGGCGACGGTTCCGGTCATTTTCAGCATGATGAGTCCTGCGGCCTGCGCCGCGTCGGCTTGGATCGTGGTGAGGTTCACGTTTTCTCCGCCCAGAAATGCCGCGGCGTAAAGGGCGGCGATCTTGCTGCCGGTTAGCGGTTCGGCGCAGATCAGGGTTTCGGCGTGCCATGCCTCGCATGAATATGTGTTGTTCCAGTTTGTCCCACCCAACCCGACGCCGTACCCCGCGTTTTTGAGATCGTTGTAGTTCACCGACGAGATGTCATTGGTGGCCGTACCGGCCCCGGAAGTGCTGGTGATTTCCGCGCCATCGATGTACAGCGCGAGTGTGTTGTTGGTCGTGTCGACGACGACGGCGTAGTGGAAAGACCGCCCCACCGCTGCGCCGCCCGCGAGCCACGATAGCGTGCTGGCCGCTGGCGATGTTGTGCCGCCATCGCGAGAAAGCAGGCTCACCGAGCCATTCGGGTTGGTTTGCAGATAGAACCCGTTGGCCATCCCCGTCTGCGCCCCGATCGACACCAGAGGCGTATTGCCCTCAATCGCCTGACCGTCGCCGACCTGACACCATCCCGTCACGGTCAGGCCGTCGCCGTCCCAGACACGATCGGGGAGCGGACCGAGCGAGACGCGATCGTCTCGGGTGTCGGGCATGTAAACGCTGGGGGCGGCAGCCGACGGCAGCAGGTTCTTGGAGTTGTGCACAGCGTTGCCGCCGGCGGTGAGGATCGGCAAGCCGACCCCGGGGATCAGCGCCGTGCCGCCGTTGGCCGGCGTCTGGCTGTTCATGCGGCGGAAGTCCAACACATCGAGCCCCACAAGCTGCGCCTGCAAGGCCCGGTCGTACGGCGACGTACTCCAGTTGTGATTGATTACTGCCATGGGTTCAGGCCTTCAAGGCGATTTTGGTAAGGAGGATCTGGAAGCGCTCGCGATACGCGTCCTCACGCTCCGCGGTCGCGTTCCATGCGTCGAAGTTCGGGTGCTGCCAGACGTACACGCCGGTCCCGTAGCTAAAGCATTGGTCCAGCAGAAGATGCCACTGCTCAATCGTGTAGAAAAACGGGTTGTCAAACGTATTGGGATCGCTGCTGCCATCGGGATACGCAATGATGTTGACGTTGGGCAAGATCGGCTGGATCGTCGGCGCGACGCGGAAACCTCGGTCGATCAGTGCCTGCGACGCGTCCTTCCATCGCTTCAACTCCTCCCGAAAAGCGGCCATATCCGAAGGGTCTCCGCCGTAGTAATGCGGCCAAGCGACAATGGGAGTCTTGCCTGCGAAGTTAGACGCTTCGAACGCGTCGTAGTCGGCGAGCAGACTGTTGTAGAAGCTCGCCGAAGATGGCTGAAATCCGGTCAGGTAGAACGCGTGTTGACCGTCGTGGACGCCTTGAGCGTAGCCGAGCAGGTCGTCGTATCGCGTCAGCGCTGCGTCGCGGGTGGACGTGCTTTGCCCACTGTAAACCGAGCCAAGCTGAAACTCGATGGATTCCAAGTCCCAGTGGATGTGACGGCGGGTCTCGTTCTCGACGATGCCCTCGATGTTTGACTGCTGAACGTTGTTGGCGCCGTCGAGCGTGACGCTATCCCCGTAGACGATTCTTCCCGGCGCGAGCAGCGCGACCTCAGGCGGCGGGGGCACAATCTTGTCGTGGTCGACGCCGTTCAGGCGGTCGGCAGACCAGCGGCCGGTGCTCACAGCAGTTAGGTCAATACTCATGCTAACAGTGTGTCCTAGGCTTTTTGCGTTGCGGCCCCGTCACGTTCTATTCGATTGTAACCAGCGTCGATCGATTTTAAGCCGTAGGCAGTAATAATTATTGTTAGTTTCTAGATTCTGTGGTCAAGACGCCGATATGTTTTGTGTTAGATGTGTTAGGCTTGTGATTGCGTCAATCGATTACCTGTCTGTTCTACGTGCTGGCGGCTCTCTGTTGCGGCGGGCGATTGTTGGACGCTAACAGGTGTAGCTATTCGATTTGGGCGGAAACAGGCCCAAGGGTGTTCAGGTATTTGGGGATACTAGCGTTAGAGACTGTTATGTATTTTTCCCCAGTCGGCGGAGGATAAGTAACAGACTCTAAAGAGGCGGTACGCGTTGCCGATGATGAGCGGCGTGGGGTCCTATGCCACCGAGCCAGCTTTCGGTTACTTCGCCCGGCACCCCTCGGCGGAAAATCACGCGATGTGTCTTGGTGTTCGGTAAGTCGGCGTTCGGCGTAGACGACGGCTACTTGGCGATCCATCGGAACCAGCGGCCGTGGCCGTCGCACTCGGCGAGGTCGACCCTCTCCCGGCCGTCACCGCAAAAACGCTCGAGCGTCAACGCGCCGGCCCGGGAGACGAAAAACACGGGCCGCTCCGACCCGGCCTCGCGCAAGCCGGTTCTCAGCTTCTTGACCGCATCGGGAGCAAACTGATTGATCGTCGCGGTCTGGAACACGCAAGGCACCACGTCGTCCGGGACGTCCTTCAGCAGACCTGGCAGGAGGTCTTCACCCGGCCTGCGATGGAGCTCTGCCGGTGTCTCCAACGCCACCCGCAGCGCCGCGTCGAGCAAGCGCCGCCGGTCGTGGTGCTCGGGCCAGATCAGAGCGCGGAGCCAGGCGACGCCTTCGGGGTCGTTTGCCGAGATCGGGTTGAGGTCGACTCCGGTACGGGAGGCGATGCGCGGGAACGACGATCTCAACACGGACGGGCACGGCCCCTCGACAGCGACCTCAAACCGGACGCCCGCAGCGTCGTCGCCGCACACCACACCGTCGTCGTACGCCACACGGTAATGGTCGATCAACAGCAGGAGACCCGCGCTGCAGCCGACCTCGATCAACGCGAGCGGCCGGCCTCCGCCGCGACGGAAAACCAGATTGAATGCTGGCAGAAGGTAGCCGCAGCGACGAACCTCGTTGGTTTGCACAAGACGAGTCGTCAAGAGGTCCCGAATCCGGGACCGGCGGTCGTGCACGAAGGCGCGAAACGCGGGCCACGCCTCGTCGACCGGACGCGGTCGCTCAACGACACTCGGATAGAACGCAGCCAGTGACGCCGATGGTTCCCGAATAACCAGGAAGTGGACCGCGGCGAAGAACAGATTCGGGATGGGCGTGCGTGCCGATGCCGCGAGTTTCAGCAGTGCCGGCTCTTCGGCGACATCGCGGCTCAGATCTGCGTAGAGCGGGGAAGAACCGTCGCACTCTTCGCGGGCAAACCGGCGGAAAACCTCGGCAACGGCTTCAACGTCGGGCGCATCGGCCACGTCAGACTTCCAAATGGCCCTCGGCGCTCATCGCCGCGAAGTCGTCTTCGTGTTCGGCGAGCCAGCGTTCGGCGTCGATGGCGGCCTTGCAGCCCATGCCCGCGGCGGTGACGGCCTGGCGGTAGGTGGAGTCGACCACGTCGCCCGCCAGGAACACGCCGTCGATGTCGCACGTGCTGCGGTACGGGTCCTTGAGCTTGAGGTAGCCGGCGTCGTCGGTGGGCAGTTGGCCGTCGAGGAAGCCCGTGATCGGCGTGTGGCCGATGGCGAGGAAGAGGCCGCCGAGTTCCATGGTGCGTTTCTCGTCGGTCTGGTTGTTGTTCAGCTCGACGCTGGTGATGTGGTCGTCGCCGAGGACGTCGGTGACCTCGGTGTGCCAGTGGACCTCGATCTTCTCGTGGTTGATCGCGCGGTCGGCCATGATCTTGCTGGCGCGGAGGACGTCGCGGCGGACGAACATGTGGACCTTGCTCGCGAACTTGGCGAGGTAGGTGGCCTCTTCGACGGCCGAGTCGCCGCCGCCAACGACGCCGAGTTCCTTATCGCGGAACATCGGCAACGCGCCGTCGCAGACCGCGCACGCCGAGACGCCGCCGCCGGACTGGGCGAGGCGCATCTCGTTGTCGAGGCCGAGCCAGTTGGCCTTGGCGCCGGTGGCGATGATGACGGACTTGGCGAGGGTCTCGTAGGCGTCGTCGCCGTCGCCCTTGACGTGGAACGGGCGTTGCTGGAGGTCGACGTGGTCGACGTTCTGGAAGAGCTGGTAGAGGGTCTCGTTGGAGAGCTCGTCGATGGTTTTGACGCCGTCGTCGGTGACCACGCGGGTGCCGAAGCGCATGGCTTGGTGGTAGAACATGTGCATCATTTCGGGGCCGGTGATGCCCTTGGGGAAGCCGGGGTAGTTCTCCACGTCGGTGGTGAGCATCAGTTGGCCGCCGGGGACGAGGTCCTTGCCGGCGGCCCGACCCGGGTAGACCAGCGGGTTGAGGTTGGCGCGGGCGGCGTAGATCGCGGCGGTCCAGCCGGCGGGGCCGGAACCGATGATCACGACGTCTTCGAGGGGCAGGTCGGTGGCGTTGGAAGGCATGGGCGGATCCTATCAGGCGGTGGCCAGGGAAACCGCCACCACGACGCTTAATCGTGGCGGCGGGCGGGGTATTCCGCGATCACTTCGCCGCGGTCACTTCAGCGCGGCCAGGTCGGCGCCGTGGTTGATGTGGAACACCTGACCGCCCAGCACGAGTGCAGGCACCGACTTCACGCCGGCCTGCTCGGCTTCGGACAGCCGGGCGCCGGCCTCGCCGAGGTGCACGACTTCCACGTCGAACCGAGCCGGGTCCAGGGACTGGGCTAATGCCTGCTCGGCCTCGACACAGACCGGGCAGCCCGCGTGGTAAAACACTGCTTTCGTCGACATCGCAAACTCCTTTCAGAAGGGGACGCACCGCCCGACGCGCGTCGGGCCCGGGGTGCACCGAGCGAACCGCCCCGCTTCCCGGCGTATTGCCCCCACTTTCCGGGTAGCCGACTTACCAACCGGTACGTTTCTCGCCGCGGGCCGACGAAGAAAAATGTCTCACGATGCCCTCGATCCCGAAGCCCGCACTGACGTCTCGCGGATGTTCGAGTCGGTGCTCGGCTGCAAGTGGTCGCTGCACGTGCTCGGGCAGATCCGCAAGGGAGTACGCCGGCCGGTGGAGCTTCACAAGTCGGCCCCGGGGCTGACGGAGAAGGTGCTCAACGAACGGCTGAACAAGCTGCTTCGCTTCGGCTTGCTGGAACGCACGGTGTTCGCCGAGGCCCCGCCGCGCGTGGAGTACAGCCTGACCGCGTTCGGCGAGAAGTTCGTCGGCGTGTTGGATCAGATCGAGGCGCTGCGGAAGGAACTCGAAGCCGCAGAACGCACGCCCGAGGACCACGTTCAGTAGGTGTTCTGCTTGCGGACCGGCGTGTCAGTGACCCAGCGGGACGCGAGCAGCTCGGCGACGCGAGGGCCGGTGCCGCCCTTGCCGTAGGGATGACGGAACTTCCTGGGGTCGGGTTGCAGGGCGCGGTTGATCGCGCCGACGATGCCGCGCTTGTTGTGCGGCGCATCGACGACCGAGTTGGGCTTCTCCCGGCCGTTCTGCCGCGGGCCGACGTTGACGCAGGGTGTCTTGCATACGGCGGCCTCGATCAGCCCGGCGGAGCTGTTGCCGACGATGACGTCGGCGGCCTTGAGCAGCGCGACAAAGCGTTGCCGGGGCAGGTGCTCGACGGGGTCGACCTCGGCGTCGGCGATGGCTTGCGCGATGCCGTCCCGGCCCGGGTCGTGGTTGGGCGCGAAGACGAGGCGACGGAACCGCGCGGTCGCGGCGAGGGTGTGCTTCATCCGGCGACTTTCAGTCTCGTCGTCGTCGCCGACCGAGTGCTGCATGACGAGGCAGCGCGGCGGGGGTTGGCCGTCGTGCTCAGTAGCGGGTTCGATGTGTTGCAGGCCGTCCACGGCGGGCGAGCCCACGTTGACCACCGCGCCGGGGGCTTCGCCCATGCGGACGATGCGACGCCGGCTGGTCGCGGTCGCGGGCAGGTGCAGGTGCGCGAGCTTGGTGATCGCGTGACGCATCGCCTCGTCGGCGACGCCCTCGGCCCGGTCGCCGCCGTGCAGGTGCGCGACGCGGACGCCGGAGACCGAGGCCGCCGACGCGGCCGCGAACGCCTCGATCCGGTCGCCGAGCACGACCACGACGTCGGGTTCGAGCGCGGCGAAGGCTTCGGCCAGACCGGAGAGGCCCCGCCCCAGCGCCGCCGCGTCGTGCGACCGCCCGGCCCGGCCGCGCTTCTGCATCGTGACTTTCGCCGCGACGGGGAACGCGATGTCGGCTCGGGACCCGGTGGTCAGGTGCGTGCCGGTCAAGACCAACTGAAGATCGAGCCTAGCGTGATCCGCGATGGCCCGCAGCACCGGCACCAACAGCCCGTACTCGGCGCGCGTGCCGGTGACCACGGCGATATTGCGGACCTCGGTGCGAACGGACGGCATCGTCAGCCCGCGGCGCGTTGGGGTGACTGGCCACGGCGCCGCAGGATCGCCTCGGCCACGATCAAGTCGAGTTCCTCGTCGATGTCGACGACGTCGCCGGTTTGCGTCACGACGGCGCGCCGGTCGACGCCGAGGAACGCGTGCGGCTCGTCCGGGACTTCGGTGAACAGCGCCTCGCGAGTCACGGCAATCATCCCGCCGTCGAGTTCAAACAGCGGCGGCAGGTCCTGGCGCCGGTACACGCGGTTGGGGACGTGCTGGAGCATCACGTCGTCGTTGAGCTCCTTCATCCAGTACGGGTGGTGCTTGCCGACGGGGCAGACGGACTGCACCGAGTCGCAGCCGGAGTCGCGGAGCTTCGCGACCGCGCGGTCCGTCAGGTCGGCCGGGCGCACGGGGACGTTGCCGTAAAGGATCACGACGGTGTCGAACACGGCCTTAGGATCGACAGCGAGCACGGCCTGTCGCGCCGCGGCGTCAACGGTCGCGGTGTCGTCGGCGAGTTTGTGCGGGCGGTGCACGACGTCGACGCCGAGCGACGCAGCGATCGCCTTGAGTTCGACGCCGTCCGTGCTGACCACGACGCGATCCACCGATGCGCTCTGAAGCGCGTGGTCGATGGTCCACGTGATGACCGGCCGACCGGCGCACGGCAGCGCGTTCTTGCTGGGCAGGCCCTTGCTCCCGGCGCGGGCGAGGATCACGGCGAGCGTCGGCATGGAGGGTTCCTAGGCGTTTATGCGGCCAAGCGGCGTCAAGCCGTGACGAGCCGGGTCGATGCCGCGTGCAGCGATGCAAAATCGAAGCACCGCCTGCACATCGGTGAGGCGTCGGGCGACCAGTCGGCGTCGAGTTCGATGCGCGGCAAGCCTTGCCACAGCTCAATCAGCGATGCGTCGTTGACGTTGCCCAACGACGCCCGCGCGTGCCAGTCCTGGTGGCAAAGTGAGACCTCACCGTCCGACCAGACGGTGAGCCGTTGCTTGCGTTGGTGCGGGTCGGGCTCGCGCCACGGGCCGTCCATGGGCACGGGGTTGCGGTCGGGCGACAGCGCAAACCGTCCCTTGCCGCCCGTTGGGTAACGCTGCACGACAGCGTGCCTGGCGAGTTGCCACCAACGCTCGAAGAAGGTCTCGAGTTCGGGCGTCGTGAGCTGCGTCTTGGTCAGCATCGGGACGACCGCGGGTGTCGCGTGTCGCCCCAACGGCACGCCCCGTCGACGGAACAGCGCCTGGATCACGTCCATGACTTCGGCGAACCGGTCGACGCCCATCTCGTCGCGGTACGTCTCGGCCGACTCGGCGTTGAGTCGGACGAACACGGCATCGACGCCGGAATCCAAGACGGACGCGGCAAGTGCTTCGGCGTCCGCCGGCTCGGGCAGCAACAGGTCCGTCTCCAACGCTACCGCCAACACGCCGGCCTGCTTGATCGCCGCGACGGCGTCGTGCCAACGCTCATGCAGCAACGGCTCGCCGAGCCCGCCGAGCGTGACCACGCGGCCCTTCAACTGCGGCGCGAGCTTTTCGATCATCTCCCATGACGCTGCGCCGCGGTCGATGTCCACGTGGTGTTGGGGCGTGATCGGCCCGTTGACGACTCGACGCGGCGTCAACTCAAGCGCAACCTGCGGTGGCAACTCGGCAAAACGCGACGCTTCGGGCTCGTCTTGCTCCCACGCACGGCAAGCTTCGGTCACCCTCAACGCGTCGGCGGTATCGGCCTCGTCGCCGAGCGCCTCGACGACGGCTTCGATGCGTCGCCGACCGGCTGAGGTGTCGTAAACGAACCGTCGCGCCGTGTCACGCACCGATGCGGGGATGCCCACGCAGAAGTCGAGCCCGATCGGGTCGACGGCCGGGCGTTTCGGGGAGTAGGCCAGCAGGTCGGCGAAGTCGGCGTCGTTCCGGGCCATGTCGTCGAGCAGTTCCCGCGCGACGACGACCCCGGTCAACCCGGGCGGCGCCTGGCAGAACGCCAGCTTCATCGCGTCGGGCGTCGCGCGGTGGACGGCGAGCAACTCCCCGCACAACGCGGGGTCAACGAGCGGCCAGTCGCCGCCGACGAGCAGCACGGCGTCGGCGTCGAGTCGCGCCGCGGCGGCCGCCACGACCGAGGCGGGCAGCAGTTCGTCCCACACCGTCGCGCCGCCGAGGCCGCCCCGCCAGCCGTCCTGGGTCCACGCCCGACGTGCTCGGCGAAGACTCGCCGCGTCCGGCGCGTCAAAGGCGTCGACACGGATTGCCGTCGCGTCGATCGTGTCGAGTTCATCATGTGCCCGCGGCGATAGCGCCCGCGTCGCGGCGGGCAGCAGGACCGCGACCGCGTCGATCCCCGGCACCCGCGACACCCGTTGCGCCGTCGCGCCCAGCACGGTCCGCGCGCCGACGACCTCGTCGATGGGACGCGAGTGGCCGAGTCGGCCGGTGTCCGGGTCGGCGAGGATGAGGGCAACGGTCTTCATCATTCCCTACTTCAGGCGGCGGCGGTCAACGCGGTAGGTTTTGGTTCGGCACGCTCATCCGCCTGGCCCGGCGACGGTTCGTGCCGCTTCGCCAGCCGGCGTGCACGGTCCAGCGCGTCGCGGAAGATCGTGATCGCCTCGTCGCCGGCCTGCCCGAGCCAGCGGATGTTCGCGTGGTCGCGGTCGAGTTGCCGGGCGAGCTTGTCCCACTCCGTCGCGCCGCTGCGGTCGATGAGCCGGTCGCTGCGTTGGCGGTGGAAGGCGCCGATGATGTTGACCGTGTTGACCAGGGCGAAGGCGGTGCCGAGTTCGCCGTGCACGCGGGCCTTCATGCGGTCAAGCTTCTTGAACAGCCGGGCGAGCTTGTCGCGGTCGTCCACGCAGCGGCGCATGTCGTCGATCAACGCCAGAGCATCCCGGCACAG
>JANQPR010000016.1 GCA_028285385.1 Phycisphaera sp.
CGCTCGGCGAGCGTTTCCGTTTTGATCGGCGAAGTCGAGGTCCCGGCGGGCTGCTGGGCAAGCACGATCACCAGCGCGATCAGCGCCGCCGTCGCCGCGTACCAGCCGAAGAACTTCCCGTCGGTCAGCGAGAAGGACGACGCCTTGTCTTCACCCTTCGCGTCGGCGCCCGACAGCTTCAGCGCCGGTCCGGCGCTCGGCTGGGGCAGATGGCCCCCGGCCCCCTCGATCAGCCTGCCCCGCAGCGACGCGGGCAGCGCCTCGCCGGTGTCCAGCCCCGCGAGCGCCATCTCGACCTCGGCCGCGGCCATCTCGTAGGCCTCCGCCTCGAACCGCAGCGACGGGTCCCGCGCCAGCGCCGCGGACAGCTCGGCCTCGTCCTGGGGGGACAGGCCCTGCGTCGCGGCGTCCACCATCAGCTGGTGGATGCGTTCGGGATCAAGGGGTTGATTGCTGGTCATGCCTGCACCCCCTTCGCGTCGGGGGCCTGGATACCGATCGTCTGACGGACCTTGATCAGGCCCCGGCGGATGTGCGTCTTGACCGTGCCCAGCGGCAGGCCCATCTTCTCAGCGATCTCCGCGTGCGTCAGCCCGTCCAGCAGCGAGTGGCGGATCACCTCCGGCTGCGGCGGGTCTAACGCGTCGATCGTCTGCAGCACTTTTCCGGCTAATTCTTCGTCCGCAAGCCGGTCCGTGGATTCAACTTCCGGCTCGGGCGCGCTCTCTAAAGGCTGGGATTCGGGACGCCGGCCCTGCTTGCGCAGCCGGTCGATCATCCGCCGGCGGGCGATCATCGCGATGTACGTCGATTCCTTCGCGGTCCCCGGGTCGTAGCGTTCCGCCGACTTCCACACCGCGATGAACGCGTCCTGCACCGCGTCCTCCGCCTCGGCAGACCGGCCGAAGTAACGGCGCGCCAGCGACCAGACCAGCCCGCCGTACGCGTCGATCACCCGCGACACCGCCGTGCTCTCGCCGGCGGCGACGAGTTGGAGCAGGCTGGTTGGCGTGGCGTCGGTCATGCGGAGGCGGGGGCTCGTGCGGCGCGACACGGCCTGGCTGTACATCAGGCCGGGCTGGTCGTTGATCGCCGTCATTTTAAGTCTCGTTTCTTTGATCCGCGAGCGGTCAAATCGTTCATGTGTTTCAGTGTAGCAAGCAAAAATCGGCCCGGCCGCGTTCTCACGCGGCCGGGCCGAGTAGGGGGGACGTCACATTAGTCCTTCGGCAGGATGACCGCGTCGATGACGTGGACCACGCCGTTGGTTGTGTCGATGTCGGCCTTCACGACCTTGGCGCCGTCGATCATGACCTGGCCGTCCTTGGCCTTGATGGTCAGCTTCGATCCTTGGACGGTCTTGGCCTTGCCGGCGGCGATCGCGTCGGTGGCGTAGACCCGGCCGGGCACGACGTGGTAGGTCAGCACGGCCTGCAGCTTCGCCTTGTTCTCAGGCTTGAGCAGCGACTCAACCGTGCCCGCGGGCAGGGCGGCGAACGCCTCGTCGGTCGGGGCGAACACGGTGAACGGGCCCTCGCCCTTCAGCGTCTCGACCAGCTCGGCCGCGCCCAGCGCCGCGGCGAGGGTCTTGAACGAGCCCGCGTCGATCGCGGTGTCGATGATGTCCTTGGTGCTCGGCATGATCACCTTGTCGATGACGTGGATCGTGCCGTTGCTGGTGGCGATGTCGGTCTTCACGACCGTCGCGCCGTCCACCTTCACGCCGTCGTCCGTGCTCAGGTCGATCTTCTGACCATTGAGCGTGACCAGCTTGTCGGCGTTGACGACGTCGGTGGCCTGGAGGTTGCCGGGCACGACGTGGTAGGTCAGGATCGCGGTCAGGAGCGCCTTGTTCTCGGGCTTAAGCAGCGTCTCGACGGTGCCCTCGGGCAGCTTGGCGAAGGCGGCGTCGGTCGGCGCGAACACGGTGAACGGGCCCTCGCCCTTCAGCGCGTCGACCAGGCCGGCGGCCTGCAGCGCCGCGGCCAGGGTATTGAACTGGCCGGCGGCGACGGCGGTGTCAACGATGTCGGCCTTCACCGAAACCGCCTGCTTCTGGTCGGGCTTGTCCGCCTTGCACTTGCACTTGGTGCAGGCATCGGCGGGCGTCGCGAAGGCCAGCAGGCCGAGCGCGGGGAGGAGTGGCAGGGTCTTCATCAGTCGGGACCGTCGCATGGTGTGTCTCCGGGTTTGGGGGAAATTACTCTTGGGACGCCGAGTGATTCGGGCGTTCCCAGGGCCCGGATTCAGGGGGCAAGCAATTTTGCCCAATCCCCCATTCCCATAACGAGAAGGCGTGGGTTTTTGCAATCTTTTCGGCCGCGCCGCATTTTGTGTCCTAATTGCTGGACGCTGTGGAGGGGATACGTAGGAGCTTCCCTTTTGCCTGTACCCAGCGACATCGTGGTCAAGCAGCTGATGCAGCGGCGCGCCGAGCTGATTGGCTACGCGTGGATCGTGGTCGGCGACGCGGACGCGGCCGAGGACGTCTTCCAGGAGGTGTCGGTCGCCGCGATCCGCAAGTGCGACGAGATCGCCGACGCCGACCACCTGCTGGGCTGGCTCTACACGGCGGTCCGGCTGGAGGGGCTCAAGGCCCGCCGGGAGCGCTCGCGCAACCGCCAGCTGCTCAGCAGCGAGGCGCTCGAGGTGCTCGAACACGCCAGCGCGGCGTCGGTCGGGCCTGACGAGTCCGACCACCTCGCCGCGTTGCGCGAGTGCATCCAGCAGTTGCAGGGCGGCCCGCGCGAGATCGTCGAGCTGCGCTACGGCCAGAACCTCAAGCCCGCCGACATCGCCCAGCGAACCGGCAAGAAGGTCCAGACCATCTACAAAACGATCACCCGCGCCCACGGCGCGCTACGCGAGTGTGTCCAGCGCCGCCTGACGAGCGAAGGGGGCCTGTCGTGAGCGGGATCGATCGCGACAGGCTCGAACGCGTCGCCGGGCTGGCCGAGCGCTACCTGTCCGGCGTGTTGACCGAAGCGGACCACGCCCAATTCGAGCGGATGGTCCTCCGCGACCCGGCCGCGGCCCAAGCACTGGTTGTCTACATGAAGCAGGCGGGCACGCTGCGTGAGGTGTTCTCCGCCGAGGGCAAGGCCTTCCACGCCCGCGAGGGGCTGCTGTCGGGTGACGTGCTCGAGGCCTTTGAAATCCTGCAGGCCGCGGCGGACGACACCGATATCGTGGACGTGACGCAGCTACTCGCCGATGAGGCGAGCCAGAATCACTCCGATGCCCCAAGACACACCACCGAGGACCTCCTGTCGGCGGCCGTCTACATCTTCCGCCACACGGTCTCCCGGCGCGCCACGGTCTATGCCGGCATCGCCGCGGCCCTGATCCTCGGTGCGACGCTCTTGTTTGTGTTCATGGGCAGCCCGGGGCCCGAACAGCCCCCGACCCGGCTTGTCTCGCCCGACACCCCGCCCGCGGAGACGATCGCAACAATCACCGATCAGAACGACGCGCGCTGGGCCGACGGCGAGCACGTGATCGGCAGCCGGCTGCGGGAAGGGCAGGCCCTGATCCTACGCAGCGGCTTCGTGGAGATCACCACGGACCGCGGCGCGAGGGTGATCCTCGAAGCGCCGTGCGAGGTCACGTGGGCCGGCGACCACGCTTTGCGGCTCGAGCGTGGCCGGCTCTTCGGGATCTGTGAGACGCCGCGGAGCAAAGGATTCACCGTGCGGACCGAGCACGCATCGATCGTCGATCTCGGCACACGCTTCGGTGTCCAGGTCGCCCCCGGTGGTGACAGCGAGGTCCATGTGTACAGCGGCTCGGTCGCGGTCCGGCCTGCCACGGGAACGCTGGGTAACCGGACGCTGGCGAGCGGGCAGAGTGTCGCGCTGGTCAACAACGGGACAAAGTTTCATCCGGTCGACCACGACCCCCTTGCCTTTGTCGCCGACACAAGGCCTGACCCCCAAGAAAACGCCGCACGCGGTGCGTACAGGAGGTGGTCCGAGTACAGCCGGGGGCTCAGCCAACGCGACGACCTGTTCGCGTATTACACCTTCGACGAAGACGCGAACAGGCCGGGCGTTGTCCGGAACCTCGCCCGCACGAGCAGGGGCATGCTGGACGGCAAACTCGAGGGGGACCGGGGGGAGCCCCGGTGGGCCCGGGGCCGCTGGCCGGGCAAGGGTGCGCTGCGGTTCGACCGCGCTTCGCGTCACGCGGTCCGCGTGCCGTTCGACTCCGCGCGGTACTTCGATCAGGCATTCACGGCCGTGATGTGGATGAACTTCGATGACCTGGCGGTGTCCCAGCATTTCCTGAACCACATCGATCTGGAAGCCCGCGGCGGGATGAGCCTCGGCTTCAACGGCACTGCCATAACCGCATTCGCCCCGGGGTCTTTGTTCCTTTTCAAGAACAAACTGATCGGTGGGTTTAATCACAGGTTCCGCCAGGTCCCCGGGCTGCGGCCAAACGAGTGGGTATGCATCGCGGTGACGACGGACGGCAAGCAAACCAAGTATTACCTCAACGGCGAGCTGTTCGCGGGGTACGACGACGACCGGCCCATGCACCACTCGAAGGCCGACATGATGATCGGCGGCACCCAGAAGGAGCACATCAACGAGCAAGCGTTTGGCGGGTTGATCGACGAGGTGGCGTTGTTCCGTAGCGTGTTGTCGGGGGACGAGATCGAGGAGATCTACAACGCGGGCAAACCGTAAGCCCGCCGGCTTAGGGAAAGGGACCCCGCGCTTGTTGTGCGGGGCGAATCAAATCATTTTTGATTTCGAAAGGATAGGCAGAAATGAAAACTCTCTTCACCCCGATCGCCGGCGGTGCGCTCCTGGCGGTCTCGGCGAACGCCGCCGTGGTGACCCTCAACCAGAGCATCCACGACCAGTTCATGAGCAACGGCGCCGTGAACAGCTACGTCTTCTCCGACAGCGGCATGTCTGTCACCTTCCAGGTCGAGTCCACCTCGCCGGGTTCGTACGCCGCCTTCAACGGGCAGTATGTCTGGTCCTCCGCCGTGGAGTACACCAGCGGCGACGCGCCGTTCGCGTTCAACCCGGGCGAAGACGTGGTCTTCAATGTCACCGTCGTGTCGTCCCCGGGCGTCGACCCCGGCAGCATCGGCTTCCGCATCGACAACATCGGCATGCGGGCCATTAATAGCAACAACTTCCCGGGCGCGAACTACGCCTTTACATCCACCGCCGGCACCGACACGGGCAACGTATCGGTCGACAGCACGCAAGACCTCTCCGATACGCTCGACTCCTCGTTCGATCTCATCGGGGCGGCGGGCACCTACACGGGCACGCTCGCGTGGATCGAGCCAAACGGCACAGACTCCGGCGGGTATGTGCAGCTGCACGATGTCAACGCCCCCGGTTTTGTGATCTCGGCCACCTTCGACCCCATCCCCGTGCCCGGCTCCATGGCGCT
>JANQPR010000074.1 GCA_028285385.1 Phycisphaera sp.
CCGAAGCTCGCGTGGATCATGCGTAACTCGCCGATCACGCCGTCACGGATGAGCGCGTGCAGCCGGTCGGTCTGCGGGTGGCAGCGGTCCTTGAACGCCTCGAAGAACAGCACGCCCGCGCCGCGGCAGGCCTCGACCATCGCCATCGTCTCGGCGTGGTTCAGGCCCGCCGGCTTCTCCACCACCACGTGTTTCCCGGCCTCGGCGGCGCGGATCGCCCACTCCGCGTGCATCGGGTGCGGCGTCGCGATGTACACGGCGTCGACATTGTCGTCGCCAAGCAGCGCGTCGTAGCCGCCGTGACACGCGACGCCTTCAAGCTTCATCTCCTCGGCGAACGCCTTCGCGCGGTCGACCGACCGGCTGCCCAATGCCACCACGCGCCCGGCAGAGGCCTGGGCGACGCCGTTTACGAACGCCTTGGCGATGGCCCCGGGGCCGAGGACGCCCCACTTCACGTCGTTGGTTTGCATGTGGTTACTCCTGCCCAAAACGGGCGCGTCAGCCTAACCAAGAAACACCCCGGCGTTTCGGCCGGGGCGTAGACGGGTTGCAGATTGCACGGACGGTTTGCCCGTGTGAACGCCAGGCGGCGGAAGCACTCAGCCCTTGTTCCACGTCACGCTGCCGTACACCGCCTGATCGCCCAGCTCCTCGGCGATGCGGATGAGCTGGTTGTATTTCGCGTTGCGGTCGCTGCGGCAGGGGGCGCCGGTTTTGATCTGGCCGCAGTTCGTCGCCACCGCCAGGTCCGCGATCGTCGCGTCTTCGGTCTCGCCCGAGCGGTGCGAGAGCACGGCGTTGAACCTGTTCCGCATCGCCAGGTTCACCGCGTCGAACGTCTCGCTGAGCGTGCCGATCTGGTTCACCTTGACCAGGATCGCGTTGCCGCAGCCCTCGTCGATGCCGCGCTGCAGGAACTTGGAGTTGGTCACAAAAAGGTCGTCGCCGACGAGTTGCACCTTCTCGCCGACCTTGTCGGTCAGCGTCTTCCAGCCCGCCCAGTCGTTCTCGGCCAGGCCGTCTTCAATGGACCGGATCGGGTACTTGCCGCACCACTCGGCCCACAGGCTCGCCATGTCGTCGCTGCTGATGATCTCCTGCGTGCTGCTGAAGAACTTGTAGCCCTCTTTTCCGTCTTTCTCCGCTTCGTTCCATAGCTCCGACGTGGCCGGGTCGAGCGCGACGAAGATCTGCTCGCCCCACTTGTAGCCGGCCTTGTCCGTCGCCTCCTCAATGATCTTCAGCGCGTCCTCGTTGTCCTTGAGGTTGGGCGCAAAGCCGCCCTCGTCGCCGACGGCCGTGCTCAGGCCCTTGTCGTGCAGCACCTTCTTGAGCGCGTGGTAGATCTCGACGCCGGCCCGCATCGCCTCGCCGAAGTCGTCGAAGCCCCAGGGCTGAACCATGAACTCCTGGAAGTCGACGGTGTTGTCCGCGTGCTTGCCGCCGTTGAGGATGTTGAGCATCGGCACGGGCAGCACCTTAGCGCCCGACCCGCCGAGGTAGCGGTACAGGGGCTGGTTCGTCGCCGCGGCGCCGGCGTGGGCGGCGGCCATCGACACCGCGAGGATCGCGTTCGCGCCGAGCTTGCCCTTGTTTTCCGTGCCGTCGAGCTGGAGCATCACCGCGTCGATGCCCTCCTGGTCGCGGACGTCGTCGCCGATCAGCGCCTCGGCGATCGCGTCGTTGACGTTCTCGACCGCCTGCTCGACCGACTTGCCGAGGTAGTAGTCCTTCTTGCCGTCGCGGAGTTCGACGGCCTCGTTCTCGCCGGTCGACGCGCCGGAGGGCACCGCGGCCCGCCCGGTCGTGCCGTCCATGAGCGTGACCTCGGCCTCGACGGTGGGGTTGCCGCGGGAGTCGAGGACCTGCCGGGCGTGGACGTCGTCAATGATGGAACTCATCGCGGGGGGCCTTGTGAAAAGGGGGCGTGGGGGTTGGGGTTCGTTTGGCATCAATCCGACGGACTGGGATGTCGGCGACGCGGCAGCGAGTGTAATGAAAACTGAGCAGCGTGTCGGCAGAGGCAACCTCATGGCCGTGCGGCCCACGACACGGGCCACGGCACAACGAAGAGCCCCTCCGCCAGCCCTCACAAGAGCCCGTGGCTCGCCTGTGTTTGACCCATCCGAGTAGTCTTACGCGTCTAACCGCAACTGCTGAGACCAGCGAGCTGAGCGACCACGCCATGCGGGGTGGGCTGATGGAGCGTTCGCCGACGTGAACGCGTGGCGTTCAGTGGAGCAGTTCGATGCTGTCGATTTCGAAGCGATAAGGGCCGTCGTCGACGTTGTTGAGGATGAGGCCGACGCGGCGGAGGCGGGCGGTGTCGAGCGGGGCCCACTGCGACGGATCGAGTTGGCGGCCGTGGTGCGTGGGCTGGAGCTGATCGGTGGTGACCGTGATGGTTTGCCATTGATCAGCGGGCAGCTCGGGGTCAAGGGGCAGGACCGCGCGGAAGTTGATGCCGCGGGGTCGGCGGACGTTGTCTTCGAGGCGTAGCGCGAGCGGCTTGCCGAGGGTGGCTTCGTCGGCTCGCAGCGTGACACGCACGGCCCGTAGGTCGGGAAAGACGGCGGGGTCGTCGACGAGGTCGGGCTCGACCGACATGCGGACGGAGGTGAAGCCACCGCCGTTGGTGTTGATGTCTCCAGTGATTGTCATGATCCCGTAAGCGGCAGGCTCGACGTTGCGGTTGGTCGGAGCGTCGGGGTCAAACGCGAGGTCTCCGTCGGATCGCCCGCCCATAACGTTGTCGTTGACCACGGCCCAGCGGTCGTTGAGATCGTCGTCGGTGAAGTCGGTGAGTAGGACGGCCTGAAGCTCAGGCTCTGAAGAGTCGTGAGGGGACGCCACCTCACTATGAGCGGCGTGATTTGGAACCAGGCAGAAGAACCAGACGACCAGGACGGGAGTGGTAAGACGCATCGGAAGCCTCGGACTTGGCGTGCCGGAAATGGTAGGCGTGGCTAGCCGAGCCGTCTGGCCACCGCCGTCGCCAGCACGATCGCGACGGTGTTGGCGACGTTGAGGCTGCGGATGTTGGGGGCGCCGTCGGCGGGGCCGGGCATGGGGATCTCGATGCGGCCGCCTCCGGGGTAGCGTCCCGGAAGGTCGTCGTGCCACGTTTGGGGGAGGCCGGTGTTTTCGTTGCCGAAGAGAAAGACGTCGCCCTCGCGGTAGTCGGGTTGGTCGAAGCGGGTGTCGCCGAACTTGGTAACGAGCCAGACGCGGGCCCCGGAAGTTTTCGTGTGTGAATCGAGCCACGCCAAGAACGCGTCGTCGCTGTCGTGTTCGGTGAGTTTCACCGACGGCCAGTAGTCGAGGCCGGCCCGCTTGACGGCGTGGTCGGTGATCTCGAACTTCATCGGGTGGATCAGGTGCAGGTGGGCGCCGAAGCCGACCGTGGTGCGGGCGATGTTCCCGGTGTTCTGCGGGATCGCGGGGTGGTAGAGGGCGACGTGGAACATGGACGTATGTTGGAACCACGGGTGAACACGGATAAACGCAGATGCCGGGCGGGCAAGTCATCCGCAGATTACGCAGATCTAGCGGAGCGGGCAGGGGAGAACATCGAAGGCCACGTTCTGACTTGCTTTCCGATCCGCGTCCATCCGCGTTCACCCTTGGCTTCAAATTGCCGGCCGTGTCTCAAATCGGTAACGGACGCGGCGCGGTTGTGCTCGGCCGTTCCCGGTTTCGGCGGTACGCTGTTCGTGAGGTTGACCATGCGGACGATCGTGTTGCGGGAGCCGGGGCGGTTCGAGCTGGCGGAGACGCCGGCGCCGGGTGAGCCGGGGCCGGGCGAGGCGTTGGTGCGGGTACGTCGGGTCGGGTTGTGCGGGACGGACATCCACGCGTACCGCGGCCGGCAGCCGTTCTTCACCTACCCGCGCATCCTTGGGCACGAGCTGGGCGTCGAGGTGCTACGCGTTGGCGACGGCGTGGCGTCGGTGAATCCCGGCGACCGGTGTGCCGTGGAGCCGTACGTCAACCAGTGCGGGACGTGTCCGACGTGTCGTCTGGGCAAGACGAACTGCTGCCCGGCGATGGGGTGTCTGGGCGTGCACCTCGACGGCGGCATGCGTGACGAGATCGTCTTGCCGGCCGATCACCTGCACCGGTCCGAGGCGCTGCCGTTCGAGGCGCTGGCGTTGGTGGAGACGCTGGGCATCGGGAAGCACGCGGTGAACCGGGCGGATGTCACGGCGGGCGAGACGGTGGCCGTGCTCGGGCTCGGGCCGATCGGGTTGACGGTCGCGCAGTTTGCGATGCTCGCGGGGGCGGACGTCGTCGGCGTCGACCTTTCACCCGTTCGCGCCGAAGCGTCGCACGAGCGGTTGGGGTTGACGACGCTGGTGTCGCAGGGCGACGCGCCGCTGCCCGAGCAATGGGCCGCGACGTTTGGCGAGTTGCCGCTCAAGGTGTTCGACGCGACGGGGCACGCCGGCTCGATGCACGCTGCGTTTGACTTGCCGGTGCCGGGCGGGACGCTGACGCTCGTCGGGCTCGTGCTCGGCGAGTTGAGTTTCGACGACCCGTCGTTCCACCGGCGGGAGTTGACGCTGCTCGCGAGCCGCAACGCGGTGGCCGACGACCTGCGAGAGATCATCGGGCACCTCGAAGCCGGGCGGATCGACGTGCAGCGCTGGATCACGCACCACACGCCCGCCGACGCGTTCCCCGGCGTGATCGACGACTGGCTCGCACCCGACGCCGGGCTGCTCAAAGGCGTCCTCGACTTCGGCGGCTGACCGGAGCCGCTCGTTTGACCTGCCTATTCCTGTTCTTCGCGGAGCGCAGACATGTCCAGACCCCCGACATCAGGATCGGCGCTGTTCGACCTCACCGGCAAGCGGGCGCTGGTCACGGGGTCCAGCCGGGGGCTGGGGCTCGCGATGGCGCGCGGGCTCTCCCGGGCCGGGGCCGATGTGGTGCTCAACGGCCGGAACGCGGAGGCACTGCAAACCGTCGAGGCCGAGTTCCGGGAAGACGGCCTGTCGGCGACCTTTGCTCCGTTCGACGTGACCGACGAGGACTCGGTGCAACAAGGCATCGACGGAATCCTGGCGACCGGGCCGGTCGACGTGCTGGTCAACAATGTCGGCGTCCACGACCGCGCGCCGTTGGCGGAAATGACCGCCGTGCAGTGGCGGCGGGTGATCGACTTCAACCTGACCAGCGCGTTCTTGGTGTCGCGTTGCGTCGCGCCGTCGATGATCGAGCGCAAGGCCGGGAAGATCATCCACACCTGCTCGCTGATGAGCGAAGTCGGCCGGCCGACGACGGGCAACTACGCGGCCGCCAAGGGCGGGCTGAAGATGCTCACCCGCGCGATGGCGGTCGAGTGGGCGAAGCACAATGTTCAGATCAACGGCATCGGGCCGGGCTACTTCGAGACCGACCTGACCAAGCCGCTGGTGCAGGACCCGGAGTTCAACGCGTGGATCTGTGGCCGAACCCCGGCGGGGCGGTGGGGCCAGCCGGACGAGCTGATCGGCGCCGCGGTGTTCCTCGCCAGTTCCGCGTCGGATTACGTCAATGGGCAGGTGATCTACGTCGACGGGGGGCTGCTGGCGGCGATCTAGGATTGAGCGGCTAGCGGCTAGCGGCTGGGGTCGGCGCCGGAAGCCCGAGGAAGTTTGCCAGCATGCGCGGGCCGTCGGGGGTCATGAAGCTCTCGGGGTGGAACTGGACGCCTTCGACCGGTGCGCCCGTGGAAGCGTCGCCGCCGAACGCGCCCGGTTTCGCACGCAGACCCATGATCACGCGTTCGTCGCCGTCGTGGCACCAGGCGCTGACCTCGAAGCGGTCGTCGTCGAACGAGTCCGTCGTCACGACCAGCGAGTGGTAGCGCATCGCCGTAAACGGGCTGGGCACGCCGCGGAACAGGGTCTTGCCGTCGTGTTTGATCTCGGACGTCTTGCCGTGCATGAGCACGCGGTGCCGGGCGACGGTCATGCCGAACTTGTGCCCGATGCTCTGGTGCCCGAGGCAGACCCCGAGCAACGGCACCCTGCCCGCGAAGGTGTCGATGATGTCGCAACTGACGCCCGCCTCGTTCGGCGTGCACGGCCCGGGCGAGACGATCACGTGCCCCGGGTCGAGCGCGACGGCCTCGGCCGGCGTGATCTTGTCGTTGCGCACGACGCGCATCGGCAGCTCGTCCGGGTCGCGTCCGTCGGCGACGAGCAGCTCGCCGATGCGCTGCACCAGGTTGTAGGTGAAGCTGTCGTAGTTGTCGATGAGCAGGATCACGCACCGAAGATACCCGCGCCGGCCCTTGGGAGTGAAGCGGGGAACCTCCACGACTCGGTCTGGTCACGCCATCCGCCACTGCCGGACGAGCCCCGCGAAAACGCCCATCACAATCCCGACCAGCAGCAGCGCCGGGTGGAACCCGAGGGTGCAGAGCATCCCGCCGATGGCCCCGGCCGTCAGGTACCACAGGACCTCGTCGCGGAGGTGCTCCTCGACCGCGAGCAGCAGCAGGTACAGGCACGCGAACAGCCAGGGGATGAAGCCAAACACGACGAGGAAGACCGCAACGAGCACCCCCGCCGCCTGCCCGGCCCGCGGGTCCGGCACGTCTCGGTCCAGCCCCGCGCCGCCGCCGAGCCAGGTCACCCAGCTCGGCAGCAGCCCGCCGATGACCAGGCACCCGACGCCGTACACGACCAGCCACGCGACGCCCGGGACGGCCGGGTCCTGCCACCACCGCCGGGGCTCGGGCCGGGGCTCGGCGGAGAACGTAGCGGGGTCGTTCGGGTCGAACGGCCGGAGGCAGTGGTCGCAGCGCGGCTCGGGCTCGCCCGCGCGGGGCCCCGGCAGCAGCGTCCCGCATGTCAGGCAGTACCGCGGCTGCTTGGCCAGCAACGGGTGCATGCCCGTCGCCTGCGAGGCGTAGGTGTCGGGGTCCGGCGGGACGGGGGGCTGCGACGATGGGTCACTCACCCGAGACAGACGACGCTCCGCCGGGCCCGATTCGCGGCGACGCCAACGAGTCGCCAGGCCGTCGTGGGAACGCCCTCCCACACTCCGGGCAACTCGCGACGCTGCCCCGCAGGTCGTAGCCGCAGTCGACGCAGATCTCCCACGGCTGCGTCGTCAGCGGCGGCTTCATGAAGAGTCTTTGGGAGGCGTAGACCACGAGCATGAAGGCGAACAAGACGGCATTGACCAGCACGCCCTGGAGGTGTGCGGTCACAAACGCGCAAACGAACACCAACGCCGGAGCTGCCGAAGTCATTGACGTGTCGAATAGCGACGGGCCCGACCCGCGCGTCAGGTGAAGGACGATGAAGTTCGTCACGTCGACCGCTTGTGCACCCAGAAACACATCGAGAAGCGCCACCGGCGGAACAACCGAGAGCAAGGATTGAACAACCCGGACCGTGAGCCCGATCTCGATCGTGCGTTCGACGAACGGCCGACGCCGAAACTCTTGAACCACAGCGGTGCTCGTCAGCAGCGCGTAGGCCACGGCCCAGCAGCCGACCGCCGCGAGCATGCCGACGATCCCGGCCAGGCGCGCTTCGACCGCGATCGTCCCGAAGAGGAAACTCGGCGCGGCCGCCGCGATGCACACCAGCGACCAGCGTCGAAACCGCCCCAAGAACGCCGACGTGTCGATGCCCCAGCGAGGTGCTCCCGTACTCACCGACGTGCTACGCCACGGGTCGCAACAAGGTTCATCGGTGTCGTTCGATCAAACTCGACGATGGATTGCCGTCGGATCACGGCACCCCGTGCGGCCAACGCTTGGCGAGAATCGGGGTGCTAGGTGTGTTCGTTTCCCCAGCCCATGATCGTGATGTAGCGCACCCAGAGCGCTGCCCATCCCCGCGACTGCCCCGGGGAGCATCGCGAACGCTCCGAACGGCAGGCCAAGCGCTCCGCCCAGCACGCCGCCAAGGGTCCAGTAAACAAGGAAGTGGTCCCAGCGGGTGTGCCGCAACGGATACAGCGCGGCGGCCACGACGACCAGGGTGCGGAACCAGACGATCAGCATCCAGCCGATCGGCCAATACTGCTCCGAGTTCCAGATCGCTCGGAGGACCCAGGCGTCCAGCCACCACGCCGTGGAGTACACCGTGCCGGCCAACACGATGGGGAAGAGTGCCTCCGGGATCGTCGGCTTTGGTTCAGCAAACGGCTTGCGCCGGAACGTCCTGCGGTCCGCCCGACGGAATGGCCGGTGGCAGTGCGTACAGGAACCACGTTCGACCCGCGGCAGCACGCGGTTGCACGTCCGGCACCACGCCGAGACGCGGAGGTGGGTCGCGATTGGGCGGGGTAGCTTCGTCGGATCGAAGTAAAGATCCGGCCGCATGACCACAAACTACTGCAACCCGTAGCCGCAGCACCGCGACCACGCTCCTTGAGGGTCCAGGGTTTGAGAAACGCGCGAACGACTAACCCACCACGAGGTTCACCAGCTTGCCCGGGACGACGATCACCTTGCGGACCGTCTTGCCCTCGAGGTGCAGGGCGACGTTCTCGTCCTGCTTGGCGGCTTGCTCGACGGCCGTGTTGTCCGCGTCGGCGGAGACGGTGACCTTGCCGCGAAGCTTGCCGTTGACCTGGACCGGGTACTCGACGGTGTCCTCGACCAGGAACGCCGGGTCGTACTCGGGCCACTCGACGTCGGCGATCGACCCGTCGGGCAGCGTGTGCCCGAGCTTTTCCCACAGCTCCTCGGCGACGTGCGGCGCGAGCGGGGCGAGCATCGCGACCATGGCGTTCGCGACGGAGCGTGGCACGTCCTTCCGGGGGACGAGCGCGTTGTTCAACTCGATCAGCGCCGCGATCGCCACGTTGAACGCCATGTTGTCCATCGCGTCGGAGACGCGTTGGATCGTCTTGTGGGTCAGGCGTTGCAGGTCGTCGAGCGCGTTGTCGCGGGTGACGAGCAGTTCGCCGGTCTGTTCGTCGACGAGGTTCCGCCAGAGCCGGTTGAGAAAGCGGTGGACGCCGATGATGTCCGCGGTGTTCCAGACCTTGGACTGATCGAGCGGGCCCATGTACATCTCGTACAGCCGGAGCGTGTCGCAGCCGTACTGCTCGCAGATGTCGTCGGGGGCGACGGCGTTCTTGAGCGACTTGCCCATCTTGCCGTAGAGGCGTTGAACCGGCCGGCCGTCGAAAACGAACGCGCAGTCCTTGGCGTCGCGGTCCTGCGTCTCGGACGCGGGCTTGCCGGTGTTGGTCTCGACGACATCCTCGGCGGGGACGCGGACGCCCTGGTCGTCTTCGTAGTAGTACGCCTGGATGTAGCCCTGGTTGAACAGGCGCCCGAACGGCTCGGGCGTCGAGACGTTCCCGAGGTCGAACAGTACCTTGTGCCAGAAACGAGCGTAGAGCAGGTGCAGCACCGCGTGCTCGACGCCGCCGACGTAGAGGTCGACGCCGCCGGCGTGCGTGCCACCCGACTTCTTGTCGCTGAGCATCCAGTATCGCTCGGCGTCCGGTCCGACGAGCTGGTCGTTGTTCTGCGGGTCGAGGTAGCGGAGGTAGTACCAGCACGAGCCGGCCCAGTTGGGCATGGTGTTGAGCTCGCGCTCGTAGCGCACGCCGTCGCGCTCGACGAACTTCCAGTCGTCGGCCGCGCGCCCGAGCGGGGGGCGCGGCGGCGCGTCCGGGTCGTCGGTGCCGTGGGGCTTGAAGTCGTCCATGTCCGGCAACTCGACGGGCAGGTCGGCTTCGTCGAGCGCGACGATCTGCCCGTCGGGCGAATGCAGGACGGGGAACGGCTCGCCCCAGTAGCGCTGCCGAGAGAACAGCCAGTCGCGGAGCTTGTAGTTGACGGTGGCGTGTCCGTGGCCGTGCTGCTCGAGCCAGTCGGCGATCCGGGTCTTGAACTCGTCGGTGGGCAGCCCCGTGAAGTCGCCGGAGTGGATCCCGACCCCGTTGCCGGAGAAGCAGCCGCCTTCGGTCGCGGCGGTGGGGTAGGGCGGCAGGAGCAGGCCGAACGCGTCGGGCCAGGTCGGCGCGGGGTGTCGGTCGAAGGAAGCGACGGTCCAGTTGTCGAAGCACTCGGTGTTGATGAGTGTGTCGCCGTGCTCACGGGCGAGGCTGACGCGGTGGTCGCCCTGGTAGACGGTGACGTTGCGGGCCTCGGGGTCGGCCATGAACGCGGCGACCATGCTCAGGATGCGGTCGCCGTCCGGTGTCTTGGCCAGCGGAGCGAACGCCTCCGGCACGACCACGGGGCGGATCGGCAGGTCGAACTCGGTTGCGAACGCGTGGTCACGCTCGTCGTGCGCGGGCACGGCCATGATCGCGCCGGTGCCGTAACCCATCATCACGTAGTCGGCTACCCACACGGGGATCGCCTCGCCGTTGACGGGGTTGACGGCGTAAGCGCCGGTGAAGACGCCGGTCTTTTCTTTCGCCTCCTGCTGGCGTTCGACGCTGGTCTTCTCGACGGCCTGTTGTTGGTACTGCCGTACCGCGTCGCGTTGCTCGGCCGTGGTGATGGCGTCGACCAACTCGTGCTCGGGCGCGAGGACCATGTAGGTCGCGCCGAAGAGCGTGTCGGGCCGGGTGGTGAAGACGGTGATCGATTCGTCATTGTCGCCTTCGGGGAGTTGCAGCTCGAAATCGACCTGGGCGCCGTGGCTCTTGCCGATCCAGTTGCGCTGCAGAAGCTTGACCGGCTCGGGCCAGTCGACCAGCTCGAGGTCGTCGATCAGGCGGTCGGCGTAGGCGGTGATGCGCAGCATCCATTGCTTGAGCGGGCGCTTGTAGACCGGGAAGTTACCGCGCTCGCTGCGCCCGTCGTTGGTGACCTCTTCGTTGGCCAGCACGGTCCCGAGCCCGGGGCACCAGTTGACCTCGACGTCGGCCATGTACGCCAGCCGGTACTCGTTGAGCAGGCGGCGCTGTTGGTCGGCGTCGAGGCTCTGCCACTTCCGCGCCCCGACGCGCCCGCCGGTGATGGCCTCCAGGTCTTCATCGATGCCCGACCAGAGCAGCTGCCCGTCGAGCCCGACGAGGTAGTCCTCGCCTTCGAGTTTCTCGACGAGTTGCTCGATCGGCAGGGCCTTCTTCTCGACCGGGTCGAAGTAGCTGCGGTAGAGCTGCAGGAAAATCCACTGCGTCCACTTCACGTAACCCGGGTCGGTGGTGGCGAGGCAGCGGCCCCAGTCGTAGCCCAGGCCCAGCCGCTTGAGCTGGCGGACCATGTTGGCGATGTTCTGCTCGGTGGTGACGCGGGGGTGGACGTTGTGCTCGACGGCGTACTGCTCGGCGGGCAGGCCGAAGGCGTCGAAGCCCATCGGGTGCAGCACGTTGAACCCGCGCATGCGTTTGTACCGGCCGACGATGTCCGTGGCGATATAGCCCAGCGGGTGCCCGACGTGCAGCCCGACGCCGCTGGGGTACGGGAACATGTCGAGCACGTAGAACTTCGGTTTGTTCGCGTCGAACCCGTCGTCGCCGGGGTTCAGCACAGCGAAGGTCTGCTGCGTCTCCCAGCGCTGCTGCCACTTCGCTTCGAGTGCGGCGAAGTCGTAGCGGTGCGGCTTGGTTTGGTCCGGAGTCGGCGGGGTCGGGTCGCTCATGGGAGCCGGCAGTGTACCGCTGGGCCGGCGGGGTCCTCGGGCTTACGGCCGGGTCGGGAGGCCGATGCTTCCGGGGGTGGAGGGTTTTGCGGTTCCGTTATCCTTGGTCCCGTATGGCGGGACCGAGCATTGAGTTCGTGGACACCTCGCTGCGGGACGGGCACCAGTCGCTGCTGGCGACGCGGATGTCCGGGACGCAATGCATGCGGGCGCTGCCGCTGCTGCGCGACGCGGGCTACCGGTGCATGGAGCTGTGGGGTGGGGCGGTGCTCGACGCCTCGCTGCGGTTTACCAACGAAGACCCGTTCGAGCGCCTCGACCAGATCCGGCGGTGCCTCGACGAGGGCGACCGCCCCGTGCAGGTCCGCACGCTCTGTCGGGGGCAGAACCTCTTCGGCTACAACCCGTACCCCGACAACGTTGTCAGCGAGTTCCTGAAAGAGGCGATCCGCTCGGGCTCGGCGCCCGCGAACGCGCCCGGGAGCTCGGCGCCCGGTGTCAACAAGGCCGTCGGCCCCGCCGCGCACCGCATCCGCACCTTTGATGCGCTCAACGACGTCCGGAACCTCGTCACCGCGCTCATGGCGACCAAGACTTTCAACGGCGTCGCCGAGGCCGCGATCTCCTACACCACCTCGCCCGTTCACGACACGGCCCACTTCGTCACCTTCGCCCGCAAGGCCCTCGACTGCGGCGCCGACGCGCTGGCGATCAAGGACATGGCCGGGCTGCTGCACCCGACCGACGCGTTCGAGCTGATCGAGGCCCTGCACGAGAACTTCCCGGGCGTCGAGCTCACGCTGCACAGCCACTGCACCACCGGGCTGGCGTGCGCGACCTACGTCGTCGGCATGCTTACCGGCGTCGACAAGCTGGACACCGGGCACGGCCCCCTCGCCGGCGGCACCGCCCAGCCCCCGGTCGAGCTCATGCAGTGGTTCGCCGACGCGCTCGGGCTCGAAACCAACGTCGACCCGCAGCGCTTCGGCGAGATCGACGCGGTGCTGCGCGAGCAGCGGCAGCAACTGGTCGACATCGACAAGACCGCCGACCACATGGGCACGAAGTGGCCCGAGAAGCCCACGGCCGAGCAGTCCCGGCACATCGACCGCGCGATCGAGCTGCTGCGGCAACGCGACCGGCACGCCTGTGACCTCGCGGTCGCGTTGATCGAAGAGAAGCTGATGCGCCCGCGCGGCTACCCGGCCGCCGACACCGACCAACTCGAGTCGCAGATCCCCGGCGGGATGATCTCGAACCTGCACAGCCAGCTCGCCGACCAGGGCAAGCTCGACCTGCTCCCGCAGATCTTGGAAGAGGTGCCCAAGGTCCGCCGCGCCGCGGGCTACGTGCCGCTCGTGACGCCCACCAGCCAGATCATCGGGTCGCAGGCCGCGTTCAACATCATCCTCGGCGAGGCGTACAAGCAGGTCTCCATCCCGTTCCGCGACGTGGTCATGGGCCGGTACGGCAAGCTCCCGGGGCCGGTCGACCCCAAAGTCTTCGAAAAGGTCAGCAACGGCGAGCCCGCGTTCCTCGGGCGCCCCGCCGACCTCGTCGACGACATCGACTTGGCGAAGGTCTACCAGTCGCACGGCAAGGTCATCCGCGACCACCGCGACCTGCTGCTGCTGTTGCTGTTCCCGATGCCTGCCAAGACGTTCCTGGAGAACCGCGCGAAAGCGGAAGCGGAGAGCAACGGTGCCGGCAACGAGGCCGTTGCGTCGGCGTAATCGCGGCGGAACCAGCAAGGCGCAACTGAACCGGCCTCAGGAATCGCCGATGGCGTTTTCTTCCTTGTCTTTCCCGTTCGGCCGGAACTTGGTCTTGAGCTGGTTCAGGCTCTTGGGCTCGCCGATGACCGTGAGCCGGTCGTCGAGGCGGAGCGTGGTCATGCCGCGGGGGACGAAGACGCGGTCGCGTCGGCGGATCATGGCGACGAGCACGTCCTGGGGCAGCTCGATGTCGCAGAGGCGCTGATCCCGCAGCGCCGCGGTCGGTCCGACGCTCTCGACGTGCAACGAGAAGTACCGCTCGTCGCGGAGCAGGATCTCCTTGAGGTCCTGCTCGTCCTTGGCGTCGAGCCAGGCGGGCATGAAGTCCTCGTTCTCGATGTGGCCGGCCAAGTGCGCGAGCAGCCGCAGGTGCACGCCCGGGTCGTCTTCCGGGGACACGAGCAGGAACAGCGCGTGGACCTCTTGCCCCTGGGCCGCCTCGCGCTCTTCGTCGGTGAGCGCCGCCTGCACGCCGGCCTTGGTGCGGACCATCACCAGCTCGGGGTGTTCGACGTCGGCCGACCGGAAGTGGGGCAGCACCACGCCGTGCGACATCGGCGCAAACCCGAACCGGCCGGACTCGACAAACTTTTCGGTGAGGAAGTCCGCCGACTTGGGGATGCGCTTGGATAGCTTCTCCGATGCCAGCGCAAGCAGGCTGTGGTACGACGAGTCGCCGTCGGCGTCAATGACGACCGCGCGGGTGACAACGTCGTCGAAGGGGTCGTCGGCCCGGGCGCCCTTCTCGACCATGATCTGCCGGAACTCATCGTCGAGCTCGTCGTGCTGGTACCGGCCCAGGTGCGCGAACCAGTGGAACAACGCGCCGTGGCGCTCGGTGCGGGGCCGGCCGTAGTACACGTACCAGACGCCCGCGACAACGACGACGCCCAGCGAGAAGAGGATCGACAGGAGCCCGAGCTGGGCGATCAGCGCGAGGCTGAGCACCGTACTCAGCAGCGGCAGCCACGGGTAGAACGGGACACGGAACCCCGGGTCGTAACTCTGGATCTTGCTCTCGCGCATCACGATCACCGCCAGGCCGATCATCGCGAACAGCAGCAGGTTGAAAGACGAGGCGAGCTTGGCGACGCCCTCGGCGTCGAGCACGAGGATGAAGAAGATCGTGAGCCCCGAGGTGATGAGGATGGCCCGCGTCGGCGTGCCGAAGCGGCCGACGTGGGAGAACACCGGGCTGAACAGCCGGTCCCGGGACATCGCGAGGGGGTACCGGCTGGCGGCGAAGATGCCCGCGTTGCCCGTGGAGGCGAACGCCGCGAGCGCGGCGATCACGATCAGGATCAGGCCGGTTGGCTCGGGCAGCCAGCTGAAGAACCGCTCCGCCGAGGTGGCGACCGGGGTGTAATCGGAACGCAGCGCATCCTTGTCCACCGTCGCGATCATGATCGCCACGCCGATGACGTAGATCGTCGTCGCCGTCAACAAGGACAGGAACATGCCCAGCGGCAGGTTGCGGTCGGGTTTCTTCACTTCTTCGCTGACGCTGGCGACCTGGGTGAGCCCGGCGTAGGAGACGAAGACCAGGCCGATGGTCGTGACGATCCCGGTGATGCCGTTCTGCTGGTGCAGGAACGGGGTGAACTGTTCGGCGACCTCCCCCTCGGGGATCCGGAAGAACAGGTACCACACCCCCTGCACCACGAAGAACGACAGCACCCCCAGCAGCGCGATCACCAGGACGCCCTGCAGCGAGGTGCTCTTCTTGGCCCCGAAGATGTTCAGCGCGGTGAACACGACCGTCAAGGCCACGGCCAGCCCCTTGATGACCTGGAGGCGTTGGCCTTCGTCAACGGGCAGCAGCTCGGCGATGCCGGGCGTGATCGCCAGGTACGCCCCCATGCCCAGCAGCGCGAAACCCGATTTGAGCACCAGCGCCAGCCACGACCCCAGGCCGCCGACCGTCCCGACCGCCGGGCCCATGCTGCGGTCCAGGTAGTAGTACATCCCGCCGGCGCGGGGCAGCGCGGTGGCGAGTTCGGCCATGCACAGCATCGGCGGGATCATCAGCAGCCCGGAGATCAGGTACGCCAGCACCGTGCTCGGGCCCGCTTCGGCGGTCGCCAACCCGGGCAGCAGGAAGAAGCCCGAACTGAACATCGCGCCCGTGCTGATCGCGTAGACGTCCCACAGGCCGAGCGTCTTGTCGAGTTTCTTGGGCTTCTCGTGCGCCATGGGGTGCGGGGTCACGTCGCAGGCGACGAGATCATACCGCTCCCCGAAGCCGACGCGTCACCCCCGCGCGGGCGATCTGTTCCGGGCCCGGCCGAGACGCCGAACGGCAGCAGCCCGAACCGCTCGCGCACCTTCACGATGCTCTTGGGGTCGCCGAGGATCGTCAGCCGGTCGTCCACCCGCAGCATCGTCTTGCCCCGCGGGATGAACACTCGGCCCCGTCGGCGGACCATCGCGACCAGTGTTTCTTCCGGCAGGTTGAGCCCGAGCAGCCGCGTCCCGATCAGCTCCGACGTCGGCCCGGCCGGCTCGACCAGCAGCGAGAAGTGCCGGTCGTCCCGCAGCAGGATCTCCTTGAGCGCCTGCTCGTCGCCCGCGTTGCACCACGCCGGCAGGAAGTCGCCCTTCTCCAGTCGGCCTGCCAGGTGCGCCAGGATCCGCAGGTGCACCCCCGGGTTGTCCTCCGGCGAGACCAGCAGGAACAACGCGTGCGCCGTGCCCCGGCTGGCCTCCGACCCTTCTTCCGTCAGCGACGCCTGCACGCCCGCCCTGGACCGCACCATCACCAGCTGCGGCACCGCCACCTCCCCCGACCGGAAGTGCGGCAGCACCGCCCCGTGCGCCATCGGCGCGAAGCCGAACCGGCCCGATTCGATGAACTTCTCCGTGATGAACTCCGCCGACCGCGGGACGTGTTTCGTTAACGCCTCGGCCGCCTCGGCCACCAGCCCGTGGTACGTCGCGCCGTCTCGTGCCTCGATCACCTCGGCCCGCATGACCACGTCGTCGAACGGGTCGTCCGCCTGCGCGCCCTTCTCGACCATGATCCGCCGGAACTCGTCGTTCAACTCGTCGTGCTGGTACTTGCCCAGGAGCGCGAACCAGTGGAACAGCGCCCCGTGGCGCTCGACGTTTTTGTTGCCGTAGTACACGAACCACAACGCCGAGCACACGATCACGCCCAGCGAGAACAGCAGCGACAGCAGGCCCATCTCCGTGATCAGGTAGACCGAGATCACGACGCCCGCCAACGGCGTCCACGGGTAGCCGGGCGTGCGGAACTGTGGGTCGTAGCTCTCGATCCGGCTCTGCCGCATCACGATGACCGCGATACACATCAGCGCGAACACCAGCAGCACGAACGCCGACGCGAGCTTCGCCACGCTCTTGGCGTCGAAGCAGACAATGAAGAACACCATCACCGCCGCGGTCGCGATGATCGCCGTCGCCGGCGTGCCGGACTTGCTGACTCTGCCGAACCACCCGCCGATCAGCCCGTCCCGGCTCATCGCCAGCGGGTAACGGGAGGCGCCGAGGATCCCCGCGTTCCCCGACCCCGCGAACGCCGCCACCGCCGCCAGGCCCACCAGGATCAGCCCCACCGGTGCCGGGACCCAGGTGAAGAACTGCTCGGCCGCCGCGTACGCCGGCGTGTAGCTGTGCTCCAATACGTCGGCGTCGACCACCGCGATCATGATGAACACGCCCGCCGCGTTGACCACTGTCGCCGTCGCCACCGACAGCCCGATCGCCAACGGGATCGTCCGCGCCGGGCTGGCCACCTCCTCCGACACCGACGCCAACTTGATGATCCCGATCGATGTGAAGAACACCAGACCGACCGCCGCCACCTCGCCCATCAGCCCCTCTTCCTCGTTGAGCCAGTGGTCGTAGTGCTCACGGATCAGCGCCCCGCCGCTCTCTCCCATTAGGAACACGGCCCCGTTCGCCAGAAACAACCCGAGCACGACCGCCAGCCCCAGCACGAGGTAGTTCTGCAGCTTGGTCGTTTCCTTCGCGCCGGCGATGTTGACCGCCGCGAAGCCGACGGTCAGCGCAACCGCCAGCCCCTTCACGACCCACGCCCGCGCCGTCTCGTCTCCGGGCAACACGTCTCCGACGTACGGCATCACCGCCAGGTACGCGCCAAGCCCGATGAACGCGAAGCAGGACTTGAGCACGAGCGCCAGCCACGTGCCGATCCCGCCGACCGTGCCTACCGCCGGGCCCAGCGACCGGTCCAGGAAGAAGTACGGCCCGCCGGCCCGCGGCAACGCCGTTGCCAGCTCCGCCACGCACAGCATCGACGGCACCATCAGCAGCGCCGCGATCGGGTAGGCGAACACCGCCGCCGGCCCGCCGACCTCGAACACCAACGCCGGCAACACGAAGAACCCGGCGCTGAAGAACCCGGCCGTCGTGATCGCGTACACGTCGAACAGCCCGAGCGTCTTTTGGAGGGGGGCTGTGGTGGGCGAAGACATGAAAACCGTTCCGTGCGCGACGGGTCACGGGATGATAACAGGGCACTGTCTCGGGTCAGCCCCGATCAGTGCGTGGCGTTCCGCGTTGCCCGGTTACGCCTCGCCGTTGAGCACCGCGGCGGTGAAGTTCTGCCCGGTCGTGTCGCGGTCCCACGTCCACGCCCGGCCGTACCGCGCCTCGTAGTCCCGCCACAGCTCGAACCAATACGCCTTGAACTCGAACGGCGCGAACGCGGCGTAGTGGTTCTCGATCCGGCGGTCGAGCTTGCGGACGCCGGCCGGCGTCTTGGGGCGCGGCACGCCGTAGTGCAGGCAGTAGTGCCGGTACGTCTCGCTGTCGATCGCGAGGCGGTCGTACTTCCCGATCAGGTGGCAGAGGTTGCCCGCGGCGTACGCGCCGATGCCGTGGATGTTCGTGAGCGCCGCGAACAGCTCATCGGTGGTGCGCTCGGGCGACTCGAACCAATCCAGGTCGAGTTCGCCGGTCTCGACGTCGCGCGCGAGGCGCACGATGCGTTCGGCGCGGTAGCCGACCTTGCAGCGGGCCTTGAGGTTGTCCTCGCCGAACGCCGCGAGCTGGGCCGGGGCCGGGAACCCGCCGTGCCCGACGTGCTCGACCATGAGCCGGTTCATCGTGATCGTGTTCCGCCAGGTGACGTTGCAGGACGTGATCGTCTTGACCATGTCTTCGAAGAGCGTCGGGCTGCGGAACATCCGGCCGAACCCGACGCGCCGCGCGTCCGTGCACGCGCCGTGCCAGCCGCGCTGGTCCTCCTCGAGACGGAGCATGCGTGACACCTGCGCCTTCACGAAGGCCTGCTCGTGACGCGGGACGTCCCGGTTGCACAGCAGCAGCAGCGTGTTGCTGGTTTTCGACTTGCTCTGCCGGATGACGCAACGCACGAGCCCGCCGCGCGAGGTGCGTAGGGGCCGGTACAACACGCGCCGTTTGACGTCCCAGTGGTTGGGCGCGAGCAGGAAGTAGCCG
>JANQPR010000192.1 GCA_028285385.1 Phycisphaera sp.
TTTTTTTCGCCGCTGCGTGAACAAACCCGCTTATTTTCCGTCTATCTCCTGGGGGCCACCGAGCCCGTGGGCAGCGTGCCCACCGACCGGCCGGCCGACCCCCGCGACGGGGCGCTCTCCCCATCGAGGCCACCTGATGCTCGCCCGGACCCTGCAGCAGATCATCGACCGCAAGCAATCGACGGCCCGCGAGATGGGCGAGTTGGCCGGGGTGTCCACCTCGACCGTCTACCGCTGGATCGCCGGGCAGAGCCAGCCCGACTTCGATTCCATCCGGTTGCTGGTCCGTCACCTGCCCCACCCCGACGCCCAGGAATCGCTACTCAACGTGATCATCGCCGGCACCGACTGGAACCTGGACCACGTCCAGCTGGACCTCGACCTCAACGACGACGGGCAGATCGACGCCACCGACGCGCTCGACGGGTCGATCCGCTCGGTGCGACACGCCGCCGAGTCGCTCGGCCGCATCCGTGCGAGCTGCGGCCCCGACATGAACCCCGACGCCGAGGAGACCCTCGCGCTCATCGCCGAGCTGGGCGAGGTGGTCAAGCACTGCACGATCACGCAGCGCGTCCTGCTGAACATGGCCGAGCAACGCCGGAAGCGCAAGCTCAAGCTGGCGAACTGAGCGAGTCCTGAGAAGAAAACCACACCCGTCCACGATTCGGGGGTTGCCGTGAAGACCCGAGAGAAGCCCACAACCAGGAAGCGACGCCGCCGGGCGTACCAGGCCCGGTGCTCCACCTGCGGGCACACGCGTCGGCTGGACGAGCTGGGGTGGTTCCGCCGGGGTGGGTGGTCCTTCAAGCTCGCGTTTTGCAGCCGATGCGTCGCCGCGCGGTGGATCGTGGTGGAACGCGTTCCGGACGCCCCGGAGAAACGGGACGTTGCTGCCGTGGCGTAGACTGCCGGCATGACCTACCGGGTCAAAGAAATCTACTTCACACTGCAAGGCGAGGGCTTCCACACGGGCCGGCCCGCGGTGTTCCTGCGCTTCGCGGGCTGCAACCTCTGGTCCGGGCGGGAGCGGGACCGCGCGACCGCCGTCTGCACTTTCTGCGACACCGACTTCGTCGGCACCGACGGCCCGGGTGGCGACACGTTCCGCGACGCGGACGGACTCGCCGATGCGGTGCTCGCCGCGTGGCCCGACACGGACACGAAGGGAGACTCGCGCTTCGTGGTCTGCACAGGGGGTGAGCCGTTGCTGCAACTCGACGCGCCGGCCGTGGACACCCTGCACGACCGCGGGTTCACCGTCGCCGTCGAAACCAACGGCACGCAACCCTTGCCCGACCCCACGCCGGGGCGTGACGGGGTCGACTGGGTCACCGTCTCGCCCAAGGCCAACGCCCCGCTCGTGCTCGCCGCCGGCGACGAACTCAAGCTCGTCTACCCGCAAGACCCGCCCCGCCCCGAGGACGTGGAACACCTCGACTTTACGCACCGCTTCCTGCAGCCCATGGACGGGCCCGACCCCGGAACCACCGCCGCCAACGTCGGCGCCGCCATCGCCTACTGCAAGGCCCACCCGCGCTGGCGGCTGTCGCTGCAGACGCACAAACTGGTGGGTTTGCCGTAGGCTCGTTGCGCTTCTGTTCCGAAGCCCCATTCCGGCGGCCTCAATATGGACGACGACGCGAAAACGGTGTTGAGAATCGCCAGCCGCCAGCGGCTCCTGATCTGGGCGATCCTGTGTCAGTTGCTGGTTTTCCTGGGCCCGTTTGCCGTTGCATTAGCGGCGACCGCGGCGGGCGCGCCGATCGAACTCAGCGAATCCGGCTACGGCGTGGTGCTTACCGTTCTCACGGCGGCTTACCTCGTCGCCGCTGTAGTGGCCTTCTTTGCGGTCATCGTACTGGCCTGCGAGTTCTACGGCTCCGTGTTCGGGGTGCTAATCGGCATGCTGACAGTTGTGCCGCTGCTGGGAACCCTGATCCTGCTGTCGGTCAACCAGCGTGCTACGCACGCCCTGCTGCGAAGCGAAGTCGCGGTCGGTTTTATGGGTGCCAAACGTGAGACGCTGCCGCTTCCGGGATAACCTGAACCCGCCATGCTCACCTGCTCCAAGACCTTCCCCGACATCCCGCTCGCGCACCGGCAGCACCAGCACCCCGGACCGTGCCGGTTCGTGCACGGGCACTCGTGGACGGTCCGCGTCACGTTCGCCTGCTCCGAGCTCAACGAGCACGGCTTCGTCGTCGACTTCGGCAAGCTGCGGTCGTTCTACGACTGGATCGACGAACACCTCGACCACGGCATCATGCTCTCGCCGAGCGACACGGCGATGAAGGGGTTGGTCGACACCGAGCCCGGGTTGTTCAAGGTGTTCTGGCTGGACGAGCCGAGCTGCGAGGGCCTGACGAAGAAGCTGTTCGAGGTGTTCAACGGGCTGCTGGCCGAGCAGGAGGGCGACCGGGCGCGGGTCGTGCGCGTCGAGGTCTGGGAAGACCCGCGGAACATGACGACGTACGAGCCGTGATGCCGTACCCCTTTCACCACCTTCACGCCCCGCGCGGTCGGTCCTCGGGCTAACCCGCAACGTCGCCCGCCCTGCGGACGTTTCTGGGGTTTCTTCTGGTGGTTTGGCCCGACCACGGATATCTTGGAAAGGCCTGTTGACGGGATCGACGCCCCCGAGGAGATGACGATGGTTGCGACACGTGGTGTGATGGCGGGCTTGGCCGGTTTGGGCTTGGTGGCGTTGCCCGCCACCGCCCAGTTCAGCGATGACTTCGACGACGGTGCGGCCGCCGGCCGGTGGACTGCCCCGATCGTCGACTCCGAGTTTGGCACGTTCGACGGCACCGTCGATTTCGCCTTCGACTACAGCACAGTCGGTATCGCCTCAGCCCCCAACAGCGTCGGCGGCACCACCACCGGTTTGTTCATGGAGGTCAACCTGACCGACGACGGCTCGGTGGACGAGGGAGAGAGCATCGTGGTGCTCCCCACCGTCATCGGCTCGACCATTCCCGCCGGCGACTTCTCGCTGACCATGGACGTGTTCTACGTCTTTGACCCGTCCGTCTCGGGCAGCACGGAGTACGGCACGTTCGGCGTCTTCGCCGCTGCGCCCAACGCCCCGGCCGACAACACCATCAACGACGACGCGCCGTTCCGGTTCGGCCTCAGCAACGGCAACGGGCTGGCGTGGCAGGCCAGCGGCGACGCCGGGTCGTTCACGGACCTGCTGCGGTACGAAGACCCCGGCAACGCCGACGCCGGCTCCCAAACAGGTCTGGGCGCGTGGGACGACCTGGCCCCCGGCTCGGTCCCTGGCGTGGGTACCGGCCCCGGCGCCACCGGCCCGGCCGGCGACTGGGTCGCCGTCGAGATCTCCAGCACCGCCGGCATCGTCGAGTGGAAGTTCAACGGCGTGACCCTCGACAGCTTCGACAACACCGGCGGCACCTTCTCGGGCGGCACGCCGCTCCTCGGCTACAACGACCCATTTAACTCCTCCAGCGGCGGACGCGCCCACTACATCGTCTTCGATAACGTCGAACTCATCCCGGAACCCGCGACCGCGGCGCTGCTCGGGCTCGGCGGGTTGGCGATGCTGCGGCGGCGTTCGGCGTAGGACCCGAACTCCCCACCCAACCTCAAACCGACGCGGTCCGCAAGGGCCGCGTTTTTCTTGCGCGGTCTGCCGCACGGAGAGAAAAGAAAACCCACGCCGGTTCGGCGTGGGCTTCTCGGTTCTTGAGTTGTCGGTGGGCCTTACTTGACCTCGACCTCGGCGCCGGCTTCCTTGAGCTTCTCGGCCAGGGCGTCGGCCTCGTCCTTGGCGATGCCTTCCTTGATCGGCTTGGGCGCACCCTCGACGAGTTCCTTGGCTTCCTTGAGGCCCAGGCCGGTCGCCTCGCGGACGGCCTTGATCGCCTGGATCTTGTTGGCGCCGGCGGCCTTGAGGATGACGTCGAACTCCGTCTTCTCCTCGACTTCACCGCCACCGTCACCGCCGGCCGGGCCGGCCACCATCACCGCGCCGCCGGCGGCGGGCTCGATGTTGTATTCCTCCTTGAGGTAGTCCGCCAGGTCGACGGCTTCCTTGAGGGTCAGCCCGACGAGCTTGTCGCCGAGTTCCGCGATCGCTGCTTCTGCCATGGTTCAGTACTCCAACACTGGGTTCCGAGAGGTTGCCAACCGTTGGCGCTTTAACCCCGAGGGGCCAGTCGGAACGGGTTTCAACAAAGTTAAACGGGTGGGTCTCAGCCGGCCTTCGCGATGGTCTCGCCGGCCTCGAGCTTGTCCTGGATGGTCTTGAGGATGCCCGCGATGTTCCGACCGGGGGCGAGCAAGGCGCCGACGAGGTTCTGCCCGGGCGTGAGGACGACCTGCACGGCCTTGGCCTGGGCCTCTTCCTTGGTGGGGTACTCGCTGAGCTTCTTGATGTCTTCGGGGCCGAAGGTGATGCCGTCGAGCACCGCGCCGCGGAACTGCAGCTCCTTGACCTTCTTGGCCCAGTCGATGAGCTCGCGGGCGACGGTCACGGCCGAGGCGTCTTCGGTGGTCGGGTAGACCATGGTGCACGCGCCGTCGAGCAGGTCGTTGACGGGCTCGAGGTCGTGGCCGGCGAAGGCGCGCTTGGCCAGCGAGTTCTTGACCACGGTGACCTTGATCTGCTTCTCGGCCAGGCCGGCGCGGATCTCGTTGGTCGTGTTGGCGTCGATGCCGCGGATGTCGACGATGACGGCGCCGGTGACGCCGTCGAACATCGAGGCGTACTGCTGGGTGATCAGGTTCTTGACGGGTTTGGACATGGGTGTCCCTTTCAGCGAGCCGACGACTGCGTCGGCGGTGCCGTGGACACCGTCCACGGCTCACGGGTGTTCGGTTCAGATCGCGACGGGCACGCCCGGCGTCATGGTGCCGGCGACGGTGACCTTCTTGACGTAGGTGCCCTTGGCCGAGCTGGGCTTGCGGCCGACGATGTGGTCGATGAACGCCTGCGCGTTCTCGGCGAGCTTCTCGGGCTCGAAGGACTGCTTGCCGATGACGGCGTGGATGTTGCCGCCGTCGTCGTTGCGGTACTCGACCTTGCCGGCGGCGAACTCCTTGACGGCGTTCGCGGCGTCGGGGGTGACGGTCCCGGCCTTGGGCGAGGGCATCAGCCCCTTGGGCCCGAGCACCTTGCCGAGCTTGGAGACGACGCGCATCATCGCGGGCTCGGCGACGGCGACGTCGAAGTCCATGAAGCCCTCCTCGATCTCCTTGACCAGGTCTTCCGCGCCGGCCTTGACCGCGCCGGCGGCCTTGGCGTCCTCGACCTTCTCGGCGGCGACGAAGGCGATCACCTTCTTCGGGGCCCCGCCGATGCCGTGCGGCAACGAGATCGCGCCGCGGAGCTGCTGGTCGGCCTGCTTGGGGTCGATGCCCAGGTGCAGGCACAGGTCGATCGACTGGTCGAACTTGACCTTCTTCATCGCCTTGAGCCGGTTGACCGCCTCAACCAGCGGCACGGGCTGCTCGGGGGCCTTCTCGGCGTCGCTGCGGTAACGCTTGCCTTGTCGCGGCATCACAACCTTCCTTTCGATGACTCCGGCGGAGTCTTCTCCCACGATCACGGTTCGTGGTGGACCGAAGCGGATTGATCGGGTGGACGACGGAGCCGCCGCGGCGCTCAGACCGAGCCGTGGGCCTCGACCTCGACGCCCATGGACCGGGCGGTGCCGGCAACGGTGCGGAGCAGGGCCTCTTCGCTGTGACCCGTGAGCTCCTTGCCCTTTTCCTCGGCGATCTCCTTCATCTGCGCGAGGGTGAGCTTGCCGACCTTGTTCTTGTTCGGTTCGCCGCTGCCGCCCTTGAGCTTGAGCTTGGCCTTGATCATCTCGGCGACCGGCGGGGCCTTGAGCTCGAACGTGAAGCTGCGATCCTTGTAGACCGTGATCACACAGCCACAGACCTGCCCGTTGAGGTGGCGGGAGGCGTCGTTGAACTGCTGGATGAACTGGCCGGGGTTGACGCCGTTGGCGCCCAAGGCCGGGCCGATGGGCGGGGCCGGGGTGGCCTGACCGCCGGGGGCCTGGATCTTGAATACAGTCGAAACTTCCTTCTTGGCCACGGGGGGCTCCTTTCGAGTTGGCCGCCGGGTGCGAAAGCGTGGGCCGATCTGGGCCGGCTTCCGGTTGGGGCCGCGTCTTCCACGATTCTGGCTCGTGGTTGGCCTTGGGTTGGCACACCCGCCGCGAGGAGCGGCGAATCGGGGATGATACCGGCTGCCCGGGGGCTGTCAAAGCCGGCAGGCCATGGAGTTTCGGCCGCTCCGGTTGCAGGTTGCGCCTGGCCTGAGGGCTACGATCGGGACATGAAACGCGTCCTGCTCTCTGCCGTCCCGGTGCTCGCCGTCCTGACCCTCGTGCTGCCCGGCTGCAAGGAGGAGTCGCCGGCCGTGACCTTCGAGGTCGACCCGACCGTCCGGTCGTACACGGTCGACGGCGTGATCGTGGCCGGCACCATCCCGGGCGACGACCCGCCGGTGCTGAAGATCAGGCACGAGGCGATGCCGGACTTCTACAACGACGCCGGCGAGAATGTGGGTATGGAAGCGATGACGATGAACTTCCCCGTCGGGCCGGGCGTTGACGCGGCGTCGATCTCGGAAGGCGACGCGGTCCGGGTGGGATTCGATGTTGATTTCACCCGCCCAGGCAACCCGATGCTGGTGCACAAGCTTGAAGTCTTGGACGCGGCCCAGCCCAATGAAACGAAAGCGACGGCCGAGCAACACGACGGGGACGCCGAACACCACGAACACCACCCCCACGACCCGCACGGCCACCATCACCTCGGGCACAGTCACCACGTCGGCACCACCCACGACCACGACTGACCGCCGAGACGACGCGCCGGCCGCGCGGGTTACACTCCGTCGATGCAACGCATCCTCATCACCGGCGGCGCGGGCTTCGTCGGCGGCCATCTCGCCCGCACGCTGCAGGAAAAACACCCCGGCGCCGACATCCTCGTCGTCGACGACTTCCGGCTTGGGACGTTTGTCAACTTATCGAGCGAAGGCCCGGGCGGTTGGTCCTTCCGCGGGCGCGTCATCGCCGGGGCGCTGCACGAGATGGACCTCGACGCGTTGATCGACGGCTTCGAGCCCGAGGTCGTGTTCCACGAGGCCTCGATCACCGACACCACCGTGATGGACGAGGCGGCAATGATCCGCGACAACGTCCACCCGTTCGAGGACCTGCTCCACATCTGCGTCGAACGCCAGATCAAGCTGATCTGGGCGTCCTCCGCCGCGACCTACGGCACCGAGGCCAACGGCGCGATGCGGGAGCAACGTCCCTTTGAGCTTCCCGACGCCGGGCGGCCCGCGAACGTCTACGGCTTCTCGAAGTGGGTCATGGAGAACGCCGCGCGGCGCACCTTGGCCGAACACCCCGACGCGCACGTCGTCGGGCTGCGGTACTTCAACGTCTTCGGCCCCGGCGAGCAAAACAAGGGCAAAATGGCGTCGATGATCTTCCAGCTCGCGCAACAGATGCTGGCCGGGAAGCGCCCCCGCATCTTCGACCCCGGCACGCAGGCCCGCGACCAGGTCTACGTCAAGGACGTCGTCGGTTGCACCATCGCCGGCGCGGACGACGACACCAAGCCCGGCATATACAACTGCGGGACGGGGGCCGCAACATCCTTCAACGAGATCGTCGCCTCACTCAACGAGGCGTTGGGTACCGACTACGCCCCCGACTATTTCGAGAACCCGTACGTGTTTTATCAGGACTACACGTGCGCCGACTTGACCGAGACGAAGACCGGCCTGAACTGGGAACCGCGATACACCACGCACGACGCGATCGTGGAATACGCGGAGTTGTTGAAAGCTCAGAGCGGCGTGAAGTGATACGTCGTGCTGACGTATCAACCGCGTTGTGACGCAACGCCGCCACAACTCGATAATGCAAAAAACTCACAGCGGCGACGGCGTCACCACGTGCGGCTCGCCGCTGTACTGCGCAACGACCTTCTCCCACTTCCCCTGAGCCTTGAGCAGGTGCTCGATGCCTTCACGCACCGCGCCGCGGCCGCCGGGCTTTTCCGTGATCAGCTCGGCGGCCTGTTTCACCTCGTCGGCGGCGTCGGCGACGGTCATCGGGTAACCGACCTGGCGCATCGCGGGCAGGTCGACCAGATCGTCGCCCATGAACGCGGCCTCGTGTAGCGGCACGCCGCTGGCGGTGGCGATCCGGCGGACGTCGCGGGCCTTGTCCTGCGAGCCCTGGATGACGTGCTCGATGCCGAGTTCGGCTCCGCGACGCGCGACGGCGTCGGACTGCCGGGCCGTCAGGATCGCGACGTGGAGCCCGACGCGTTGCGCGGCACGGATGGCGAAGCCGTCCTTGATGTCGAAGCGCTTGAGCTCGACGTCGCCGGGGCCGTAGTACAGCCCGCCGTCGGTCAGGACGCCGTCGACGTCGAGGACGAGCAAGCGGATGTCGGCCGGATCAGGCATAGCCCTCCACTGTACCGCAAGCCCGGACCTGGCCAAGGGGTTCTTCAGTCCGCCCCGCTTTTCTCCTCGACCGGCCTTCGTGTCGGTATCCTTTGACAAGAACGCAAGAGCATCACGGAAACACGGCATGGGCGGCAAGCCGAAACCCAAACTGTTGTCGGGTGGGAACCCGCAGATCCCCAAGGGCTACGGCGACGAACCGGTCCAGGACTACATCGCCGCGATGCCGGGCTGGAAGAGCGGCGTCGGGCGACGCATCGACGAGATCGTTGTCGGCGTTGTCCCGAAGGTTGAAAAAGCCGTGAAGTGGAACTCGCCTTTCTACGGCGTCGAGCGCGACCGTTGGTTTCTCTCTTTTCATGTGTTCACTAAGTATGTGAAGCTCACATTCTTTGACGGCTCTGCGCTAAAGCCCGTGCCACCGGTTGAGTCCAAGCAGGCCGAGGTACGCTACCTGCACATCCATGAAGGCGACGACTTCGAGGAGCAACTCACCGATTGGGTGAAACAAGCCCGCAAGCTTCCTGGCGAGAAGCTGTAGCCTTTTGCGGCAACTGGTTTACCCGTCGATCACCTTCAGCGTGACCAAGTCCTGCACGTCGATCAGCCCGACCGGCTGGTGCTGTGCATCGACCACCGGCAGCTCGTCGATGCGCGTCTCCCGCATCAACCGGACAGCGTCGCGAACCACGGCGTCGTCCAGCAAACAACGCGGGTCGCGCGTCATGACCTGCCCGATCGGCGCGTTCATGTCCGCATGGTCGCCGAAGGTCAACCGGCGCAGATCGCCATCCGTGAAGACGCCGACGAGCACGCCGTGGTCGTCGACTACCACCAGCGCGCCGGCGCGGCGCAGCGACGGGTCGGCCGGCTGGGCGAGCTTGAACGCCTGGGGAAGCGGCATCGCCTCGTGAATGAGCGGCAGGTTTTCGCCGACACGGAAACGCATGGCGGCGGTGATCGGCGTGAGCTGACGCCCGAGCCCGCCACCGGGGTGGTACTTCGCGAAGTCGTCGGCCGAGAACCGTCGCTGCCGGGAGACCGCGAGCGCCAACGCGTCGCCGAGCGCCAGCATCGCCGTGGTGCTCGACGACGGGGCCAACTCGTTCGGGCAGGCCTCGGTCACGTCGCCGACGTGCAGCGTCACGTCCGCGAGCTTCTCGAGGTCGCTCCCCTCCGGCCCGACCAGCGCGATCATCGGCAGCGCGTCGGGCTTGAGCAGTTCGGCCAGATGCACAATCTCTTCCGTGTTGCCCGAGTAGCTCAGCAGCAGCGTCGCGTCGCCGGCCCGGATCCGGCCGAGGTCGCCGTGCACTGCTTCGACGGGGTTGACGAAGTGCGACGGCGTGCCGGTGGACGCAAACGTCGCCGAGAGCTTCTGCCCGATGTGCCCGGACTTGCCCAGGCCCGACACGACCAGGCTGCCGTGACGCTCCGCGGCCTTCGTGACCAGCTGCACCGCGGCGTCGAAGTGGTCGTCGAGGGGGATACGGCGCACCGCCTCGGCCTCGGCGTCCAGCACCCGCTGCGCAAACGCGCGGGCGTCCGTCTTGCCGTCGGCGTCAGCGGTATTGTCGTCTTTCGCGGTCTTGCTCATAACGTCGGGGTTCTCGTCGACACGTCCGCCGACCCGGCCCGGGCATTATGATGCAACCCGCACGGAAGCACACCATGTCTGCTCCACCCCCCCCCCCGACGACGGCGACGGGTCCAGCCCCGGAGACGTCCGCCTCCCCCGGCGGCGCGTCGCACCGCATCCAGCTCGACGCCTACGCCGGACCGCTCGACCTGCTGCTCTACCTCGTCAAACGGCACGAGATCGACCTGCAGGACATCCCGATGGCCGAACTGGTCGAGCAGTACATGGCTCACCTGCGCGTGATCGAGACGATCGACGTCGAGAAGGCCGGCGAGTTCCTGGTCATGGCCGCGACGCTGGTCGAGATCAAGAGCCAACTGCTCGTACCCCGCCCCGCCGAGGAGCAGGACGACGAAGCCGGCGACCAACCCGAAGCCGACCCGGCCATCGACCCTCGCTTCGAGCTGGTCCAGCAACTGCTCGCCTACAAACGGTTCAAAGACGCCGCCAACGCGCTCGAGTCCCGCGCCGCGGAGTGGGAAGTCCGCTTCCCCGTGCACGCCCGCGTCGGCGAAGCACAGCAAGACGAACCCGACGAGACCGAGGCGAAGCCGATCGAGCTCGACCTCGAAGACGTGAACGTACTCGACCTGTGCGCCGCGTTCGGCCGGGTGATGGACAGCATCGGGCACCTCGGCGACCACGAGGTGACCTACGACGACACGCCGATTTCGCTGCACGCGGAAGACATCGTGGACCGCATCCAACGCGACGGCGGTGCCGGCCAAGCGATGACGCTGCCTCAACTGTTCCAGGGCCGAACGCGAAGCGAGATGATCGGGTTGTTTCTCGCGACGCTCGAGCTCGTCCGCCAACGCAAAGTCAAGGTCACGCAGGACGAAGCTGCCGGGCAGATCGCGCTGGCGCTGCAGCCCGAGTCGGCGTGGGAGACCGACGAAGCCGGCGAGCCCGAGGCCTCGCCGGACTGGCGCGACCCCGAGACCGGCGAGGTCCAATACGACTGGCCGGACGAACAGACCCGCCGGCGCGCCGAGCGCCGGGAGCGCTTCCGCAAGACGTGGGAGAGCAAGCAGGACACCCCGGAAGAAAATCCCGCCGACGGGGCACAGCCGGGCAGCGAATCGGCCGATGCTCCTAGCACAACTCGCGATTCAGACGGTTGGGACGCAACCGACGACAACGAAGACCCGCAAGGAGAGGCCGGCGATCGCGTCGTCGGGGAAGTGGATGAGTTCCAAGACGCCGACGACGACCTCCCGCCCCGCCCTTCCGCCGATTGATTTCGATTCGCCCGCGTCGTCCGACGCGACCGGCATCCCATCTGATGCCGACACCGGCCGCGTCGTCTACGAAACTCACCTGCACACCCCGCTCTGCCGGCACGCCTGCGGCGAGCTTTCGGAGTATGCCGACCGCGCGCTGCAGCGCGGCTTGGCCGGCATCACCGTGACGTGTCACTGCCCGATGCCCGACGGGCACTCGGCGCACGTCCGCATGGCCGAGCACGAGTTCGGCGAGTATCTGGCGCTCGTCGCACAACTCAAGGACGACTACGCGGGCCGGCTCGGCGTCCGCCTCGGGCTCGAGTGCGACTTCTTCCCTGGTTATGAGGACCACGTCGAGCAGCTGCTCTGGCGGACCGACTTCGACTTCGTGCTCGGGTCGGTGCACCCGCACCTGCAGGAGTACCGCGACGCCTATTGGATGGGCGACCCCGTCGCGTTCCAGCACGGCTACTTCGAGCACCTCGCCCAGGCCGCCGAGACCGGGCTCTTCGATGCGCTCGCGCACCCGGACCTGGTCAAGAACATGGTCGGCGACGCCTGGCACCCCGCGTCGATCCTGCCGCACCTGCACGGCTACCTCGACCGCATCGCCCGCACCGGCGTCGCCATGGAGCTGAACACTTCCGGGGCGTACAAGGCCGTGCCCGAGATGAACCCCGGCCCGACGATCCTCCGCGCGATGCAGCAGCGCGGCATCCCGGTCACCGTCGGCGCCGATGCGCACCACCCCTCGCGGGTCGCCGACCGGTTCGAGGAGGCCTACGACCAGCTCGCTGCGGCGGGCTACGGCGAAGTCACCTTCTTCCGAGGGCGGTCGGGTTATCGGGTCCCGATCCACGCCGCGCGGGCGTCTCTGATCGACGCCACGGCCGCCGCCGGCGTGTAACTGCAGGCGCCCTCACCCGCGTTCCGATACCTCCCTCATGTCAGGGGTCTCTCCCACCGCCACCAGCCAGTTCCAGCAGGCCCAGCTGCTCAGCCAAGTGCAGACCGCGGTGGCCAAGAAGGGGCTGGACGTGCAGCGTCAGCAGGGCGACGCCGCCGTAGCGCTGCTCGAACAGGCCGCGCAGTTGCAGCAGTCGCAGGTGCAGCGGATGTCGGTCGAGCCGTTTAAGGGCGCGTCGCTCGACGTGATTGCCTGAACCCCCTGTTTCTTCATAATCTCAAACATGGCCTGAAACGCCTGCCGGACGAGCCGGAACCTACAGAGACCGGTCCGGTGCCGCGGGGAAGGCCCGCTCCCTGACGGTCGCGACTCGTTTTAGTCCGTACCAATCCGACCGCGCTCCAAGCCGAAAAACCGGATTTCGTAAGGCATAACTAAATATTATCGTTATTATTAAGTGACGGTCGCCTGCCCCTAGAGCCGTTCCATGCCATCTTCACTGCCCGACCTCTACAGCCTAGGACATCGCCTCGATTTGAGCCCAAGCGCCTTTGGTTGGCTCCGAGCCAGCAATGACGTGCTTGATCAGCCTGAGGCGTTACGGGCTCGGCTAGACGAAGACGGATACCTGTTCCTGCCCGGCGTGCTCGACGCTGACTTAGTCGGGCAAGCCCGCGACCGACTACTAGAGCGGCTGGAGACGGAGGGCGTGCTGGACATCGAAGCCGGCCGGGACGCCGGGATCGCCAAGACGTCTTGGAACGGCAAGGGCTTCCACCAACTGTTCAAGGAGAACGAACCGCTCCAGCGCCTGCAGAACACGGGCCGCATGATCGAACTCTACGAGAACTTGCTTGAGGGCCCGGTTCGTCGCCTCGACTTTGCGTGGATGCGCGTCATGGGCCCCGGGCCGGGCACCGCGCCCCACGCCGACACCGTTTACATGAACCGCGGCACTCACCGGCTGTTCACCAGTTGGACGCCGCTGATGGAGATCCCACTCGACGTGGGAGGCTTGATCGTGATGCCGGGCTCGCACCGGCTCGAGCGGCTGGCCAAGAGCTACTTCCAGGAAGACGTAGACAAGGTCTGCACCAACCACCCGGCCCGCCGGCCCAGGGGCGAGCACGGGTGGGTCGGCCCGGTGGGAGACGGCAAGCTCACCAAGAACCCCGTCGCGCTGCAACGCGGGCTCAAGCTCCCCTGGCTTACCGCCGAGACCTACCGGCCCGGTGACGTGGTCATCTTCCACATCTACACCGTCCATGGCAGTCTGGACAACCGCTCCGCTCGGGTACGGCTCAGCATGGATACCCGGTTCCAACGCGCCGAGGATCCCGCGGACGAACGCTGGATTGGAGAAAACCCGGTCGGGCATGGCCCCGGCGCAAAACGACACCTAATCTGTTAGCCCGGTCGCGTCTCACACCGATTCCCACGCGCGCCTACCGCAAACCCGCGGGAAAACCATTCACCACGTGAGCGTGCCGCGTCCTTGGTACGTCTGCCCGTTGATCATCACCTTGGCGTTTACCTCCGCCGGCAACGCGACCTCGCCAGACAACCTGCCGTCGGCGTCTCGCCGCAGGTCAAATGACACCCGGCCTCGGGGATGCGCACACCGGCCGGCGATGTGTTGCAGCGGGCCGAGCATCGGGCGGATGACCAACTCGTCCATGCCGAACGCCTTGGGCCGCAACCCCAGCACCGTCGCGTAGAGGTGGAACATCGGGTGCGAGCCCCACGCGTGGCAGTCCGACCGCGACGGCTCGGGGCTCTCCGGCGGGCACACGAAGCCCTGCTCCGGCAGGCCGTACCACTGCTCGAGACGACGGAAGAACGGGTCTGCCTCGCCCGACAGCCCCAACGTTTCGAGTAGGTAAAACGAGAAGTAGATCGTCGTCCGCGCCAGGCCAGGAGTCTTGAGCAGCGCCGCGAGGCAACGCCGCCGCTGCGATTCGTCCAGCAACCCGCTCAACTGCGCGAGGCACTGCGCGTGTTCGCTGTAGACGTCCCCGCCCGGGGTCTCGACGAACAGCGCCTTGTCGTCGTCCCACGCGGCGTGCAGCAAGGCGTCGGCGGCCGCGCGGGCGTCGCGCTCGTCGCGCGTGGCGAGTTCGGGCTCGTCGACGAAACGTTCGAGGTTCGCCTTGATCCGCAGCGCCCACGCGAAATGCCAGTTCATCGTGATGTTCACGCCGTCGAACGAGCCGGGCGGGCAGCCGAAACGCCAGCCCGGGACCCAGTCGACGAAGTTCCACCCGTCGGGACACTCCGCGAGGCCATCGGCATTCCGACAGGCGCGCCAGGCTTCGAGCACGCCACGGACCGCCGGCATCACGCGCCGCACCAGCGCCAGATCGCCGCGCCACCGCGCCGCGTCGTGCACCATCGCGACCCACCAGAGGCTGAACGGCGCGATCACCTGCGTGTCGTAGCACGGGTAACGCGCCTGCGTAAACCCGTCGTGTAGCCCGGACCAGCTAAACAACTCGACCGCCTTGCGTGCGAGGCGCGTGTCCGGGCTGAGCAGGTAGTTGGTCAACACCTCGATACGGGTGTCGCCGGTGTACATCAACTGCTCGTAGTACGGGCAGTCGGTGTAGTGCTCGTGCATGCACGCCCGCATGCCCCGCCGGAGGATCGGCAGCGTCGCGTCCAACCGGGACTCACTGCTTTGCCATGACCAGACATCCTCCAGCGGGTAGTACGTCTGCCGAATGATCAGCGACTCGATGCGCAGCGGCGTGTCGCCGGTGTTCACGAGCAGTTCGGCGTAACGCCCGGCCCTCCACCACAGCGGCGAGAACAGACGCCCCTCCCCACCGTCGGTAATGAACGTGTCGCCACGGCCGCGGAAGTACTTGCCGTCCAGCTCGTCGCGGTGGCCCTTCGCGACCGCCGCGCCGGCGTCGCCGCTGGCCGGCGGGTCCGGCGAGTTGAACAAGGCCTCCGCCCAGTGCCACCGCACCGACGCGCCCGCGCCGCCGCTGACCGTCAGCTCGGGATAGCCCGTGAAGTAGTCGCGCGCGTCGAGGATGACCCGGACCGCCGAGTGAGGCGGCACGACGACGGCTTGGTCCTGTTCGATCAGCGCCTGCCACGCGGCGGCCGACGCTCCGACGTGATCGTCCATCGTGACCTTCAGCCGCAGCGGGTCGTCCGCGAACTCGTTCGGCAACGCCGCCGCGAACCGGACCTCGGCGAACCGCGTCGCCGACTTGCCACGCGGCGGCAGCTGCGCCGGCGTCAAGCGGTGGCGACGGTAGCGCTCGCCGTAGTTGAATCGGCCGCACTGCGCGGCTTCAACCCGGACGACTTCCCCCCACCCGTCACCCTCACCGCGCTCGAAGCCCCAGTCGAACAGACGACCATCCACACGCTCGCTGCCGCCGACGTACTTCGCCGACTCCTCCATTACCGCCGGCAGGTGCGTGTACCCGTCGAGCGGCTTGCCCCACCACTTCCCCGGCTGCGTGCTGAGCCGTTCGGCCCATTCGCCCTCGGCCGCGACGAGCAGGCCCGGCCGGACCGACATCGCCGCGCCCTGCGTCTGGTAACCCGCCTCGCCCAACGACCACACCCGCGCCACCAACACGTGATCACCGGGTTCAAGGTCGACCTCGTACGTATCGAACGCCCAGTGCTCCGGGTCACCGCGCTCCGGGCCGCGCCCGAGGCGCTCACCGTCCAGGAAGAGCTCGTACCGCTCGTCCGCGGAGACGTGCAGACGCACCGCGGCCGCCGACGCCGTATCGAACGCGCAACGGAACGCCGCGACCACGGGCAGGCGCGCGTCGCCACCTTCGAGCCAGACCCACGAGCCCGGCCACACGCTTGCGTGCCAAGCGTTCTCCGGCACGACGCCTTGGAACGGGTCCGACGTGATCAACACCCGGCGCGCGGAAGGCACCGGCGTAGGGAACACGGTCGTGTCGTGCAGAGACTCTGCGTCACTCATGGTCAACGCTCCCTCGAATCAACTGAGTCACACGACCCGGCGTAACGAGTCACGCTCAGCCAAGCACCGTATCAACGACACCGATGACTTGGCCATGGAACTTGCCGTTGCTCGCGACGACGCCGGCGTCGGGTTGCAGTGTTCGGCCGGCGCCAAAGTGCAGCGCGTTGCCGCGCACGTCCGTCACCGCTCCGCCGGCTTCTTGAACGACGAGTGCCCCGGCAGCGTGATCCCAGACCTTTTCGCGGTAACCCGGTTTCGTGGGCAAACGCAGATAAACGTCGGCCCGGCCCAACGCCAGCGCGGCGTACTTGCACTGGCTGTCGATCCGGTACGGCGGCTTCGTGATGCCCAGGTCTGCGGCGATCCGCGACGACGCGTCGTGGTCCGAGTGCCCGGACTCCACCGACTCGCAGAAACACGCGTCAGCCGATTCTGTCGTGTCGGTGACGCGACAAACCTCGCCGTCGAGTGCGTCACCCTCGACGGGCAACACCCGCGTGCCCTGCCCGTGCTGCGCGACCATGAGCCGGCCGCCGTCGAGGTTCGGGCAGCCCAGCACGCCGAGCGTCACTTGGCCTTCTTCGATCAACGCCAGCGCCACCGCGTACTGCTCACCGCGCAGGAATCCTTTAGTGCCGTCGATCGGGTCGAGCGCCCAGTACCGCTTGACGTTGCGGTCCTGCGCCGGGTCGAAGCCGCCACGGTCGATGGCGGACAGCGCGTCGCCTTCGCTCAACCCGGCGTGTTGCGCGACCGACGCCCGCAACGCCGCGTTGGCGTCCTCCCGCAACTCGGCGGCCGCCTCTTCCCCGACCACCGGCAACTCCGCAAACGCTTCGCCCAACACCGCGCAAACCACGGCCTGCGAGGCGTAGTCGGCGACGGTCACCGGAGACTTGTCCCGCTTCTCCAACGTCTCGGCCGTAACCAGCGCCCGCTGCACCTTCACGCACACCCGGGACGCGGCGCGGACGGCGGACACGGCAACCCTCAACTCGTCGCTCTGCGGCATGGGCGAACGGTACCGGGGATTCCGTGCCGCTGCGCGGCGCGACGTCAGGGCAACTCCTGACGCCGAAACCCTGATCGAACCGTAAGCTCAAAGGGTCGGGCCCGAGCGTCCGGACACCGCAGGTCTACCAAGCCCGGACGCGCGAGCCGACGGTTGCCGTGTGCCCCTGTCCCAACGCCGAGGTGTCCCATGCGCCACTACCACCGACCGATCCCGCACCCCAAACCCGACTACCGGCACTACCACAACGCCAGCGAGGAGGAAGAAGTCCGTGGCTGGGTCCGGTCGCACGTGCTCTGGCGCGGCATCGCGGTGGCGGCGTTGGTGGTGCTGGCGGCGCTCGTGGTCGTGTGGCTGGCGTCGCCGCCGACGTGGTGGGCGGCGCTGATGCTGCTGGCCTTGGTGATGACGCTCGTCGGAATGCCCGCCTGGGTCGCCGCGGCGCTGGACACGGCCGAGGACACCCGTGAAGACGCCGAGTACCGCATCGAGTTGCGACACCTCCGGGATCGACAGCAACGACGACGCTGAGCCGACGCCCGGCAGTCGCTGGGTGGATCGATCGCGGACCATTTTTCTTTGGTAAATTTACTTGACTAAATCTATTGGCATGAATAATCTCGTCCGCAGCTGCAGCCCGCCGGCCCGGGCCGGATGTATTGGACTTCCCAACCCGCGGGACCTACCGCACATTCGAGGAGTTTTTAATGCGATCCCGATTCCTGACCGCCGTCGCCGCGGCGGCCACCGTCGGCCTGACCGCCGGCACCGTGTCCGCGGCCTCGGTCACGGTCAACGGCGGCGCGACTAGCGTCGCCCTCGACACCGACACGCTGTCCTCCGCCGCTTCACTCGACCTTTCAAGCGTCTCCAACGACGTGATCTCGCCCGGCGCGATCCCCGGCTCAGTGGCGTTCGCCATCAACGCCCCCGATGCCCCATCGCTGCCCACGACCTTCATGTACGACCCGGCCGACTTCCTCGGCAGCTTCTCCGGCAGCATCGAGCACCAGGGCTCGGTCTTCTTCAACAGCGACACCGTCGAGGTCGGCGACTTCACGATCGGCTTCGACGCCAACCGGGCCGGCACGCTCAACGGGTTGGCGTCCGGTTTCTTCGTCGCCAGCAATGTCGGCATCCAGGCCATCCTGTTCGACATCGAAAACCCGTCGACGCTGAACGCCGCGTCGGAGTCGCTGCAGATCGGGGCGAACCTGTTGGTCTCACCCGAGTTCGCCGGATTCCTGACGTCCAACAGCCTGGCCAGCGTCGATCTCTCCGGCGCCGACGTGGGCGACGCGCAAGTCAACGCCACCGCCATCCCCACGCCCACCGCCGCGGCGGGCATCCTGGTCGGCCTCGGCCTGATGGCGTTGCGTCGCCAGCGCCAGGCCGCGTAACGCTCTCTCCCTCCGCCGTGCCGTTGACCGAACGCGTCAACGGCACGTTTCCGTCCGTTCCGGCGGGCGTCTCCGCTACAACTCACGCCATGAAGCTCGGCAGCAAACAGCTCGAACTCCTGAACGTCCTCTGGGACCTCGGCCGGGCCAACGCACGGCAGGTCACCGACGCGCTCAACGACCGCGGCCTGGACGTCGCGCACAGCACCGTGCAGACCCAGCTCCGCTTGCTGATGAAGAAGGGTGCCGTCGGGTTTGAGAAGGACGACCGCACGTTCGTGTTCTTCCCGCTGATCGACCGGGAAGAGGCCGCCAGCGACGGCGTGACCGACATCCTCGACCGGGTCTTCGGCGGGTCGGCGTCGGCGTTGGTCAGCCACCTGCTCAGCGGCCGCGAGGTCGACCCGGAGGAACTGGACGAGATCCGGCGGATGCTCGACAAACACTCGTCGAACACGCAACAAATCGGCAAGGACGCCAGGGCGTCGCGAAAGCGGCGGTAACCGGCTTGCCTATCGTTCGGCGTTCGACGGAACAGGGAGAACCGCATGACCGGCATCACCTCGGGATTCCTGATGACCTTCGGCAGCAACCTGTTGATCCAGGTCACCGTGGTGTTGCTGGCCGGGTGGGCGCTGGAAACGTGGGCAAATCGGCACGGCGCGGCGTGGAAGTGCCTCGTTCAGCGCGCGACGCTGGCCAGCGTGTTGGCGATCCCGCTCGCGGCGGTGCTGGGACACACGTTGATGCCCACGACGTGGTACGTCGCGCTGCCCGAACCCGTCTGGTTTAGCGATGACTCTGGCGTCAGTGCCGCTGGCTGGATCTACATCGCGTTCTCGGTGGTGTGGTTCGGGGGCGCGGCCGTGCTGTGGGCGCGGCTGCTCGGCGGCCTGCTCGTCAGCGAACGGCTTCGTCGTCGGTCCGTGCTGGCAGACGACGCGTTGGCGGCGCGGGTTCGAGCCTTGCTGCCGGAATGCATCGGCACGTATCCCGAGGTCCGGCTGAGCAACGAGATCAAGAGCCCGCTGCTGCTGGGCATCCGACGCCCGGCGCTCCTGCTGCCCACCGACGACGCGGCTGCGTGTGACGAGCCGGTGTTGCTGCACGAGTTGACGCACCTCCACCGCCGCGACAACGCGTGGCTGCTGCTGGCTCAGGCGGTCCGAGCGACGCTCTGGCTGCACCCGTTGGT
>JANQPR010000112.1 GCA_028285385.1 Phycisphaera sp.
ACTCCGGCCAGCCCACCTCGCCGAAGTTCTCGCCCAGCATCCAGAACGCGCACCACATGCCCTGCGACGTCGGTACCTGGATCCGCCCCTCGATCCGGCCGTACCGCGTCGTGAACTTGCCCTGTGTCTTGATCCGGCCCGAGGTGTACTCCGCTTCCTTCCCGTCCACGCCGACGAACTCTTCCTTCTTCGCCGTGATGACCAGGTGCCCCTCGCCGTCGTGCGCGACGTTGTCGACGCGGTCGGTGTAGGTCTGGTGCTCGGCGTTGCCCCAGCCGTGCCCGCCGAGGTCGTGCGTCCAGTTCTGTGGGTTCGGCGGCGTGCCGGCGTCGCCGTCGAACTCGTCGGCCCACACCAGCGTCCAGCCTTCCCGCGGCGCGTCCGCGACGCGATCGATCTCTATGACCACGGGTTCCCGCCCCGCAGCCGACGCCACATCCGGTGTCGACATGGATGCGCCGCCAAAACAAAGCACCGAAGCCAGTACGCCGACCGCACCACCAAGAATCGAACGCGTGTTCAACATGCTGCTCTACTCCCGGCAAGGCGGCGGATCATTCGGCTTGGACGACGTGTGACCCATAAGAGAAGTGGAAGGCCGGAACTAACCGGCCCGCCGCAAAGGGAGGGCGGTCAGTCAGTCGGCGCCGCGGCGGCGCAAGCCCAGCACGCCCAGGCTGCCGAGCACGGCGAGGGCCGCGGGCTCGGGCACGGCGCTGCCAGCGAAGTCTGGCGCGGCGGTGCTGCCCCAGTTCTGGAGGACGCCATCGAGCTCGTTCTGGTCGACGGTGCCGTCGAACGGCCCGCCGCCCACGAGCGCGGCTTCGTCACCGGTGAAGGTGCCGGTACCCCAGTTCTGCAGGACGATGTCGAGGTCGCCCTGCTCGACCTGGCCGCTGCCGTCGTAGTCGCCGGTGAGGGCGGCGACGACCGCCTCGAGGATGTTGACCGAGGCGTTGTCCCAGAACACCGCGCCGGGATCGGGGCCGCCGTTGCTGTCGACGATGCCGATGAACCGCGGGACGAGGCGGGCGAAGGCGGCGTTCGCGGGCGCTAGGCCGTTGATCGTCGCGGTGACGAACTCGCCTTCGATCATGGTGGGGTCGCGGCCGTCGAGGATGGCGACGGTGCGGGTGTTGCCCAGCGGGTTCTTGTTGGCGTCGAGGAACTCAAGGGCCATGTCCGCGAAGTTGTTGGTGCCGGCGATGGAGTCGGTGAGCGGGGTGATCGCGTCGATGCTCGCCTCGATCTCCTGGCCGGGCAGGATGGGTACATCCTGGAACGCGCCCGAGGCGTCGGAGATAAAGCCGCCGGGGCCAAACGTCTTGAGCAGGAAGCCGTCGCCGTTGGAGTCGACGATCTCGCTGTTGGCGGCGAAGGCGTTGTTGAACAGGAACCACTTGCCGTCGGCGCCGTTGGGGTCGGTGGTGACACCGGCGGGCGAGTCGTCCGCGAAGCCGGGGTTGCTGAGCAGGTTGGGGCCAACGGTGGTGTTGAAGCGGGTGACCTCGATGAAGTCGATCTGGGCCTTGTACTGCTGGTTGGCGCCGGCGTTGGGCGCGGGCTGGAGGGAGGCGTTGAAGGCGTCACCGAACCCGGCGTCGGGGGCCCAGAGGTTGGCGTGCACGGCCATCGGGTCGTCGGGCACCAGCGTGGTCTCGGTGCGGACGAGGTTGTCGTTGACATACCACCGGACCGCGTCGGGCGTCCAGTCGATGCGGTAGTTCTGGTACTGCGTCAGATCGACGGCGGGCACGAACTGCGGGTTGCCCGGGGTGCCGAAGCCTTCTTCGTTGTAGACGTTGGTCAGCGGCTGGTTGCCGTTGTTGATCTGGTTCGACAGCAACTCGAAGTCCAACTCGTCGCGGACGATCTGGCCGTCGACCTCGCGGACGACGCCGGAGTAGAGGAACAGACCGTTGACCAGGCCGTCGGCCACGGCGGCGGCGTCGAACTTGGCGCGGTACTCGACGGAAAGGCCACCGCCACGGGCAAACTGCCGACGGGAGATGAACTCGCCGCCGTGGAAGGCGAGCCCATCGAGGAAGGTGTCGAGCACGAGTTCGGCGGCGCCGCCGACCTGCTGGGCGATCAGGGTGGGGTCGGTCTTGGCCTGGGTCCGGCCGTAGAACGAGCCGTCGCCACCGAAGGGAACGCGCCAGACGGCGCCGTCGATGTTGCCGGTGCCGTCGAAGTCGTCGCGGAGCAGGACCTGGGCGGAGGCGGGCAGGGCCAGGGGCGCGGTCAGGCCGAGCAGCAGCGCGGCGGTGGTGAATCGGGGTCGGGCGAAGCGGTTCATCTTTCGTGAACTCCGAGGGGTATGAAGAAGCGGACAAAGCGGATGGGGTCGCCGATTCCGTGGACGGCGCGGGCGTCGGGTGACGCTCAGCGGTCGGGGCGGACGTTGGCGTGGGTCAGGGTGTCGAGTTGGGACGACGCGGCGTGGCCGTCGGGGTAGCCGAGGTTGACGGACTTGTCGCCGCCGTGACGGAAGCGCAGGTTCGCGGACTGCGCGAACCCAGTCGCGTCGTCGTTGTTGAGCAACTCTGCGTTGTAGTCGATCAGGTCCTTGTTGTCGGTATCGGACTGGAGATACCACTTGGCGCGGGAGGTGCCGCTGACGGTGGTGCCGTCGACCGGGTGAGTAAACGAGAAGGGCACGCTCGGGCCGCCGAACATGACCTCGCCGGCGTCGAGGTTGTTGAGCACGGCGAAGCTGTCGTGGTTGGCGGTTGCAGCGAAGGGGTTGCCCTCGGGCTGGAACTGCTGGCCGTCGGCGATGAGCAGGACCTCCGTCGGCCGCTTGAGTTGGTCGGTTTTGTAGAGCGGGTGCACGCCCAGCGAGGGCATCATCGTCGGGTGCGACGAGTAGTGCAGCTTGTCCTCGGGCTCGGGGATCGCGGCGTCGGGGCAGCGGAACATCTCGGACGGCCCGCCTTCGTCGTCGACGTTGCCGTACTCGTCGGCCCCGATGCCGATGTAGCTGGAGATCAGCAGCGTCCAGTCGGTGCCGGTGCCGTCCTGCGTGAACTGCGGCTCGGTGTACCCCGGGGGCAGGAACGTGTCGTGGTCGGTGGCGTAGGCGTTGAGGCCGATGAGGTGCTGCCGCTCGTTGGACAGACAGGCCATGCTGCGGGCGGTGCGTCGCGCGGCGCCGAGCGCCGGCAGGAGGATGCCGATCAGCAGCGCGATGATCGAGATCACCACGAGCAGTTCGATGAGCGTGAAACCGACGGGACGGCGTGACTCGGTGCGGGGCAGGATCGACATGGGGTGGCTCCGTGAATCGGGGGAGTCGGGCGTGCGGCCGACGGGTGAAAACGCCCGGGGCGGCGCGGGCCGCCGCGGGCGAAAGGGAGGTCGGATCACTTGCGGCGACGCATCAGCGCCAACGCGCCGAGGCCGGCCATAGCGAGCGACGCGGGCTCGGGGACCACGGTCAGCGACGCGTCGTCGAAGAAGATCGACTGGGTCGCCGGACCGCCGAAACTCTGAATGGCGACCACAGCGCGGATCGTGTCGGCGCCGGCCGGGATGGTCTCGGAGATCGACAGCAGGGTGTAGTTGTTGTTCGTCAGCGCGGGCAGCGTGTCGCCCGGAACGAAGTTGATGGTGCGACCGATCTCGGTGTCGCTGACCGAGTCGCGGAACTCCATCCGCATCTCAACGCCCGACCCCGTGTCGCCGAGGGCGTCAAGGGCCCAGATGCTGAAGGTGGCGATGTCGCCGGCGTTGAGGTTGTCTTCGTCCTGGAAGGCGCCGGCGAAGGAGTTGGGCGAAGCGTCGATGTTCGCGGCGAGGTGCTGCGCCCCGCTCAACGGGTTGATCGTGCTGTTGCCCGAACCGGCGGCGCCGCCCCCGGCAAAGCCTTCCCACTCCCCGACAAACGGGGCCCCGTCGGCAACCACAGGGTCTTCAAACCCCGAGTTCTCCAACAGGTTGGCCGAGGCCGTTGCACTCAGCGCGACGGCAGAAGCAAACACGGTGATGGTCTTCAGACGAAACATCTTGAGCATTCCTCCAAGGGGGTGACACAGACAGGAACAAGAAATAGGCCCGTATGGGCCAGGGAAACGATCAGCCGTGAACGTGAGCCAATGGCCCCGTCGAGGCGTGCACCTCGAGCCAAGCGGGCTTGGCCTCGACGCGGGGCGTCTGGCCGGGGCGTTCGATGAGTTGATTCAAAGCCTGGAACGCCGAGCGGCCCAACGCGATCGCGTCCTGGCACACAGCGGTCATCGCCGGCCGGGACATGAAACGCCACTCGTGGTCGTCGAAGCCGACGATGGACAGGTCTTCGGGCACCCGGATGCCCAGCGTCTGTGCCTGGTTGATCGCGGCGAAACCGGGGATCGGGTCGACGAAATACAGGGCGGTCGGCCGGTTCGGCATCGAGGCAAACCGGTTCATGAAGGCCTCGCCGCCGACGCGGTGGGCGGGCGTCCGGAACACCAACGACGACGCGTGCGACAAGCCGGCGGCTTCCATCGCGTCGTGGTAGCCATGGATCCGGTCGATGTGGTCGCAATCGTCTTCGACGTTCGTCACGACTCCGATGTGCTTGTGCCCGAGGTCGATCAGGTGTTGGACGGCTTCGCGGCTCGCGGCGCGCGAGTCCGAGCCGACGAACGTCATCGACGGGTGGTCGAACCGGTCGCCGAGCACGACAGCGGGGAACCCCTCGTCGGCGACCTCTTGGGCGGGGCCACGCGCCGTGGCCGACGAGCGCAGGATCACCCCCCGGATGCCCTTGCGCATGAACATCTGCGAGAAGGTCTCGTCGGGCTGACGGGCCCGCGTGCCGTCTAGCACGACCAGGTCGTAGCCGAACTCTTCCATGCCCGTGGTCATGCCCTCCATGAGCGCCGCGTCGAACGCCGAGCCCACCGCCAACGCGCCGGTGTAGAGCAACGCGATGTTCACCGTCGACTTGCGCCCCACCGTCGGCTGGTACCGCGCGCGGTTCGCGGCGGACAACACCTTCTCGCGGGCCTTGGCGCTCACCCGCGGGTGGTTGTTCAGGACGCGAGACACGGTCGTGATGGACACGCCGGCCTGCTGCGCGATTTCACGGACGCTGGACATGGGCAATGACGTCGGCGACGGGGAGGGCGTGGCGAACGAGAACTGGGCGAAACGGTCAGACCCGCAGAAACGCTGGAAATGCAACACACGTGAAACAGTTTCATCATACTCGCCATTGACACCTTGTCAACCCTGACCATTCCCCCGGCCCAAAGAAACCGTTCAGCCAGAGAATTTGGTCCAAAAAACGACCAAGCCCCACGGTCAGCGGCAGGGCTCCCCCGTTTCACAAACCGTCATCTCGCGGACGATCGAGGGCGGCTATTCGCCTTCTGGGGCCGGCAGGTGGTCGCAAAAATCGGCCAACTCGTTCAGTTTCGGGCTCCGGGCATTGCGGACGTAGAAGCCCGACGTCGCCACGCCCGTGCACAGGCACCCCACCGGGTCGAGCCCGGCCAACAGCCCCAGGCAGAACCCCGCGTTGAAGTTGTCGCCCGCCCCGGTCGAGAGCTTCGGCCGGGCGACGAACGGCCCGGCGAACCGCGCGACCACTTCGCCTTCGCCGCGGTCCACCGCCGCGGCGGCCGCCTCGCGCGGGTGCACGACCACGGCCGTGAGCCCCAGCGCCTGCCGGATCTTCGACGCCGACTCCTCGATCGCCGCGCGGGCCTGCGCGTCGCCCGGGTCGTCGCCGAAGCCGCCGAGCGCGAGCACCGTGCGGACCTGTGTCGCCTCGCTGAGGTTCAGCCCCAGCACGACGTTGGCCTTGGCCTGCATCTCCGACAGCAACGCCAGCGCGCCCTTGAGGTCGGTGTCCGTGCGCTTCGCGGGGTCGGCAAAGTCGACGAACACCACCGGCTGCATCGACTTGTCCGCGCGCTCGGGGATCAACTCGACCACCCGCCGCCAGACCGACTCGACGTTCGGCAACATCGTCCAGTTGGTCATGCCGATCAGCCGAGACTTCGCCGCCAGTTTCGTCAGCGTCTCGGTGCCCAGTGCGTCTTCGACCATCGCCGCGTCGAGCCCGGCCATGTGCGCGTACTTGCCGAGCATCAGCTTGCCGTTGCCGAACTCGACCGCGTCGGTGAACCCCGGGTCGCAGACGGAGTACGCCTCGGTCCGGCCTGCAAACTCGCTAAACGCCGCGTGGATGTTCGGCCGACCCAGCGCCCCGATGTACGACACGTCGAGCGTCGCCTCCAGCAGCGCGTTGGCCATGATCGGCCCGTTGCCGCCGAGCTTCTCCTGCGTGACAACGAACTCGAAGTTCGCGCTCTTGCCGTCGGCGGCGAGGATCTTGTCGCCGAACGCCTTGATGGTGGGCACCTCGTCGTAGGTGTCCAGGTCGTGCCGCTTGTCCACCACGCGGATGATCGAGTCGACGAACCCGTCAAACCCGATGAGCACGGGCGTCTTCGGGGCATCGGCGGCGAATGAACGGAGGCGGGCCGCGACGGCGCCGGCTACCTGTTCACGATCGGGATTGGCTTCGGGCATGGGGCGGGAGCGTAGCAAACGCCGGTTGGCCAGCGCCGAGCCGCCCGAGGCCGTCTGTTTGGACGCATGAAGTCGGTGCGCGAGGCGCATCCCGCCACGGTGTCAGCCGTGTCGGCACGATCCGCACAGACCTGCCACGTTGACATGGCCCGTCTGATCCACTGCGATCCGCAGGAAACCCAAAAACCGCGCAATCATTTATCTCACAGAACTTTACGAGTCTTGATCGTCCGCCTCACGCGTCGTCCATCGTGGCACCGGCCTTGCCGACGCTCACCCACGCTGATGTGCGGCCCGCGTTTCTCGTACGCTCCCGCCCCCGGCGTCGACCGAACGAAACCCTCTCACCCCGTTTGTGGAGACCGCATCCATGGCCGTCAAGGAACTGGCCTTCGAGACCGAAGCCCGTCAAGCCCTGCTCCGCGGCGTCGAGAAGCTCGCCGCTGCCGTCAAGAGCACCCTCGGCCCCCGCGGCCGCGCCGCCGTCATCGACAAGTCCTGGGGCGGCCCGACCGTGACCAAGGACGGCGTCACCGTCGCCGAGGAGATCGAGCTCCGCGACAAGGACGAGAACCTCGGGGCCAAGCTCGTCAAGGAAGCGGCGTCCAAGACCTCCGACAAGGCCGGCGACGGCACGACGACCTCGACCGTGCTCGCCGAGTCGCTCTTCAAGGAAGGCCTCCGCCAAGTCGCCGCGGGCGTCGATGCCAACGCACTGGTCCGCGGGATGCGCAAGGCCGTGGACGTGATCGTCGTCGACATCAACAAACAGTCCAAGAAGATCGACGGTAAGGGCGACATCGCCAACGTCGCCAGCATCTCCGCCAACAACGACACCGCCATCGGCAAGATCATGGCCGACGCGATGGAGAAGGTCGGCAAGGACGGCGTCATCACCGTCGAGGAAGGCAAGAGCCTCGAGACCTACGTCGACGTCGTCGAGGGCATGCAGTTCGACCGCGGCTACCTCAGCCCGAACTTCATCACCGACCAGGACGAGATGGAGGTCCAGCTCGACAAGTGCTGGGTCCTCGTCCACGAGGACAAGATCGACTCGATCCAGAAGCTCGTCCCGCTGCTGGAGAAGGTGCAGGGCACGAAGCGGCCGCTGCTGATCATCGCCGAGGACGTGACCGGCGAAGCGCTCAGCACCCTCGTGATCAACAAGCTGCGTGGCGTGCTGAACGTCGCCGCGGTCAAGGCCCCGGGCTACGGCGACCGACGCAAGGCCATGCTCCAGGACATCGCCGTGCTCACCGGCGGCGAGGCGATCATGAAGGACCTTGGCGTCGAGCTCGACAAGGTCGAGGTCACCCAGCTCGGTCAAGCCAAGAAGGTCCGCGTCTCGGCCGACAACACCACGATCATCGAGGGGGCCGGCAGCAGCAAGGCGATCCAGGGCCGGATCGATCAGATCCGCAACGAGATCGACACGACCACCAGCGACTACGACCGCGAGAAGCTCCAAGAGCGGTTGGCGAAGCTGGCCGGCGGCGTGGCGCAGATCAACGTCGGCGCCGCGTCCGAAGCCGAGCTAAAGGAGAAGAAGGCCCGCGTTGAGGACGCCCTGCACGCCACCCGCGCCGCGGTCGAAGAAGGCATCGTGCCCGGCGGCGGCGTCAGTTTCCTGCGTGCCTCGTCCAAGCTCGACAAGCTCGACACCACCGGCGACGAGGCCGCCGGCGTCGACGTCGTCCGCAAGGCCCTCCGCGTCCCGCTGTTCACCATCGCCGAGAACGCCGGCGAGCGCGGCAGCGTCGTCGTCACCAAGGTCGCCGCGAGCAAGGGCGCTCAGGGCTTCGACGCGCTCAAGCTCGAGTACGCCGACCTCGTCGAGCGTGGCATCATCACGCCGGCCAAGGTCGACCGCACCGCGCTCGAGAACGCCGCGTCGGTCGCCACGATCCTGCTGACCTGCGACTGCACCATCACCGACGCGCCCAAGGACGAAGAGCCCGCCGGCGCCCCGGGCATGGACGGCGGCATGGGGGGTGGGATGGGTGGCATGGGCGGCGGCATGCCGGGGATGGGCGGTATGGGCGGTATGCCCGGCATGATGTAAACCCACCCCGGTAGTTGCCCCTGCGTGCCCCTTGTTTCCTGACCACTGACCACTCACCACCGACCACTGGAACCAAAACCATGGCCACCGCCACCAAGACCAAGCCCTCGAAGAAGTCCGCCAAGAAGACCGCCGTCAAGCCGCTGGACGACCGCGTCCTCGTGCTGCCTGACGAGGCCGAGACCCAGACCGCCTCGGGCATCTACCTGCCCGAGGGCGCGAAGGAGAAGCCGCAGACCGGCAAGATCGTCGCCGCCGGCCCCGGCAAGCTCGACGACACCGGCAAGCGTGTCGCCATGAACGTCAAGGTCGGCGACACCGTGCTCTACGGCAAGTACTCCGGCACCGAGATCGACATCGACGGCGACGAGTACAAGATCATGCGCGAGTCCGAACTGCTCGGCGTGATGGAGTGACGGCGTTGTTCGCCGTGCGGCTTGTCGGCTAAACCGCAAGCGATGGCGACCAGTGCCGCTTGCGGTTTAGCACCACCGACCGATCCCATTTACCCCACACCGATACCAACGGAGCCACGCCAACATGGCCACCAAGCAGATGATCTTCGGCGCCGACGCGCAGCAGGAACTCAAGAAGGGTCTTGAGAAGCTCGCCGCCGCCGTGAAAGTGACGATGGGCCCGACCGGCCGCAACGTCGTGATGCAGAAGTCCTTCGGTGGCCCGGCCGTCACCAAGGACGGCGTCAGCGTCGCCAAGGAAGTCGAGCTCGACACGCCGTTTGAGAACATGGGCGCGAAGATGGTCGTCGAGGTCGCCAAGAAGACCGGCGACAAGGCCGGCGACGGCACCACGACCAGCGTCGTCCTCGCCGAGGCGATCTACGAGCAGGGCCTCCGCCACGTCGCCGCCGGCGCCAACACCGTCGCCCTGCAGCGCGGCATCAACGCCGCCGCCGAGGCCGCGTCCGACGCGATCAAGGCCGCCGCCACCAAGTGCAAGGGCGTCGACGACCTCCGCAAGGTCGCCACCGTCTCGGCCAACCACGACGCGACCATCGGCTCGCTCATCGCCGAGGCCATCGACAAGGTCGGCGCCGACGGCGTCGTCGAGATCGAAGAGGGCAAGACCGCTCAGACCGAACTCACCTACGTCGAGGGCATGCAGTTCGACAAGGGCTACCTCTCGCCGTACTTCATCACCGACCCCGACACGATGGAGTGCGTGCTCGAAGACGCCGTGATCCTGATCCACGAGAAGAAGATCAGCAACCTGCCCGACCTGCTGCCGCTGCTGAACAAGGTCGCGATGGCGAACAAGCAGCTGCTGATCATCGCCGAGGACGTCGAGAACGAGGCCCTCGCCGCGCTGGTCGTGAACCGCCTCCGCGGCGTGCTCAAGGTCGCGGCCGTCAAAGCCCCGGGCTTCGGCGACCGACGCAAGGCCATGCTCGGCGACATCGCCACCCTCACCGGCGGCACGTTCGTGAGCGAGGACCTCGGCCTGCAGCTCGAAGCGCTCGAGCTCGACCAGCTCGGCACCGCCAAGAAGATCACCGTCGGCAAGGACGCGACGACCGTCATCCAGGGGGCCGGCAAGAAGAAGGACGTCGAGGCCCGCTGCGACCAGATCCGCAAGCAGATCGACACCACGACCTCGGACTACGACCGCGAGAAGCTGCAGGAACGCCTGGCCAAGCTGACCGGCGGCGTGGCGATCATCAACGTCGGCGGCGCGACCGAGACCGCGATGAAGGAAGCCAAGGACCGCGTCGACGACGCGCTGCACGCGACCAAGGCCGCGGCGCAGGAGGGCTACGTGCCCGGCGGCGGCGTGGCCTTCGTCCGCGCGATCGACACCGTCGAAGCCGGCCGATCGAAGGCCAAGGGCGACGAGAAGCTCGGCTACGACATCGTCGCCGCCGCGCTCGAGGTCCCGCTGCGGCAGATCGTCGCCAACTCGGGCCACGACGGCTTCGTCGTCGTCGACGAAGTGAAGTCCAAGAAGGGCAACCAGGGCTACGACGCCGCGACCGGCGAGTACGTCGACCTCGTCAAGGCCGGCATCCTCGACCCCGCGCTGGTCAGCCGGACCGCCCTGCTGAATGCCGCGTCGGTCGCCGGGCTGATGCTCACGACCAACGTGCTCGTCGCCGACCTCAAGGACGACGACGAGCCGGTCAACGCCGCGGTGGCGTGAACCAACATCCATCGGCACCGGCGGCCGAAAGGTCCCCGGTGCCTTTAGCCAACGTCTAGGGCCTAGCGTCCAGGGAGGCAGCAGAGCGCCGCCCCGGGCCCTAGGCCCTAGACGCTAGACGCTCGACTCCACGCCGATGGCCACCCAGCGCGACTACTACGAGATCCTCTCCGTCGAACGCACCGCGTCCGGCGACGAGATCAAGCGCTCGTACCGCAAGCTGGCGATGAAGTTCCACCCCGACCGCAACCCCGGCGACCAAGACGCCGAGGCGCGGTTCAAGGAGTGTGCCGAAGCCTACGAGGTGCTGTCCGACAACGAGAAGCGCGCGAAGTACGACCGCTTCGGGCACGACGGGCTCCGCGGCGCCGCCGGCCACGACTTCTCGCACATGAACGCGCAGGACATCTTCTCGATGTTCGACGACATCTTCGGCGGCGCGTTCGGCGGGAGCGGCGGCCGTTCGCGCGGCGGCGTGCAGCGCGGCTACGACCTCGAGACCCAGGCCGTCGTCACGCTCAACGACGTGCTCACCGGCTGCACCCAGGACATCGAGTTCACCCGTCAGGACCTCTGCGAGAACTGCAAGGGCACCGGCGGCGCGCCCGGGACATCGCCCGTCACCTGCGTCACCTGCGGCGGCGTCGGTCAGGTCCGACGCGGCGGCGGGTTCTTCCAGATGGTCACGACCTGCCCGAGCTGCGGCGGCGCGGGCAAGAGCTTCGCGCAGCGGTGCGAGTCCTGCGGCGGCAAGGGCCGGGCCGGGCTGAAGCGCACGCTGTCTGTGAAGATCCCCGCCGGCATCCAGGACGGCCAGGCCATCCGCGTCGCCGGCGAGGGCGAACCGGGCAGCGTGCCGGGCGGCGGCGCCGGGCCCCGGGGCGACCTGCACGTCGTCGTCCGTGTCCAGCCGCACGAGCTCTTCGAACGCCAGGACGACCACCTCGTATTAAAGATGCCCGTCACCTTCGCGCAGGCGGCGCTGGGCGCGACCGTCGCCGTACCCACCCTCGACGGCGACACGACGCTCGAGATCAAGCCCGGCAGCCAGCACGGCGACCTCGTCCGCGTCAAGAGCGAGGGCCTGCCCGACCTCCGCACCGGCAAGCGCGGCGACCTCGTGGCCGTGCTCATGCTCGAGGTCCCCAAGAAGCTCACGGGCAAGCAGCGCGAACTCCTCTCGGAGTTCGCCGCGACCGAGAACCACAAACACATGCCCGAGAACAAGGGCTTCTGGGACAAGATCAAGACTTACCTAGGCACTTAGTTCGACCGCTTGAACCCGTAGCCGCGTGACTCGCCTCAACCCGAAGGCCCGCGATGAGCCAAGGCAAAAAGAACCAACCCGACCCCGCCGACGAGTACGTCGACCTGACCCCCGAAGGCGCGGAGCCCTCGCTCGACGACCTCGAAGCCGAAGCGTCGGCGGAAGAGATGCTCGACCGCCTCGACTTCGGCAGCCCCGACCAGGGCATGACCGAAGACGCAAGCGACACTTCGGAAGACGAGACTCCCGGGGGCGGGGCACTGCGTGCCGAGCGTGACGAGCTCGAACAGAAGCTGCTCCGCACCGCGGCGGACTACCAGAACTACGTCCGCCGGATGTCGCGCCAGCTGGAGACCGTGCAGCAGCAGCGCGTCGTCGACATCGCCCGTGCGCTGGTGACGACGCTCGACCACTTCGACCGCGCGCTGCAGACCGACCCCGAGCAGACCACGCCCGAAGAACTGCTGCACGGCGTCGCGTCGATCCGCGACGAAGTCGTCAAGGCCCTCGGCGTGTTCGGCTTCAGCCGGCTCGACGTCGAGCCCGGCGAGGAGTTCGACCCCAACCGCCACGAAGCCCTGATGCACCAGCCGCACGACGACGTCGAAGCCGGGCACGTCATCCAGACGCTGATGCCCGGCTACTTCGTCAACGACACGCCCGTCCGCCCCGCACAGGTGTCGGTTGCGCAGTGAACGAATCGGAGCCCGACGCCACATGCCCACCTACGAGTACGTCTGCGACGCCTGCGAGCACGAGCTCGAGGAGTTCCAGTCCATCACCGCCAAGCCGTTGAAGAAGTGCCCCGAGTGCGGCAAGCCCAAGCTCCGCCGGCTCATCGGCACCGGGGCCGGCGTGATCTTCAAGGGCTCGGGCTTCTACGAGACCGACTACCGCTCCGACGGCTACAAGAAGGCCGAGAAGGCCGAGTCGTCCAACGGCGACGGGAAGAAGTCGGACAGCAAGGCCGGCGGCGACGCCAAGGCGAGCAACGGCCAGGCCGACGCCAAGCCCGCGAAGGCCCAGTCGTCCAAACCCGCGAGCAAGCCGAAGAAGTCGGCCGACTAGCCGCCCGAAAACCCGAGCAAAACAGCCGATTTCGCTTCGCCTAGACTGCGGCCCCTCGCGACGCGGAGGCGTCGCCCCCCACCCCGCCTCGGCCAACCGGCCCGAAGCCAAGCACGGTTCACCCACAGGGAAGTGCGGCATGAATCTCAAGAGACGTTCGCTACCGGTCCGCCCGTTCAAGACGGTGTTCACGTTCGCGTTGTCGTTGTGCCTCGCCGGCGCAGCGGCCGCGGCGCCCAAGACACCCATCGACGAAGATGCGTTCTTCCAACAGGTCGTCGACGAAGCCGAGACGCTCGCGCAACAGCCCTACGCCCCCGCGGGCCCCGAGCTGCCGATGACGCTGCGGACGCTGCCGGTTGACGGCACGCGTGCGATCCCGTTCCGGCCGGACCGGTCGATGTGGTCGGAGCCCGGCATGCCGTTCCGCATGCGGCTGTTCCACCGCGGCCAGTGGTTCAATAACGCGGTGCGGGTCTACGAGGTCGTGGACGGCCAGGCCGAGGAACTGCACTACGACCCGGCGCTGTTCGACCTCTCGCGCGCCGGCGTTGCGCCGGACGCGCTGCCGAATGACTTGGCTTACGCCGGGTTCACGCTCTACGTCCGCGACCCGTCCATGGAGTCGTTCAAGGAGAAGCTCGCGTTCCTGGGCGCGTCGTACTTCCGCGCCATCGGCAGTGACCACCACTGGGGAAGCTCCGGCCGGGGAATCGCGATCAACACCAACCTGCCCGACGCACAGGAAGAGTTCCCCAACTTCGAGAAGTTCTGGCTCGTGCGCCCGACCGAAGACGAGAAGTCCGCCACCGTCTACGCCCTGCTCAACGGCCCGTCCGTCACCGGCGCGTACCGCTTCGTCGTCACGCCCGGCCCGTACACCACGGTCCACACCGAGACCGCGCTGTTCTTCCGCACCGGCGTCGGGAAGGTCGGGCTCGCCCCGTTGACGTCGATGTTCCTCATGGGCGAAGAGCAGCCGTCGCGCTTCGGCGCCTGGCGACCCGAGGTGCACGACGCCGACGGGCTGCTGATGGTCACCAGAGACGGTGAACACATCTGGCGCCCCCTCGACAACCCCGGCGCGACGCGCGTCTCGATGTTCTCTCTCGAGAACCCGCAGGGCTTCGGGCTGATCCAACGCGACCGCGACTTCAACAGCTACCTCGACCCCAACCTCGAGTACCACCGCCGACCGAGCGTCTGGGTCCAAGCCCACGGCGACTGGGGCAAGGGCGCCGTCGAGCTCATCGAGTTCCACAGCGGCGACGAGGACTTCGACAACATCGCCGCCTTCTGGGTGCCCGGCGACACGGCCGACGTCGTGTCGGGCAAGCGGTTCGACTTTGGCTACACGCTGTGGTTCTGCGACGACCAGCCGCCGGTGCCCTCGGCCGGGCGGTTCCTGCACACCCGACGCGGCGTGCCCCAGGCCCTGTTCCCGGGCAAGCGGGAGCACGGCGCGATCCGGTTCGTCCTGATCGCCAAGGGAGGTGGGCTAGAGGAGCAGTACGCCGCTTTGCCGGAAGTGGTGACGAGTGTGCGGAATGGCCGGGTCATCGGGACGCCCTCGGTCGTGCGTTTCGCGGAACTGGACGGCTGGCAGGTCATGATCGACGCCGAAAAGTATGATGGTGACCGGCCGCTGGAGATCGACGCGTACCTGAAGCGCGGCGACGACGTCCTGACTGAGACCTGGCACTACCGATGGGACTGGGGCGAGCCTTGAGTGACACGGGTTACCAACCCGACCCGAACCGTGGCTTCGCGGGCGGCGACGCGGTCGATCACGACCACGCGGCCGTCACGCACGACGCCCGGCACCGCATCGCCGGCTACCTGTTCGCGTGGGGGTTCCGAGACCGGGTGGCCCGCGAGACCGTGCTGCGCGAGTTGACCGCGCAACTCGGCGAACGCGCCGAGACCCGCGCCAACCTCGGCGTGGTCGAGTCGGTTGCGCGGGTGCAGGCGTGGTTCGAGGACCTGCTCAACCGCACCGCCGGCAACACCGCCCCTCACGACCCCGCTCGGCTCGCGGCGAAGCAATGGCTGACGCAACGCCTGCCGGCGCTGCTGGTCGAACACCCCGACGCGTTCACGAACCCGCAGGTGGTCGCCGACGCCGCCCGGTCCGAGCTCCGGGACCCGGACGACCGTCAAGGCCCGGCCGCCCCGCCGCCACTTCCCAAGGCCCACCCGATGGACATGCCCCGCCAACCGCTGGGCGACCTGCCCGTGGTCCTGCGGGGCTCGTTCTGGGTCTCGACCGCGCGGTGGGCTTGGCCGCAGCGCCTCCGCCGGTCCCAGAGCCGCGACGCCGCGCTGCTGGCCAACCCCGAGCAGACCGGGCACTGACACCCCCGATCGACGCGGCGTCGGCCCCCGACCATTCGCCCTTCACTGCACCCTGACGCGGTGCAGCCCGCGTTTCGGCCCAACGCGGCGGTACGAGAAAGTTTGCTGTGTTGCGTCGTGACGAAAACGCCACGACCAGCGTTAAACTCGAACCGCCCCGCCACGCCCACTTTGAACAAGCCCCCCGACCCATCCCGCCCCCGCCGCCTCAACGCCGCGGTGATCTTCTCCCGTGTCGGGCTCGTCGCGGCGACGCTGCTGAGCACCTACGCCGGGTCGATGGCGTTCGGGCACCTCGTGTTCCGCGAGGGCGTCACGGTCGGCACGGTGCTGCTCTGGCTGCTGTTCGTGGTCCTGTTCCTGTGGGTCGCGCAGGGGTTCTGGACCGCGACGATCGGGCTGCTGCACATGCTCCGCCGGTCGCCCACTTCGATCGTCCCGCTGCAGCCCGAAGAGGTCCCGCGCGTCGAACCCGGGAAGCTCCCGCGCACCGCCGTCGTGATGCCGGTCTACAACGAGGACCCGGTCCGCGTCTTCGCCGGCGTCGAGGCGATGATCCGCTCCGTGCACCAGACCGGCTACGGCGAGGCCTTCGACTGGTTCATCCTCTCCGACACGCGTGACCCGCGCGTCTGGGTCAACGAGGAAATCCAGCTCGCCGCGCTGCGTGACGCCGTCGGCGACCTGGCGAACGTCTTCTACCGACGCCGCCACGAGAACAAGGCCCGCAAGAGCGGCAACCTCGAGGACTTCTGCACGCGCTTCGGCTCGGCGTACACGTTCATGCTCACGCTCGACGCCGACTCGGTCATGGACGGCGACACGGTCGTCGAGATGGCCCAACGCATGCACCACCGCGACGACCTGGGCATCCTCCAGGCCCCGCCCACGCCCGTCGGCCGGCTGTCGTTCTTCGCCCGCTGCCAGCAGTTCGCCGCCCGCGTCTACGGCGAGGTGTTCACCACCGGGTTCGGCGTGTGGACGCACCTGGACGGCAACTACTACGGGCACAACGCGCTGATCCGCCTCGAGCCGTTCATCAAGCACTGCGGCCTGCCGATCCTGCCCGGCAAGCCGCCGATGGGCGGCGAGATCCTCAGCCACGACTTCGTCGAGGCCGCGCTGATGCGCCGCGCGGGTTACAACGTCCGCATCGGCTACGACCTGACGGGCAGCTACGAGGAGTGCCCGACGACGCTCGTCGACTTCGCCAAGCGCGACCAGCGCTGGTGCCAGGGCAACATGCAGCACCTCCGCCTGGTGTTCACGCGCGGCTACCACCCGCTGTCGCGCATCCACCTGAGCATGGGCGTGATGTCGTACCTCGCGTCGCCCTTGTGGCTGACGTTCATGCTGCTGGGGCTGGTCGTGTCGGCGGCGCACCGCTGGTTCAACACCGACGCCTTCGCGATCAACGCCTCGCCGCTGGACCCGATGTCGCCGGCGTTGGTGGGCCTGCTGCTGTTCGCGGCGGTGATGCTGATGCTGCTGATGCCGAAGTTCTACGCCGTGTGCCTGCTGCTGCAGCGGCCGGCGCTCTTGCGGGCGCACGGCGGCGAGATCCCGGCGGTGCTCAGCGCGATCATCGAGGTCGCCGTGTCCGTGCTGATCGCGCCGCTGATGATGCTCTACCACACGCGGTTCGTGCTCACGACGCTGTCCGGCCGGTGCGTCAACTGGGGCAAGCAGAACCGCGACGAGGCGGTGCTCGGCTGGAAGGACGCGTGGCGGGACCACCGCTGGCACACGTTCATCGGCGTCGTGTCGTTGGCGGTCGTGTGGTACGTCGCGCCGGGGTTGGTGTTGTGGGCCTCGCCGGTGTTCGTGGGGCTGATCCTCGCGGTGCCGGTGGCGAAGGTGCTCAACAGCGCGCGGGTCGGGACGTGGCTGCGCGACCGGGGCCTGCTGATGATCCCGGAAGAAGCGCACACGCCGCGGGTGCTGCGTCGGTTCGCGAAGGCGCTGCGGCGCACGAGCCGGTTGGCCGAGCGCGCGAACCATGTCGACCCGCTCGACCGCGTGGTCGCGGACCCGGCCCTGTTCGAGCTGCACCGGATCGTGCTCGACGCCAACGACGAGCCCCGGCCGACGCCGGACGGGATCGACCTCGACCTCGCGACCGAGCAGGCGTTGGGCCACGGGCTCAGCGCGGTGCCAGACAAAGCGGCGGCGGCCGTGTTGTCGTGCGGGTCAAGCCTCGACCGGCTGCACCGGCACGCGTGGGCGTCGTGGGACGCGGCCACGCTGGCGAAGGTCGCCAAGGAACCGTTGCCCCGATTGCTGCAGCGCACCCGGCTCCGTCGCGAGAGCGATCAGGCCCCACCGCCGCCCGAACCGGACAACCTCGAACACCTCGAGACGAGCATCACGCCCGCGGTGGTGTGAGCCGACTGGCGTGTTGCTGCGCACGATCGCGCATTCCCGCCCCCGGGTAGAGCCGGTGCCCCCGCGGGGAGCGCGGCGGGTGGGGCGACGCCTCGCCGGACGGACCCCCGGAAGTCTGTTTTGCTTCCGGGTATGC
>JANQPR010000113.1 GCA_028285385.1 Phycisphaera sp.
AGCCGGACTGCTTCGCCGTCGCCGCTCTCGATCACCGACTGCACCAACGCGCTGACTTGGTCGCCCGGCCGGGCTTCGGCGAGAAGCGACGAGCCGTTCAGCGACGACGCCACCGCCCGCAGCGACAGCGGGTGCCCGGTGTCCGCCGCTTCCTTGAGAGGCGACACGGGATCGGTCGCCGTATCCGCCCCGCCGCGCGACCCCGCCCCCGCCAGCTCGCGCATCGCCGTGAACGACTCGGCCGGCAACGACCACGGCAACGGCGCAGGCCCCTCGAACGACACCGTGTTCTGCGTCTCCGACCGCTCGAACACCGCCCACACCACCGCGGGCAACGGCTCCTCAAAACGGTCCGGCAAGGCGGACACGGCTTCGCGCGTCGCGCGGTACTCGGCCTGTTCCTGCCGCATCTGCTGCTGCGCTTCCTGGCGGCGTTGGTTGAACTCGCGCGTCGACTCGCTGGAGTTCCGGGTCAGGCGGTCCGGGCGCTGCGGCGCGAGCGCCTGCAGTTGTTGCGGGTCGAGCTTGAGGGCGTAGAGGTTGTCGCGCCCGCCGACGGTCGCGTTGGGGATCGCGCGGTCGAGCTCCCAGGCCACCGTGCCGACGGCGGTGATCGTGATGCGGCGCGCGAGCCGCGGCCCGGCGACTTGGGGGGCGGGTTCGACGGCGGCGACGCGCTCGCGGCCCATGGGGTCGGCATTGGGGTCGCCGAGGAACCGCGCGAAACGGTGGTCGCCGGCGACGAAGCGCGGGGCGCGCTCGGCCTCGCTGGTGAACGGGTCGCCGAAGGGGTCGGCGGCGCGTCGGCGTTGCCGCGTGGGCTGTGACTCATCGCCGCGGGGCGGGACCCACCAACACAGGAAGCGCCCGCCGCCCAGTGAAATGTCTGGTCGCGCGAGCTCGGCATCGAACCCGCCGGGCGTGATGCGCAGCGGCAGCAGCGTGAGCACGCGTCGGTTGGAGGCTTCAATCTGCCAGACGGGGTCGGACAGGCCCTCGCCGTCCACCGTGGATTCCGAGAGCAGCCGGGGGATGTCGAGCTCGACACGCAGCGGCACGACCTCGGCGTCGGTCGTGGCGTCCGTGGTGTTCGGCGGCGCGGCTTGGGGCAACGCGGGGCCGGCCCAGAACGCAGCACACGCCAGCGCTGCCGACGCAAAACCGCATCGCCGCGTCGGCGAGCCTGTCCGGAGCAATCCTGTTTTTGTCACGGCGTCTCCCTGACTGCCACGGCCCGCCGCGGCGAACTGACGTGATCCGGGCCGGGGCGCCGCGGGGTACACCCGCCCACGGCCGACCCGGAACTCACCAGTGTACGCCTGGCCCCGGCAAACCGCGAGCGGACCGCAACGGCGGCCGAGATGTCATATTTTCAGGCGTCGCATCATTTTGTGTTTGTTTTCTGGGCAGTCCGGAGATTGTGGAAGCGAATCTGGTCGAGAGGTCAGAAATTTATTTTGATGTAAGTTTATATTTTTGAGAAATTTAATGATTTATTATCGATTTTGTGAAGAGATATCTCGGCCCGGCACGCGATTCGCCTTACGTCGAGCATCACAACTGAAGCAGGCCACCCCCGCGACGGTCGTGGGGGCGATGAACGGACGCCTCTCGTGGAGGCGTCCGTTTTTTCATAACTTCTGTGCGAGTTTTCCTGAGTCGCACTTTTTTTGAACACTTTTGTCAAACATCGATTGAAAATCGTGCAAGTCTCGTTATGGTTGCGACCTTGTTGATGGATTGCGCCCGGTAGCTATGTGTCGGCGCGGCCGGGCCCGCACGTTTCACACCCCTGGAGTCATTCGAGATGAGGCATCTGAGAGGCAAGTGGATTCTGCTGCTGGGGCTGCTGGCAGTGATGGGTGCGCTGGCGTGGCCCGAAACCGCGCTGGCGCAGGACGCCGCCGAGACCGCGAGCGAGGTGGCCGAAGAGGTCGCGGCGGCAGCGGAAGAGACCCCGGAGCCAACGGCAGAAGAAGCGGCTGCGCTCGCTGAAGCGGAGGCCGCGGCGGCCGAAGCCGGCGACTATTCGGTCGAGTACGCCGCGCCCGACGACGACGACTTCAGCGTCGCGATCGTGGACACGCCGAAGTTCACGATCGACAACCTCTGGATCTGCATCGCGGGCTGCCTGGTGTTCATCATGCACCTGGGCTTCGCTTGCGTCGAGTCGGGTCTAACGCGGGCCAAGAACACCGTCAACATCCTGTTCAAGAACTCGATGATCATCTGCATCGGGTTCGTGACGTACGGGATCATGGGTTTCAACCTGCATTACCCGGGCTTCGGCGATGAATCGGCCGGCTGGTTCGCGTTTGCCGGCTTCGGCTTCCTGGCCCAAGGCAGCGAGATCCTGAACGACCCGTCGCTCATGACCGCCAGCGGTTACGGGTTGGACATGACCGCTTACGCGGACTTCTTCTTCCAGGCGATGTTCTGTGCGACCGGCGCGACGATCGTCTGCGGTGCGGTGGCCGGCCGGATCAAGCTGCTGCCGTTCCTGCTCTTCATCACGTTCTTCACCGCCGTCGTTTATCCGCTGGTGGGTTCGTGGCACTGGGGCGGCGGTTACCTCGCCAAGCTCGACACCTCGTTCTACGACTTCGCCGGCTCGACGGTCGTGCACTCGGTCGGCGGCTGGGGTGCGTTGGTCGGTGCGATCGTGCTCGGCCCGCGGCTGGGCAAGTACGCGTCCGACGGGACCCTGCAGCCGATCCCAGGCCACTCCATGCCGTTGGTGACCATCGGCGTGTTCCTGCTGTGGTTCGGCTGGTTCGGGTTCAACGGCGGCTCGGTGCTCGCGGCCGACGCCGGCCTGGTCTCGCTGGTCCTGTGCACCACGACCTTCGCCGCCGCGGCGGGCGGGCTGGCCACGGCGATCACCTCGTGGGTCATCGGCGGCAAGCCCGACCTGTCGATGGCGCTCAACGGCATCCTGGCCGGCCTGGTCGGGATCACCGCCTCCGCCGACCAGATGGCGATGTGGGAAGCCGTCCTGATCGGCGCGATCGCCGGCGTGATCGTCTACTTCTCCGTCTTGACGCTCGACAAGCTCAAGATCGACGACCCGGTCGGTGCCGTCTCGGTCCACCTGACCTGCGGCATCTGGGGCACGCTGGTCGTGGGCATCTTCGGCGACTCGGCCGGCGGTGCGCAGCTGACCTCGCAGGTCATCGGCATCGTGGTGGTCGGTATCGCCACGGTCGTGCTCTCGGCCATCGGCTTCCTGGTCCTGAAGTTCACCATCGGCCTCCGCGTCAGCGAGGAAGAGGAGATCGAGGGCCTGGACCTCGGCGAGCACGACATGTCCGCCTACCCGGACTTCCAGGCGACGTATATCAAGAGCTACCACGCCCGCGAGATCTGAGCGGCGCTTCGATCCCCCGAGCCCCGGGGACACCCGTCCCCGGGCTTTACGGACCTGACTTGAGATTCACCTAAGGAACCATTCACCATGTACATGATCGAAGCGATCATCAAGCCGTCCAGCATCGACGGCATCAAGAGCAAGCTCGCGGGCCTGGGCATCCTGGGCATGACCGCCTTGGAGTGCAAGGGCTTCGGCAAGCAGAAGGGCCACACCGAGCGGTACCGCGGCGGACGCATGGACGTCGGCTTCGTGCCCAAGGTCTCCCTCAAGGTCGCCGTCCGCAGCGAAGACCTCGACAAGGCCCTCGAGGCGATCACCACCGCCGCCCGCACCGGCAACGTCGGCGACGGCAAGGTGTTCGTCTACGAGATGACCAAGGTCGTCCGCATCCGCACCGGTGAGACGGACAACGACGCGCTGTGACCGGCAGAGAGAACGGGGTGTGAGTGGGCGGACGGGCGGGGGCCGCCAGTCCCCGCCCGTCCACTACGAAAAACTCGGCGACCGTCCGTCCCTGCCGGGAGGGTTCCGGGGATCGTCGGACTCCACATGCCCGCCGGCGTGCCGCACCTTCTCGGCACGCCGGCGTTGTTGTTTTCGACGGCCTTCACGACGCGCCCGGCTCGTCGTACGGCAGGTCCGCCAAGTCCACGTCCACGTGGTCCGGCTCGGGCCACTGCTCGAACTGTTTGGCCTTCACCGTCGCGTGGCCGAGGTTGAGCGCCTTGCAAACACGGTGCATGCCGTCCATCACCCGGCCGTCGGGCGCGAGCAGGACCGGGTGCTCCAGATCGGTTTCGTCGATCAGTTTCGCATGGACCGCAACCGCTCGGCACGTCGCCTGTTCTCCGTCGGCAAACCAAAACGCCTCATCGAGTTCGCGGATGTCCGCCAACGCCACCTCGACCACCGGGATTCGTTCCGCCAGTGCGATCAAGCGGTGAACGTCCCAGACCATGCTGTGGCCGTTGTGTTCGAGGGTGTGGTATTGGCGTCGCATGAGACGCAGACCATGAGACTCAGAACTTGTCGACCATGAACGGCCGTGGGCCGTGGAAGACCAGCGTGGCGGCGGCCAGGTCGGCCGCGTCGCCCTCGGCCAGCCCGACGAGCGCGAGCTCCTCGGCGGTGCGCTGCCCGGTGAACAACGCGGCGAGGCCGCGCACATCGAGCGTCACGCGCCCGTCGCCGCCGGGCTCCACCGTCGGTTCGCCGGCTTTCACGCGGAGCAGGCGCCGCCCCGCGTTGGCCGGCATCGACGCGTCGCGCACGTCAAGGTGCAGCTCGGCGTCGAGCGCCGGGTAGCCGCGCTGCCGCAGCGCCGCGGCGACGTCGGTGATCCGCAGCAGCCACTCCTCGGTGTGCGGCCGGACAAACGCGGCGTTCTCGGGGATCAGCCGGAGCAGCGGGTCGTGAGGCCCGCCGTACCACACCACCTTGCCGTTCACCGCGCGGTGGTTGTGCAGGAAGCGCAAGATCGCCAAACGCGCGCGGAGCGTGGTGGCGGCGTAGTCCTCCACGGCCAACCCGTCGGAGCGGTCGCCGCTGATGGAAAGGTAGCCCTCGGTCTTTCCGTGGTGGTCGAACCGGTAGCGGAAACGGTGGCCGCGCCGGGGCTCGAGCTTGTATCGCCACAACTTGGCGTCGCGGTCGAGCGTGCCGTTCTGGGTCTGCGCGAATGCGGTGTAGCAGGCGCGCGCTGGCTCGTCGTCGGGCTCGAAACTCACCACGTCGAACCCGTCGAGTGCACCGGGCAGGTTGGGCAGCCGGTGGCTGTCGACGCCCCAGGCGCAGACGTCGCCGGCCGGCTCGAAGCCGCACTTGCGGTAGAAGGTGGGGGTGCTGGCGTAGAGCACGCTGAGCGGGACCCCGGCGTCGCGGGCTTCGTGCAGCATGCCGAGCACGAGCTCGCGCCCGACGCCGGCGCCGCGGTGGGCGGTGGCGGTCACCAAGCCGGCGATCGCCCAGCAGCGCAGGCGCCGGCCGTGGAAGAACTGCCCGACGTCGAGGAAGTGCAGGGCCGCGGCGACCCGATCGGCCCGCACGACGACGCGGGTGCGTTGGACGTAGTCGTCGTCGACGTGGTCGAGCGCGGTGGCGGGGTCGCCGCCGAACGCCTCGGCCGCGAGCAGCCGTTGGGCTTCCGCGTGTGGCCGGGTGGCGGGTTGGTAGCCGTCGGGCACGGGGGAACTCCTGCGGGGCCGTGGATCGATGGGCATGCTAAAGGGCGGTCGGCGCACGGCGTCGGTGAGCGCCGGAATCTTTGGAGGTTTCGGCCGTCCCCGAAGCGCCCCGACCGTAGAGCGTGTACGGCCAACGCCTCTTGAAACGTTGCGGGTAGATTGCGGCGGTGACGCAGCCAGAACCCGAACCCGCGTCGGTGTTGCAGCGCCTCGTGCCGGCCGCGGCGGTGCTGCTGGTGCTGCCCGTGCTTGTGCCGTGTTGGTTCGTCGTGCTGCCACGGCTGAGTTTTGATGTCGACCCGCGCACGCCCGGGGCGGACGTGGTCACGACGCTCGGCCCCGCGGCGTTCGCGTGGCTGGCGTGCTTCGGCGTGCTGGCGTCGGCGCTGGCCGTCGCGCTGCACGCCGCGCTCGGCGGCGCGGTGCGGTGGGGCAGCTCCGCGCTGGTGTTGCTCGGCGTCGCGGCGGCGGCGTGGCACGCCCCGGACACGTTCACCGACCGTTGGCACGGCGTCGGGTGGGGCTGGGCGGGCTCGGCCGGGCTCGCGGCGGCCCACCTCGGGCAGCACGCCGCGGCGCGGCGCTGGGCGACGATGCTGCTCGCCGGGCTGGCCGGGGCGCTCGCGGTCGAGGCGGTGTACTACGTCTTCGTCGAACACCCGGAGATGGTCCGGCAGTTCGAGCGCCACCGCGACGAGCTGCTCGCGGCGCGCGGCTGGGAGCCGGGCTCGTCGGAGGCGACGCTGTACGAACGCCGGCTGCGCACGGACGACGCGGTCGGCGCGTTCGGCCTGAGCAACGTGCTGGGCACGCTCGCCGCGGGGCTGAGTGTGATGGGCCTTGGTCTGGCGGCCGCTGGGCCGAGACGCGTCTGGGTGTCGAAAGCCGAATCTTGGCGACTGTGGAGGGCTGGTGGGTGGAAGCCATGGTGCGTCGGGCTATTGGTGTTTCTTTTGAGCTTCGGGACGGTGTGGTTCACAAACTCCGCGGCGGCGCTCGTCGCACTCCTGTTGGGGATTGGCTGGATTTCGTGCAGCATGGTCGTCAAGTATTGGAAGCACCGGCAATCTTCGACACGGCATCACGGGCGTAAACGACCAGACGCCAACCGCGCGGGTCCCCGCTTGCTGAGCGCTGCTGCCGTCGGGTTGGTTGCGCTGGTCTTCGTTGCCGTGTTTGTTCGAGGCGCGATGGGCCCGCCGACACCCGAACACATCGGCCAGGGCCTCGTCGGCGAGCGGAGCGTGCTATTCCGTTTCCACTACTGGCAAGCGGCGGCATCGATGGTGCTGGACGCGTTGCGCACCGACGGAATCCTCGCGGTTCTTGCGGGAGTAGGGGCGGAGGAGTTCGGGTCCCGGTACCTGATCCACAAGAACCCGTTGAACCCCGAAGAGGTGAGCAACGCGCACGCGGCGTTCGTCGACTACACGGTCATGCTCGGCGTGGGCGGGTTGGCGTGGAGCGTGGTGCTGCTGGCGTGGTTGTGGCGCGGAGCGACGTCGGTGTTGCGGGACACCCCTGCGGGCGACGCAACCGATCAACATTCGTGGCCGGCACGGCCGGCGTTCTACGCGACGTTGTTGGCAGCGGTGGTGCTGTTCGTTGGCGAAGCGGTGGTGGCGCTGCCGGAGATCAGCGGGCTGGGGCCGGTGGCGATGCGTTTGATGGCGGCGGCGTTTTTTGTCGGGATCGCGCTGGCGTGGGGGCGGTTTGCGAGCGACGCGGCGCGGCGGCTGGGCGTGGTGGGTGGGGCGGTGGCGGTTCTGGTGCACGGGCAGTTCGACATGGGGTTCTTCCAGCCGGCGTCGGCGCCGGTGTTTTGGGTGATGCTCGGGTTGTGCGGCGCGGGCGTAGCTCCGGCGCGCGATGAACAAGCAGAAGACGCAACGGACGCGACGGCTTCTGACACGCGGACCGGCGGCGTGCGGTGGGTGGTCGTTGCGCTGTTGCTCGTTGCGACGGCGTGGAGCGCGGCGTCTGCGGCGCGACTGACGCGGTACCAGGCGCTGACGGGCGAGGCGGCGGACCGGGCGCGGGCCGGGCAACTGCTCGACGCGGCGACGCTTACGCAACGGGCGTCGGATACGGTCGGCGTCGACCGTTCAACCTTCACCGCCACGGTCCGCCTCCGGCACGAGGCGGCGCTGGCGGCGGCACAGCGCGGGGGCCGGCTCACGGCGTTCGAGCTATGGGGCGCGGCCGATTGGCTGGGTTGGCACCGGCCGGACCACAACGACGGGCGGACCGTGCCCGAGCGGCGCGCGTGGGCCTGGCGGTTGGTGTCGGAACTCGAGCGGGCCGAGGCGGAGTTTGCGCCGGCGGACGAGCTCACGCGGCGGTTGAGCTACGCCATCGAGACGCGTCGGCGCGCGGCGTCGCTGTCGCCGTTCAGCCTGAGCGACGCGGTGTCGATGGTCGAGGCGTGGCAAGCGATGCCGGGCCGGGCTGTCGATGAGGGAGCTTCGCTTGAGCGAGCCCAGCAGTGGGCACGCAAGGCGCTCGAGCTTGACGCGCAGCGGTACCTCGACCCCGGCAAGCAACTCGACGACGCGACACGGGAGCGGATGCAGGCGATTGTCGACGCGGCGGAGTGACCGGACCGCGTTGCGTGGCAACGCGGCCGAGCAAGCGGCGGCATTTACATGCCGAGGGTGGCGGCGATGGCGGGGAAGCCGGTTGCGCGTTTCGCGTGTTCGGCGGTTGCGTTGGCGTGGTCGGCGTCGCGGGCGGGGAGGAACACGGCGGAGCCGGAGCCGGTGACGTGGGCGGGGAGGTCGGCGGCACGGAGCGTGTCGAGCAGGCCGCGCAGTTTGGGTTCAGCGTCGCACGCGGCATCGGTCAGGTCGTTGAACAACGTCGCGAGGGCGAGGTCGGCGGTCGAACGCGCGAGTTTAAGGGCGGATTCGTCGGCGGTGGCGTTGAAACGCGACACGGCGTTCGACGGGTCGCGGTGTTGCCGGTCGAACGCGGCGTAGACGGCGGCCGTCGGGCATGAGAACGGCGGCAGCACGAGCGCGGCGTGCAGCGGCGTCGTGCAGGGCACGGGTTGCAGGTCGTCGCCGAAGCCGGTGGCGACGGCGGACGGCGAGCCGTGCAGGGCGTGCAGCGCGAAGGCGACGTCGCTGCCGAGCGCGCGGGCCAGCGCGAGTTGCGCGTCGAACGGCAGCTCGTCGCCGAGCGCTTGGCCGAGCGCGGACAGCACGCCCGCCGCGTCGGCCGAGCCGCCGCCCAGGCCCGCGCCGGCGGCGATGCGTTTGGTGAGCTTCACGTCGACCGGGACCGTGCGTCGCAGGTGTTGCTCGACCGCCGCGTGGGCGCGGAAGGCGAGGTCGCGATCGAGTGGCCAGTCGACGGGCTGCCGCAGCGGGGCGTCGTCGGCGAAGGCGATGTCGAACCGGCTGGCATCCGCCACTTTTTCAAGGACCGCCAGTTCGAGCGTGTCGGCGAAGTCGGTGGCGACCATCCACGACACGATCGCGTGCCGGGGGTCAGCGTTTTTGTTCGTCACTTCTAGGGGTGGGGCGACGGCCAAGGTGAGGTTCAGCTTCGCGGGGCAGCGGACCACGAGCGGGCCGAGCGGGTCGTTCTGGGTGTTGAGCGACGCGTCGCGCATGGGGGGACGGTAGCGGAAGCACGGAGTCGGCTTGCGGTCACCGATGAGCCGGCTGAGCGCAAACCCGTTGCAGGCCAAAAGAAAACCCGCGCTTGTTGCGCGGGTTTGAGAAAAAGCGGGATGGATGCGGGACGGTTACGCCGAGGCGAGCAGCGCTTCGGGCAGGTGTTCGCAGTCGGCGAGCCCGTGGCCGAGCATGACCTGTCCGTGGAGCAGGGCCCAGCGGCACCGCGCGGCGTTCACGTCGCCGAGTTGGTTGGCCCAGCCGGCGAGGACGCGTTCGAGCACGGACGGCAGGGCGGCGGGCTGGTCGGGCGCGCGGCCGACGGCGGCGAGCCAGAACATGAGCCGGTACTGCTCGGGCCCGGATCGCGCGGCGTCGAGGTACAGCCGGGCGGTGGCGTCGGGGTGGTCGCCGGCTTCGACGGCCTCGGCGACGGCTTCAAACCGGCGTTGCACCACCGCGTCGAGCAGCTCGCGCTTGTCGGTGAAGTAGCGGTAGATGCTGCCGACGGCGCAGTCGAGGCGCTTGGCGATCTTGCGGATCGTCGTGCCGTCGTAGCCTTCCTCGTCGAGGCAGGCGGCGGTGGCGTCGAGGATCTGGTCGCGGTCGAGTTGCGGCGCGGGGCGGGGCGGCCGGTTGCTCATGCCGGGGCCCAACCCGTCGGCGTCTACGCTCTGGTGCCCGGCGGCGGCGAGCGGGTCGGCGCGCATTGGCCGGGGCGAAGCGGCGGGGGGTGCCACGGTGGGCCTAGCGGATGCCGACGCGGCGGTCGTCAGGGACCGACGCGGCGCGGCGGGCTTGGCGGCCGGCTGGGCGGGGACCCCCGGGCCAGCTGGGGCGCTGCCCAGGTCGAGTTTGAACGGTCGACGCAACAGCGACTTTACGGTCGGGGCCGTGGTGGGCGCGGGCTGCGGCGTTGGGGCTTGTGGCGTCACGCCCGGGGTGGTTCCCGGGACGTTTCCAGCGGCATGGGGCGTGGGCGGGACCGGTCCGTCGGTCTGGCTCATAGAGGTTCACCTCCCTGTGAACAGGATTTCCTAGTTTGGGTCGGGATGATACACGCGTCAAGGCGGGGCAAATGGAGACGCTGGGGGCGCGCTGAGACGCGCCAGGGGGGTTGCTCCGTCGGCCGTCCGTGGAAAGCGCGTGGAAAGCGACCGATAACGCCGACCCGGACTCGGTCTTATCGGCTCTTCGGCGGTCGATGCTCCAAACGAGGCGGCACGAATCTCTCGGTCTGAGCCGGATTTACGCCGGGTTTTGACCATCCCCCAACTTCCCCCTTCCGAGGCGATCGAGTTATACTGACTTTTTCCTCGTCGACGCACGGTCGCCCGGCGGGGCAGGAGTCGTGGCCACGCGGGCAGTGTCGCCGGCGGCCCGGCTCGGATCAGTTGGAGACCGAACGCACCGTGATCACGGACGAGCAGCAGCGCAACGCGGGTGGCGGGGTGCCTGCGGTCCGGGTTGCGCTCCTGGCGCTGTGGGGCCGCTCGCCCGCCCACGACCCGCCCGGCTTAGACGCCGACCGCCGGCGTCGCCATTGAGAAGGACCCCGCCTCAAGCCGGCCTCGCGATCACCCAATGCCCACGCGGCTTTCCCCCGCACGCCGCCCACGGTTAGACGCCGACCCCGGAGCGAACTCCGGGCGACTCCGAGCCACCTTCGGCCGTTCCGCAGACCTTCCGAACTCATTGCCGCTAGTTGTGAGACGCATGATGCTCCACCCCCTTCGTGAATGGATGCCCCGCCTTTGTTCGTCGCGTACGGCCCGCCCGGCGGTCGCCGTGTTGGCCGCGCTGCTGATGGCGACCGCCTCGCCGTTGGCCGCCGGCGACATCACCGTTGAACTGCACCCCGACAACGACGTCCGCGTCGTCAACGGCAACGACCTCTCGGCCGCGGGCGACGACTCCGCCGGGCCGTCCTTCCTTGAAGCCCCCCCCGAGAACACGGCCGCGGTCACCGTCCGCTTCCCGCGGTTCAACCCGGACACCTACATCCTCGGCTCCGGCGAAGACCTTGAGTTGATCGTGGACGGCGTGCTGCCTCAAGGGGCGAAGCTCGACATCCGCGCATGGGACCTGAGCGAGCGGTACGAGATCCCGGGCTTCGGCGTGTCGCTGACCGCAAGCGACTGGACGATCCCCGCCGAGTTGCTGGATCGGCTTCCGGTGGGCCAGGTCGAGCTCCGGGCCGTGCTGAGCGCGCCGGGGTTGCGGAACGTCGAGATCGCGCAGCGGTACCTCGTGCTTCCCGAGGGCAGCGAACCGGTCGACCTCGAAACCTGGTACGACGTCCCGCTGCCGGAGTACATCGAGGCAGGCACCGAGCCGCCCGAGTTGATCGCCGGCGAAGGCTTCGTCGAGTACACCCCCGCGCCGGGGCAGCAGATCTACTACGTCTCCGAGACCGGCAGCGACAAGAACGACGGGCTCACCGAGGCCACACCGCTGCGTACGCTCGTCGAGGCCTACCGCCGGGTGGGTGACGGCGACGGCGACTGGATCCTGCTCAAGGCCGGCGACACCTTCTCCGGCGGGTTCGACAGCTTCCGCAAGTCCGGCAAGTCCAAGGACGAGCCGTTCCTCGTCGGCGTCTACGGCGAGGGCGACCGCCCGGTCGTGCTCACCAACGGCGACGGGTTCATCACCTCCTTCGGCCGCGTCTCCCACGTCGTCCTCGAGGGCATCTACGTCCTGGCCAACAAACGCCAGCCCAAGGAGTACGGCATCTACTGGCTCGCGTCTGGCACGGACATCACCCTCCAGGACATGAAGATCGAGGGCTTCATCTTCAACGTCGTCTTTCAGGCCCTCGAGCACGGCCTGATCTCCGACGTCGTCATGCGCCGCTGCATCATCCTCGACTCTTACGGGCACTACGAGGGCCACAAGGGCGGGCACTCCTCCGGCCTGTTCATGAAGAACGTCACCAACGCCCTCATCGACGAGTGCACCTTCGACCACAACGGCTGGCACCCCGACATCCAGGGCGCCACCCGCACCAAGTTCAACCACAACATCTACGTCCAGAAGGACTGCCGCTACGTCGACGTGTACCGGTCGCTGTTCTTCCGCGGCGCGCACCACGGCGTGCAGCTCCGCTGCGGCGGCGAGATGATCAACAACACGTTCATCCGCAACGCCTTGGCCGCCTACGTCGCCCAGGACCCCAGCGTGATGTCCGACAACGTCGTCCTCGAGGCCGACGACATGAACCCCAACAACCCGCTGTTCCACCGCGGGTCGGGCCTGGAGATCCTGCCCTGCTCCGACGCGCTGGTCGAGAACAACCTCGTGCTCGACAAGGTCGGGCAGGCCGCGTGGGCCGGCGGCATCGAGGTCAAGTGGCGGTCCGACGTCGTCGACCCCCCGCCGACCTTCAACGTCACGATCCGCAACAACACCGTCGCCCGCTGGCACCGCAAGGGCGGCAAAGCCATCGCCGACTGGTCCGGTAAGGCCAACGTCACCTACTCGGGCAACCTGCTCGACGAGGTCTCCGGCGGCGAGCCGCTGAACTTCGTCGACCCCAGCCGCACGCACCACACCTACCTGCCCGGCGGGTTCGACGCCTTCATCGAGGGCGCCCGCAACCGCTCCCGCGGCACCTGGGACCCCACCTACGGCGCCGCCACCTTCAACAACTGGATGCGCCAGGGCTACCAACTGCGGTAGGTGCCGCAAACACCGAAATGGGATGCGACGCCGCGGCCCAGCGCCGCGGCGTTTTTCTTTATGCTCGCGCTGCCATGACCGCCACCGCCGCCGTCCCGATCCGCGTTCGCTACCAGGAGTGCGACCCGATGAACGTCGCGCACCATTCGGCCTACGCCGTGTGGTTCGAGATCGCCCGCACCGAGTTGCTCCGCCAACAGGGCGCGGTCTACGCCCAGCTCGAGAAGGAGGGCGTGTTCTTCGTCGTCGCCCGGCTTTCCACCCGCTTCCGCAAGCCCGCGGTCTACGACGACGAACTCGAGATCGAGGTCACGGGGCACCCGTCCGTCGGCGTCAAGATCGAACACACCTACCGCGTCGTGCGCAACGGCGTCCTCCTCGCCACCGGCGAAACCACCCTCGCCTGCGTCGACCGCGACGGCAAGCTCCAACCCGTGCCCGAGCGCTACCTCATCTGACCAGCCGGAAGCTGGTGGCAACCGCTTTTCTGCGCGCGTCCGTACGCTTTCGCCCCCGGGTAGAGCCGGTGCCCCCGCGGGGAGCGCGGCGGGTGGGGCGACGCCTCGCCGGACGGACCCCCGGAAGTCTGTTTTGCTTCCGGGTATGC
>JANQPR010000117.1 GCA_028285385.1 Phycisphaera sp.
CGACAGCGGCCGGTTGAGTGACCCGAACCTCGAGTTCCCTCACTCAATCCGCCGCGACCGACTCACCGCGTTGCCCGCCGGGCCCCTCCGCCGTTCCGCTTTACGTCCCGAAGAGTCCCGTCCGAACGCGGGGGCCGGACCGGGCGTCGGGGATCGGGTGTTGGCATCGGCCGTGCGCTGAATCCCGACGCCTGAGACCCGACACTCGGTCTCAGGCTCTTTCTTTGACAAGTGAAGCAGGGGCGTTGTCGTCCCACCCAACGAGTTCATCCCGACGCCGCCGGTTCGCCGGGCGTCGGCAATGCGTCGCCCGTGAAGCGTGACTGCCTCGCCTTGTGATCGTAGAACGGGTCGTTCCGCACCGCGATCACGAACCGCCGGTACTGCTCGACCACCTCGGCCGGGTCGCCCAGGGCCATCACCCGGCCGGACTCGATCCACATCACGCGCTGCGCCCGGTCCAGCGCCTGGTGCAGGTTGTGCGTCGCCACGATGATCGCCCGCGCCTTCCCGAGCATCGATTCGAGGCGCGTATTGGCCGCCTCACGGAACTGCTCGTCGCCGGCGTTGATCACCTCGTCCATGATCAGGATCTCCGGCTCGACGCACGTCGCGATCGCGAATCCCAGCCGGGCCTTCATCCCCGCCGAGTACGTCTTCACCGGCATGTCCAGGAACGGCCCGAGCTGCGTGAACTCCAGCACGCCCTCGCGCTTCGCCGGGAAGTCGCGCCGCGGCACGCCCATCAGTGTCAGCGCCAACTCCAGGTTGTCCTGACCCGACAGGTCCGGCTGAAACCCCAGACCCATCGAAAGGAACGCCGTGACTTCCCCGCGGAACCGCAACTCTCCCGCGTCGGGCAGCAGCGTCTCGGCGAGCAGCTTCAGCAGCGTCGTCTTGCCGGCGCCGTTGCGCCCGATGACGAAGAACATCTCGCCGGGGTCCACGGTGAAGCTCACGTCCCGCAACGCCCAGAACGGCCTGCGCGGCTGAACGAATCGCGTCCACAGGTCCGACTTGTGCCCGGGCCCGTCGCTGACGCGGTAGCACACGCCGAGGCCCTCGGCTTCGATCACGGCGTCGCCGTTGGTGTGCGTCGGGTTTTTCGTGTCGCGGTCCATTGAGGAGCTCAGTACGTCCGGCTCACGTTGCGTGACATCGCCGCGCTCAGGCGAACGAACAGCATCGACGTCGCCACGAGCACCGCGAGCATGCCCAGCACGTACCAGCCGATGGCCACGAGGTTCGGCATCCGCCCGAACAGCAGCGTGTCGCGGTAGGTCTCGATCAGGAGCGTCATCGGGTTCATGTAGAACAGCGGCGTGAAGCGGTCGGGCACGATCTCCATGCCGTAGAGGATCGGCGAGAAGAAGAACACCAGCCGCAACAGGTACGGCAGCAGTTTGAGCAGGTCCTGCGAGAACGCCGAGCCGATCGCGAACAGCGGCATGAACGCCAACACGACCAGCGCGTGCACGCCGACCCACACCGGCAGGAACAGCCACGTCCACTTCGGCCAGACGCCGGCCACGACGCACGCCCCGGCCAGCACCAGCAGCGCGATCCCGTACAGCCAGGCCTCGGCCAGGAACCGCGACAGCAGCAGCACCAGGTGCGGGAAGCGGACCTGTTCGATCAGTGCTTTGTGGGTCACCCATACGTTCCCCGCCGCGCCCCAGCACGCGCCGTTGAACCGCCACGGCACGATCCCCGCCAGCAGGAACGCGACCATCGGGACCTGCTCATCGCCCCCGCCGACGCCCGCGCGGATCAGGATGAACAGCACGGCGTAACACGCGGTGTCCAGCACCGGGTCCAGCATCCACCACACGTAGTACAGCCGCGACCGGCTGACCGTGAGCTTGAGCTGCGTCTGCGCCTGCGATCGGATCAGCCCGGCGTGCTCCCACAGCCATCGCAGGTGCGACACGTATGCCCCGACGTGCTGCTGCCGACGCAGCGTCTCGGCGGACACGACACGCGGTGGTGTTGACCCAGCAGTGGCCAGGGTTTCCGTGGACACGGCCGCGATGATAACCATGCGCCCCGAGGGTCATTGCCGCGCTTCTCGATCACCGCAAATCGATCAACGCGGGTCGAGCCAGTCCGCGTAGTGCTCGCCGATCAACTCGGCACCGGGATGGAACGCATCGAACCCGTGGACCACGCGACGGTATTGCTCGGCGGCGTCGGCGTCGAACATCTCGCGGAACAGGCCGGCCCGCCCGCTGCCGCCGGGCGGGTAGACGCCCGGCAGGTCGTGACGGGCCTTGGTGTCGGCCTCGAGTTCGAAGCGTTGCATCGCGCCGTCGAGGCGGTCGGCGGTTGACCCTTCACCGTGGAGCGATCGGTGGACCCGGGAGACCTGTTGACGCGGGTCGGCGATGAAGTCTTCAAACCGGAGCACGCAGCCCGGCGGGTGGTCGGCCCGATCGTCGCGCCGGTGCCAATCGAGCCAATCCGCCATGAAGGAAAGCGCCCGAGGCAGCGCACGGCGGATGAACCGGGAGACGGAAAGTTGGGCCCGTTGCTCGCGCCACTCGGGCGGCTCGGGTTTGTCGACCGGGCTCAAGCCGAGTTGCCGGCATAGCTGCGTGTACCGCAGGTAGCGCGTGAAACAGGTGTAGGCGCAGACCTGGTCGGCCGGGTGACGCAGGACGACCACGTAGGGCGTGCCGAGCGCCCGCATCGCGGCGAGCGTCGGCGTGGTCAGCGGGCACTGCAGGTGCAGCACACCGCCGGCGGGGTGATGGGCGGCGGTCTCGGGCCGGAGCTCGAACGTGCGGAAGCTCGGGCTGTACCCCGGGTCGTAGATCGCGTGGCGTTGAGAGGGTTCGCCGCGCAGCTCGGCGAGCATCGCGGTCAGCCGACGCGACGCGGACTTCTCGACGCCGAGCACGCACGACAGCCGGCCGTGGTACGCGCCGGTGGCGATCAGGCGGCGGGCGGCGTTGAGCTGGGTGTTCCACGCTCCCGCCGCTTCGCGGTCGCTCGGCAGATGCGGGAACGGGTTGGCGTCGGGGGCGGGTGAATCGGACGGATGCATCGGTGGCTTCGCGGCGCGGTAGCTTACCGGGCTCGTTGAGCGCGGCGGTCGGACGCCGCGCGGCCGGGCAGGGAGACGCGACCGATGGCCCACATCTCGCCGCTGTTGGGGCCCCGGCTGCATTACGTCACCGCGGTGTGGGGCGAGGCGTACACGCGCCGCTTCATCGACGTCGTCCTGCCCACGCACGCCAGCCCGGGCAACCTCGGCGGGCTGAACAACCGGCCCGGGGATGTCTACTGGCTCTACACGACGCCCGAAGACGCCGCGGCGATCGAGGCTTCGGCCGTGATCAAGACGGTACGAGACCTGGTCGAGGTCCGCGTTGTGTCGATCGAGCCGATGCTGAGCGCCGGGCTGGACAAGTACGGCGTGATCGCCGAGGTGCACCGCCGGGTGTTGGACGAAGTCAACCAGCACCGCGCCGCGGCGGTGTTCCTCTCGCCCGACGCGGTGTTTGCGGACGGGGCGTTCGTTCGGCTGCGAGACCTGACGTTGCAAGGGAAACGCCGGGTGCTGGTCGCGGGGCTGCGGGCGGAAGCCGAGGCGTGGGAGCGCAGCGTCCGTGAGCATGTTGGAGCCGACGATGATGGCGTGCGTGCGGTGTCGAGCGAAGTCGCGATGCGGGCGGCGTTGCGTCACCCGCACCCGTGGACCGAGGCGCTGCGGTGGGACTCGGAGTGCTTGCACGACACGCCGAGTCATCTGTATGTCCCGGTTGCTTCGCCCACGCCCGAAGCGGAACGTGAAGAAGAAACCGCAACTTCGGGCGAGCCTTCGGCGTTGCTCTGCCGGGCGTTTCACCTGCACCCACTGCTGGTCTGGCCGCGCACGCTGTCGGGCGTGTTCACGCGGACGGTGGACGGCGACCTGGCCCGCGCCGCGGGAGCGACCCCGGAAGAGATTCACCTCGTTTCGGACAGCGCCGAGATCGCCGCGGTGGAGTTGAGCGACGCCGACGCGATGCCGTTCGTGGCCGAGACGCAGAAGCCCGGCCGGGCCGCCGCGGTCGCGCAGTGGGCGATCGAACATACCGACGATGCGCACCGCGGCTACTTCACGCACGCCGTCCGACTCCACGCCGGCGGGGTTGCGGAAGCCGATTGGGAACAAGCCGAATCCGAGGCCGAGCGCGTCGCCGACGCGGTGCTGCACCAGATCGAGAAGCAGGCGCCGGAGGCCCCGCCGGAAGAGCAGTTGTCTTCCGGCGTGGCTGCCCATTCGAGCGATGATGGTGCAACCAAGGATTGCCGCCTGCACTTCATCGTACCGGTGTGGGGCGAGGCGTACATCGATCGGTTTTTGCGGTGGGGGTTACCCTCGTTCCTAGCGCCCAACAACCTGCCGGCAGTGCGGGGGGACACGTTCGCGTTCGACATCGTCACCGACGACGCCGGCGTCGAACAGCTGCAGCAACACCAGACCTTCCGTCAGTTGCGCGAGCTGGTCCGGGTCCGCTTGCTCACCCCCGACCACGACACGCACCGACACGGCATCCCCGACGACAGCCTCGGCTACACGCGGATGACTCGGTACTACAACGCGGCGATCCATGCAGCGGTCGAGCCGGACGTCGCGCACGTGTTCCTAACCCCCGAGGGTGTGTTCAGCGACGGCATGTTCCCGCAACTGCTGCGTCGCTTCGCGGAGGGGTACCGCGCCGTCGTGTTGCCGGGGTTCCGGGTGTTGGAGGAAGAAGCGATCGACGCGATCCTCGAGCGGCACCTCGAGCCCGATGGCGTCGCGCTCTCGGCGATGCCGCGCGACCTGGTCGAGTGGGTCTTGAAACACCCGCACCCGATCACGCAGGCGCACACGTGGAAAGACGGCGGGCCTCGGCTGCACCCGCACTACTACTTCCCCGTCGGCGACGACGGCTTTGTCGCGCACTGCTTCCACGCCCACCCGTTGGCGGTCTGGCCCGAGCAGGCCGGCACACCGATCCCGCCGGGGCAGACCCTCGACCACGAGTACCTGCAGAACGCCGTGCCGCTGCACTTGGTGCACCTGGTCACGGACACCGACGAGATGTGCGTGATCGACATCGCGCAGGACGGGCATTTGGACGACACGTTCAGCGCGGTGCCATACGGGCCCGACGACATCGCCGACTTCGCGGTGCAGTGGTGCAACGGGTATCACCGCTGGCAGTTCGCGCAGGGTGTTCGGGTGCACACAGCCGGGATCGACGAGCGGTGGGAGAAGGCCGAGTCGGAGGCGCTGGCGCGGGTGGCGTACGTGTCGGGCGTGTTGAGCCGTCGGTTGGAGTTACCGATCTACGCCGAGTCACGCGCGGCGCAGCAACGCGCGGCGGAGGAGGCGGCGCAGTGGCACGCCCGGCCGTGGTGGCTACGGCAGGCGCTTCGCGTCGAACGCAAGCAGGCGGCGCTGCGGCGGCGGGTTGACGAGGTCGGTTGGCTGCGGGCGTTCGCGGTCCGGACGCGTCTGCGGCGCGCGGCGTACCGCGTGAAGAACAAGTTACGGCCGCCGGTCGAAGTGACCGAGGTTTAGCGCAGCGTCGATGACGTCGAGCGGGTTCAACGGGGCTTCGCAGGCGAGCGTTGTGTGGCGCGGCCGTTCTTCGGGTGGGGTGCCGGCGTCGGCGGCGGAGGTTTCGACCACGAGATCCTGGGTGGCGCCGACGCGATGCGCAATGTGGCGGGCCACTTCGGCGTAGCTGACGTCACGCTCGGCGGAGACGTGCGTGACGCCCGGCGGTGCGGTGATCACGGCGTCGAGCACTGACCCCATCGGCACGGGGGCGAACCAGAGATCGCTGAACGCCTCGACCCGCTCGCCTTGTCGCAAGGCGTCTCGCCAACGGGCGAGCAGGGGGGGGGCATTCGGGAGCACCTTGGTCGGTCGGACCACGACGCCGCCGTGTTCGAGGACCGCGGCCTCGGCCTCGGCCTTGTGTTCGCCGTAGGCGCTGGTGGGGCAGGGCGGATCGGCGGTCCCGCGGCGCGGCGTGTGGCCGTCGAATACAAGGTTGGTTGAGACGAGGACCGGCGTCGCGCCGTTATGCGCTGCACGCCCGGCGAGGCGCACGGCCTGCGTCACGTTGATGAAGCGCGATGTGTCCGGCGATTGGCGACACGCCTTGAGGGAGGTCACCGCGGCGAGCAGGTACACCCGCGAGACGCCGTCGGGCCAGGCGAACCCAGAGACCGCTTCGGGTTGACTCAGATTGAGGTGTCGGTTGGCGGAGGCTGGCGAATCGTTGCGGCGCGTGGTGGCAACGACGGGTTGCCCGGTCTCGTGCAGGCGTTGTACTAAGGCACGGCCGAGTTGGCCGTCGCCGCCGATGACCAGGTGCCCGCCGGCGGTGTTCACGGCGAGGCCTGCGCCCGGGTGATCGCGGGGGTCGGCGAGGCGGGGTTGGCGGGTTCACCGGGCGAGGGATTCGTGCGTGGCAATGAGGCTTTGGCGTTGTCGGCGGCGCGTTGCCGCTCGCTCGCGGAGAACATGACGCGCAGCGCGGCGCTGAGCAGCCGGTCAAACCACTTGCCTTCCCGGCCCAGCGTGGCGTAGGCGCGGCGCACGTCGCGGAGACGCTTCGGCACCACGGCGTCGGCGACGCGTTCGTAACCCCCGGCCATCTCGAGCAGCCACCGCGTCTCGAACCGACGCACCTCGGTCTCGGTGAACAGGTCGGCGAAATCGGTCCGCATCAACGCGGCGGCGCGGCGGCCGAGTTCCATCATCCCGGCGTCGCAACCGGCGCTGCGGTGCGAGAAGCTCGCGGCGTGCACCGTCCAGCGCACCGCGGGGCGGTCCAGGTACACCGCGCCGTGGCGCAGCGCCATCACTCTGCCGGCGAACGTGTCGCACCAGGAGCCAAGCTCGGCCCGAAAACCGCCGACCTCGTCGAGCGCGGCACGCCGGTAGACGGTGGCGGCGCCCAGCGAGAAGCCGGCGTCGTCCACGGCGAGGTGCTCGTCGCGGAAGCGCTGCGGCGATACGAGACACGGCGCGTCGGTCGACCATTGCGGCAGGGACTGCGGCTCGTCGCCGCGGTGGTCGTCGTAGGCGGCGATCACATTGCCGAAGATCACGCCGGCTTCGGGGTGTCGCTCGGCCTGTTGCATCGCGTCGGCGAACCAGCCCGGCTGGACCTCGTCGTCGGCGCCGGCCCCGTAGACATAGTCGCCGCCGCACGCCCGCAGCGCCGTCTCGACGCCGGCCGTGACGCCCAGGTTGCGGTCGTGTTGGAGCAGCTTCAGCGTCGGGTGTTGCGTCGCGTAGCGCTGGAGCACGGCGACGCTGTCGTCGGTGGAGCCGTCGTCAACGACCACGACCTCGTCGGCCGGGCGCGATTGGGAGAAGATCGCGTCCAGCGCGCGCGGCAGCTCCGCCGCGTGGTTGTAGTTCGTCATGAAGACGCTGAGCGTGGGCATCGCGTTGGGTCTTTACTTCTTGCCGGTGCCGACGGCGATCAGGTAGTGGCACATCGGGAAGTAGCCGGTGTGGACGACCTCGTCGTTCGCGCCGAACATGAACACCCGGCGGAAGTGCGCGGCCATCTCGTCGTGCAGCCGGTCGCCGTCGTACAGGTTGACGTGCCCGGCGTTGGTGACGGCCGAGGCGTACTGCGCGCTGGTGACGTTGGGTGTCCCGACCACGGCGAGGCCGTCGGGCTTGAGGTTCGCGGCCATCCCGGCGATGAAGCGGTCGGCGTTGACGGGCTGGATGTGCTCGATGACGTCGAAGTTGATCACGGCGTCGAAGTCGGCCTTGGGTTCTTCCAGGAAGTCCTTG
>JANQPR010000137.1 GCA_028285385.1 Phycisphaera sp.
TCGGCCGTGAAGTGTCGGGTGATCCAGTGGCGCACCTTGTCGAGGTGGTACGGCATCGCGTGGCGGATCACCACGCCGGCGTCGACGACGCGCTCCATCGCCGCCGCGTCGTCCGGCAGGTCGTACAGCTTCACGAGGAGGTCGGCCATGTCCGGTAGCATGACGCGCCGCCCGGTTGGCCCGCAAGCGCCGCGCCGGTCGGACGCCTCGGCCAGCAGTACGCCGGGCCACGACACGAACGACTCACCGCACGGGGACCCCGCCACTTTGCCCGCCGCCTCCCTCACCCCCGCCGAGCGCGCCGCGTACTTCGTCGAACACGAGACCGCGTTCCGCCTCGGCGTCCTGCCCACCGAACAGCCCCACCCCAAGACCCGCGGCCTGGCCGAGGCGGCGCAGCGCGACCCGCGTGAGGCCGTGCGGATGATCCAGGCCGTCGACCACGAGCTGCTCGACGTCGCCGACCGCGTGTTCGCCTCCGACGAGTTCAAGAAGCTCGCGCTGGCCTTGACCGCGTCGTTGTCGCCGGCGTCGAACGGCCGGGTGTTCTTCACCGGCTGCGGCGCGACGGGCCGGCTGAGCATCCTGCTCGAGGCGTGCTGGCGGAAAGCTTGTCAACGGCACGACCGCGCCGACCTGGAGGACCGTGTGTTCTCGGTCATGGCCGGAGGCGACTTCGCGCTGATCAAGAGCGTCGAGGGCTACGAGGACTTTTCGGATTTCGGCCGGCACCAGATCGACGACACGGCCGGCCCCCGAGAGCTGAACGACGCGGACACGGTCGTGGCGATCACCGAGGGCGGCGAGACGAGCTTCGTCATCGGCACCGCGTGGCGGGGGCTCGACGCCGGGGCGTCCACCTTCTTCGTCTTCAACAACCCCGCCAACGTGCTGGCCGAGCACGTCGAGCGCTCGCGCCGCGTGATCGAGGAGGCGGCCATCACCAAGCTGGACCTGTCGGTGTCGCCCATGGCGGTCGCGGGCTCGACCCGGATGCAGGCCACGACCAGCGAGTTGCTCGTCGTCGGCGCGGCGCTGGAGATGGCGTTTGACGGGGCGTTCGGGCAGCCGATCAAACCCGCGTCGCACTACCGGGATTCGTTCGCCACGCTGCTCGAACAGTTGGAGACCGGCGACGCCGTCGCGGCGATGGCCGACCTCGCGGCGTACGAAGCCGACATCTACCGCGAAGAGCGGCTGGTCACGTACTTCGCCGACACGCTGCTGCTCGACGTGATGACCGACACGACCGAGCGGTCGCCGACGTTCTCGCTGCCGCCGTTCCGGAAGCGCGGCGACGACGAGGCGCCGCCGTCGTGGTCGTTCGTGCAGAACCCCGCGGTCGACACCGACGCCGCCTGGCGACGCCTGCTCGGCCGTGACGTCCGCGGCATCGACTGGGCCAGCGCCGACTACGCCGGGATGGGCGCCCCGGCCGCGATTGTCGACGACCCACCCGCGCTCGACGCCGACACGATCCGCACGTTCCCGATCGGACGCGAGCCGTTGCCCGTCCGCTACCCCGGCGCCGCGGTGCTGCTGCTCACCCCCGACGACGACATCCTCGACGCCGCCAGACACGCCGCGAGCCGCTACGCCCAGACCGCCGCGCTGTGCCTGGGCACCGAACCGCCGGCCGGCGTCGGCCAGTCGTTCGTCGTCCCGTTGGACTCGCTCGATATCGACCAGGACGGCCCGATGCGGCTGTCGCTGCACCTGGGCGCGAAGCTCGCGCTCAACACGCTCTCGACCGTGAGCATGGCGGTCATGGGTCGGCTGGTCAGCAACTGGATGGTCCACGTCGCCTGCACGAACAAGAAGCTCATCGACCGCGGCACCCGGCTCATCGCGGACCAGACCGGCCTGCCCTACGCCGACGCCTGCCGCGCCCTGCACGAAGCGATGGCGACGCTCGCCGCCGACCCGAAGCTCGCCGCGCGGACGTCTCCCGTGGCGTACGTGATCGAAAAACACCCGGCAGCGTGACCCACAGATTTCGCAGATTCACAGAGACTTGGCTGATCACGTGAAAGACTCGTTCCTTGCCATTGATGAACCGAGGCGACCAAGATGAACCTTGATGCTGAACGAATGAGTGAACAACGGAAGTCTCCGCGTTTCTGGTGCTGTCTTTTTTCTGCGTTCATCTGCGTCAACCTGCGGATCAACACACTCGCCCAGGACAACGCGCTCGACGTCGACACGACCGCGGAGGCATCGATGACCGCCGACATCCCCGCCGTGCCCCGTGAGTTCCGCGCCGCCTGGATCGCCACCGTCGCCAACATCGACTGGCCCTCCAAGCCCGGGCTGCCGACGCACCGCCAAAGAGACGAGCTCGAAGCACTCATCATGCTCGCCGACCGGCTCAACCTCAACGCCGTCGTGTTCCAGGTCCGGCCGCACGCCGACGCGATGTACGACTCGGGCATCGAGCCGTGGTCGTACTACCTCACCGGCCGGCAGGGCCAGGCGCCCAGGCCGTACTACGACCCGCTCGCCTTCGCCGTGGATGAGGCCCACCGGCGCGGCATCGAGGTGCACGTCTGGTTTAACCCGTACCGGGCGCTTCACCCGCAGAACCCGCGGGGCCCGCGCGACGTCGCCGAGAACCACGTCTCCAACACCATGCCCGACGCCGTGAAGAAGCTCGGCGAGTCCGAGGGCGTCTGGTGGATGGACCCGGCCGACGCGCGCGTGCAGCAACAATCGCTCGACGTCATCGCCGACGTGCTCGACCGCTACGACGTCGACGGCATCCACTTCGACGACTACTTCTACCCCTACCCGTCCTACAACGACGGCAACGACTTCCCCGACGACAACACCTGGAACGCCTACCAGGAGTCCGGCGGCGAGCTGTCACGCGCCGACTGGCGGCGCAAGGCCGTCAACGACTTCGTCCGCGACCTGCACGAGTTGATCAAAGCCAAGAAGCCGCACGTCAAGTTCGGCATCAGCCCCTTCGGCATCTACCGGCCCGGGCACCCGCACTACATCAAGGGCTTCGACCAGTACGAAGAGCTCTACGCCGACGCCCACCTCTGGCTCAAGGAAGGCTGGGTCGACTACATGACGCCGCAGCTCTACTGGGAGATCCGCAACCCGGATCAATCCTTTGTCGGCCTGCTGAGCTGGTGGAACGCGAACAACCCGATGGGCCGGCACATCTGGCCGGGGCTGTACACGTCGCGTTACCTCAACAGCGAGCGGTTCGACGACAAGGAGATCGGCGAGCAGGTGCGGTGGTCGCGGGTGTTGACCGAGCCGTCGTCCGGGCACGTGCACTTCTCGATCAAGGCGTTGCAGCAGGACGCCAAGGGCGTCGCGACGCAGCTGCGCCAGAAGCACTACGCCGAAGAAGCGCTCGTGCCGGCGTCGCCGTGGATGAGCGACGGGCCGCCCGACGCGCCGGACGTCTCCGTGAAGCGCGACGGCCGACGGGTCGTGGTCCGGCTCGACAGCGTTGCGCCGGGGCTGACCTGGGCGGTGCAGGCGGGCGTCGACGGGCGGTGGGTCCACGAGGTGGCGTCGGCGGAACAGACGGAGGTGTCGATCGAGTTGCCGGCTGCGCCGAAACCGGAGAACAAGGACGAGAGTGCGACGGACGTGGCAAAGCGTCCCGCAACCGTCGCGGCGTTCGTCGTGGACCGCGCCGGGGTCGCCAGCGACAAGTCGGTGGTGACACTCGATGGCGAGTGAGTCTCGATGGAGACTTTGAAATGGAGCTGCACGCCCCTGCTTCACTTGTCAAAGAAAGAACCTGAGCGACCGCGAGCCGGCGACCCTGTCGCCGGAATCCGTGGACGCAGTCCACGGCTCGCGAGCGCCGACCCCCGCGTTCGGACGGGACTCTTCGGGACGCCACGCGGAACGGCGGAGGCGCCCGGCGGGCAACGCGGTGAGTCATTCGCGGCGGACTGAACGAGGGACACGATCCGTTCTCCGAGATCGCTCGGGTCGTTC
>JANQPR010000146.1 GCA_028285385.1 Phycisphaera sp.
GACGGGTGGCGGCGGGCTCAGCGGGGGTCGGCGGCCCAGGCCCGACGGGGAAACTCGGCCTTAGCGCAACGGCCGGTGAACGAATCCGCCCCAGCCGCCGCTCTGTCGCCCTCGCTCGTCCGTGAGCCGCGGGCCCCCAAACCCCCTCTCCCTGGACTAGACGCGGCCCGGGGCGGTTTCGTTCACCGGCCGTTGCGCTAAGGCCGAGTTTCCCCGTCGGGCCTGAGCCGCCGACGCCCGCTGAGCCCGCCGCCACCCGTCGCAAGCCCCGCCGCCGACACGGTTTACCAGAATCCGGCCACCCCTCGCAACGCAAATTCGACGCCGAACTCCCAAATCTCCCACATCTGCACGGCCCGCGCGGGCCTCCCCGTATCATCCGCCGCAACATGGCCGACACTTTCTACGTCACCACCCCGATCTACTACGTCAACGACAAGCCCCACCTCGGGCACGTCTACACCACCACCGTCGCCGACGTCGTCGCCCGCTACCACCGGCTCAAGGGGGACGACACCTTCTTCCTAACCGGCGTCGACGAGCACGCCGCCAAGGTCGCCGACAAGGCGGCCGAGCACGGGCTGTCCCCCCAGCAGTGGGCCGACCAGAACGCCGACGCCTTCCGGGTCACCTTCGACAAGCTAGACCTCCGCTACGACGACTTCGTCCGCACCAGTTCCGGCCTGCACAAGGAAAAGGTCACCGAGTACGTCGGCGCGCTGCTGAAGTCCGGCGACGTCTACGAGGGCCAGTACGAGGGCTGGTACGACGCCGGCCAGGAGGAGTACGTCCCCGAGACCAAGGCCGCCGCCAACGGCTACAAGTCCGACGTCAACGGCAAGCCGCTCGTCAAGAAAAGCGAGAAGAACTACTTCTTCAAGCTCAGCGCCTACCGCGACCAACTGCTCGAACACTTCGAGCGGCACCCCGAGTTCGTTCAGCCGGACGCTCGACGCAACGAGATCGTCAACCGGATCAAGGAAGCGAACGACATCCCGATTTCCCGCACCGGCAGCGGCGGCTGGGGCATCCCCGTCCCGGGGGACGAAGAGCAGACCATTTACGTCTGGGTCGACGCGCTGTTCAACTACCTGAGTTACGTCGACCAGGACGGCCGCCGGCACTACTGGCAGAGCGGCGCGACGCACTTCATCGCCAAGGACATCCTCTGGTTCCACGCCGCGATCTGGCCGGCCCTGCTGCTCGCGCTACGCAAGTGCCCGGGCTACGACGACTGGCACGGCCTGGGCCCGCTCGCCCTGCCCAAACAGGTCTATTCGCACTCCTACTGGGTCAGCGAGACCGGCGAGAAGATGTCCAAATCCCTGGGCAACTTCCTCGACCCCGCCGCCATCGACAACTACGTCGAAGAGTTCGGCCTCGACGCCCTGCGCTACTTCCTCGTCACCCGCGGCCCGCTGGGCACCACAGACAGCGCGTTCAGCCCCGACCTGTTCATCGAGGTCTACAACGCCGACCTCGCGAACACGTTCGGCAACTCTGCTTCGCGCGTCAGCAACATGATCGGGAAGTATTTCGATGGTGATTCACCGAGCGATGAGGCGGATGTTTCGGCACGATTCAAGTTTGAGTTGCCGTTCGCAAAAGACTCTGGCATTGATATCGATCTCACATCTTTCGAGAAGCTGATCCTCGGGCAGTTCGCGGTCTACAGCAGCTTTTGGGGGCACTCAGCTCCTGGCGTATGTGCGAGATCAGCACTGGACATCGTCGCGGCTGTGGACTCTTACATCGAGAAAACCGCCCCCTTCAAGCTCGCCAAGGACGAATCAAAACTCCCCGAAGTCGGCACGATCCTCTACAACGCGCAAGAGGCGTTGCGGATCGCGTCGGTGTTGCTCTGGCCGTTCATCCCGCACAAGGTCGAAGACTTCTGGCAACGCATCGGCTGCGGGCACTACGCGGAACAGTTGAACGCCAACGACGGCAAAGGCACCGGCGGCCTCGACGCGTGGGTGATATGGGGCCAGTTGAAACCCGGTACGCCGATCGAAAAGGGCGACCCGCTGTTTCCGCGGTACCAGGTCGAGAAGAAGTGAACCTGCTTACTCCACCGGCAGCACGCCGCCGCGGTGGTTCGTGACGCGCAAGCGATCTCTGTCGAGGTTCCAGGTGATCGCCTCGGCCTCGAGGTTGCCGCGATCCGGGTCGCGGACGCGGACGTTCCGGCCCGGGGCGGCCTGCAGCAGCACGTTGCGGTCGGCGGCGACATAGATCAACTGATCGGCGTAGACCCGGCGGGTGGTTTGGCGGACCTCGACGTTGCCGTCGAGCTGCACGCGCCGGAGTTCCGGGTCGCCCTGAGAAGTTGAGGCGTCTTTGTCCGCTGCGTTCAGTAGCGCGGCGAGCGGGGTGGCCTCGGTGAGGTCTGCTGTCAGCCGGTCACCGAAGAGGCGGACGTTGGGCTGGCCGCCGGGCGGGTCGTGGTTCATGCGGACGTCTTCGAGCATCACGACGTCGTTGGTGACGAGGTCGACGTTGAGTGAGCCGGCCCACTGGAAGAAGGTCACGCCCTGGCCGGCGAGTTGCAGCGGCTGGTCGGCGTTGCGGTCGCGCGCTCGCGACTGGTCCTCCGGGGCGCGGTAGTCCTCGAACATCATCCGGCCGGCGCCCTGGACGGCAATGAACTGGGCGTCGCGGTCGGTCGGGTCGTTCTCGAGGCGGAGGTCCGGGCCGATCACGGTGAGGCGGGTGAGCGGCTCGGCGGGGTTGTCGGGGTCGGGGGTGTGGGCGACGAGCGTGACCTCGCTGCCGGGCGACGCGGGGTCGGGCGTGGCGTGGGCGGAGCGGAGGTCGAGGGTGAGCAGGTCGGCGTCAGGATCGACGCCGTCACTTTGAGCTTGTTCCGGTTTGACGGACGGGTGGGGTTCGAACGTCAGCGCGAGGCGGTGAGATTCGAGCCGGGTGCGTTCGGTCGGGCTGGTGGTGGTGGCGACGACGCGGCCGCGGACGTCGGCGGTGCCGGCGGTGCCGAGGTAGTGCAGGTGTTCGGTCCAGACGACGTGCATGACGGTCGACTCGGCGCCGGGGTTGTCGTCGGCGCGCGTCGAGGTGAGCGATCCTTTGCCGGTGGCACGCAACGTTTGTGTGGGCTCGTCGAAGTCGAGTTGCGGGGCCTGGAGGTCGGCGTCGGCGGTGCGGACGCGGGCGGGGTCGGCGTCGGTGCCGAGCAGTTGCAGCGTGCCGGCGTCGGGGGCGGCGACGAGGCGGTGCCCGGTGAGCGTTGCGCTCTGGATCGTGTCGACCACGGTGATGTTGCCGGTGGCTTTGAGTGCGGACAGTTGCAAGCGGTCGTCGACGGCGGCGTTGCTGTTTGCTTCTTCGTCGTCACGGGGTCCGACAGCCTCACTTAGTTCGGCGCGCAGCGAGTCGGACCGGATCGACCGGCCGGGCTGCTGGGCGAGGACGCCGCGGCGGGCGGTGAGCGCGGTGGGGCGGGTCCGGCCGGCGTCGTCGGTGGCCAGGTCGAGGATCACGGTCTCGGCGGCGAGGTCTAGGGCGGGGGATGCGTCTTGAGTCTTGAGGGGTGAGTCTTGAGTTTGATCGTCGTTTTCATACGCGAGGGCGCGGACGTCGCCCTGGAACACGGCCTGCCGCAGCGCGCTGAGGTCGCCGGCCGCGTCGGTGTCGAAGGAAAGGTCGAGGTGCGTGGCGAAGGTCAGGTCGAGCGCAAGCGACGGGTCGGCGTCGGTTGTGCTGGTCGGTTCGACCCAGGTCACTTCGTTGTCGTCACGCCGTTGATAGGCGAGCAGTCGCCCGGGGCCTTGAACTCGGCCGGCGGCGTCGGCGGGGGTGAGGCGCAACGCGATGCCGGTGAGGCGGCCCTGCGTCGGGTCGTCGAGGACGAGCGGGCGTTGCGGCGTGCCCTGGGCCTCGATGCGGCGGGACGCGGTGAAGTACCGCAGCGCGTCGGCGGTGACGGTGACGGGGGAAAAGCGCGATGGATCGTTGCTAGGGTTACCGGTGTTGCCGAGTTGCCGCAGCACGGCCGGGGCGGCCTCGTCGCCGCGCAGCGCGAGCACGGCGTCGGTGGGATCGACCAACTCGGCGTCGTTCGGCTCGTGCGGGAGCATCTGCAGCGGGCCGGTCCAGTGCACGAGCACGTCGTCGGGTTGCGGCGACATGAGCGAGCGCGGGGCCAGCGTGGTTAGCACGACCGCGTCCGTCGTTTCGCCGGTCGCGTTGCGTTGCGCATCCGACTCGGCCAGGGCGAGGCGAAGCGGGGTTTCCGGTGCTTCTCGTGAAGCTTCCGGTCGTCCAGCCACCGTGTCTTTCTGGTCCTGAAGCGTGAAGATCACGTCGAGCGCGGCGCCAAGCAGCTCGGCCTCGTCGGTGCCGACCGTGACGTGCACATCGTCGGCAAACTCGGCCCGGTAGAACTGCGGCGGGTCGTCGTCGGTTTCGGTGCCCGCGCTCGCGAAGTCCGTCGGGGGCGCGTCGACGGTCTCGACGGTGCGGTCTTCTTGATCTTCTTGATGCTTCCGATCTTCTTGCTGTTCGGCACCTTCGCCGGCCGGCCGGCGAAGCCGGAGGTAGTCGCCACGGTCGATGGTCATGGATTCGATGCGGTCGCGGACGGGGTTGAAGGTGAGCTGTAAGCCGTGGCCGGCGAACTCGGCGGTGGGCCCGGTGACGAAGACGGGGCCGTCGCTGCGGATCTGGCCGACGTCGCGGTCGAAGGCGGTCTCGGCGTCGAAGAAGATGCGGAACATCACCTGCGTGTCGGTCGGCGGGTCGGGCTGATCCTCGGGCGCGTCCTCGTAGAGCGTGACGACGACGTCGCGGTCGAAGCTGCCGCGCTGCGGGTCTTGGCCGGGGTGGAAGATCGTCGCGGCCGGGCCCTCGATGACGAGCCGGCGTCCGTCGTCGAAGAACACCTCGGCCCGGGGCTCAGTGAAATCGGAGACGTAGTCGGTGCGCGGCTCGAGTTCGTCCCAGGACAACACGGTGACGCGGTCCTTGCCGACGCTGCGGAACCTGGCGCGGGACATGCGACGCAGCGGCAGCGCGTTGGTGTCGCCGTCGGCGTCCGTCGGCCCGTCGAACAGGTCGCCCGGCGGGTTGAACTCGGGCGCGTCGCGGGGGCGGTCGGCGTCGGTGGGCGCGGCGCCGCCGAGCGTCCACGCGACCGCGAGGATCGCCCCGGCCACCACCGCCGCGCCACCAATCAGCCAGCCGGGTCGGTTCATCGTCGGGTCAGTGTCGGGGCAGAGCGAATGTGTCGCAAGTGATCGGGGTCTTGTGCCAAGTGGCACGGCGCGTCACTACGCCGGACGATGAATCGGCGTTCACCGGTGCCCGTGCGGCGTCACCCGGACAGGTATATTGCCGAGTGAGTCGAGATTTCTGGTCCGCTTGACGTGTTGCGGACGAGTCCACCGAGCCGATCACCGACAGACCTCACCCGAGAAGGACCCCGACGATGCCCGCCGCCACCGCCGACCAACTCGCCAAGGTGTTCAAGGCCTACGACGTCCGCGCGATCTACCCCGACCCGCTCAACGAGCAGCTCGGCCGGCAGATCGGCTACGGGGTCGGGAAGTTCATGCACGAGTCCAACGGCGGCACGGGCACGGTCGTCGTGTCGCGCGACCACCGGCCGGCCGCGCCCGACATGGCCGAGGCGCTGATCACCGGCATCCGCGCCGCGGGCATGGACGTCGTGGACCTCGGGCGTTGCGACACGTCGATCCAGTACTTCGCCGTGCCCTTCCTCGACGCCGCCGGCGGCGTGCAGTGCACCGCGTCGCACAACCCGGTTCAGTACATCGGCTACAAGGTCTCCGGCCCCGGGGCCCGGCCGATCGGGCGCGATACCGGGCTCGCCGAGATCCAGGAGATCGCCGCTTCGGTCGACGAGCTGCCCGACGCGACCGGCGCGTACGAGCAGCGCGACCTTTGGGACGACTACCGCAAACACATCCTCGGGTTCATGACCGCGCCGCTGCAGCGACCGATCAAGCTGTACGTCGATTGTTGCAACGGCATGGGCACGACGTTGCTCGAAAAGGTGTTCAACGGCGTGCCGAACCTCGAGGTTACCGCGGTCAACGACCGGTACACCGACCAGTGGGCGCACGAGCCCAACCCGCTGGTCGCCGAGAACATGGTCCCGACCGTCGAGGGCGTGAAAGCGACCGGCGCCGACCTGGGCGCGTGTTTCGACGGCGACGCCGACCGGTGCATGCTCGTCGACGACCAAGGCAACCTCTGCGGCTGCGACCACCTGACCGCGTGGCTGGCGGATCACTTCGTCAAGGAAGCCGGCGGCCCGACCACGATCGTCTACGACCTGCGCAGCTCGAAGGTCGTCGAAGAGACCATCACGGCACTCGGGGCGACCCCCGCCATGAGCAAGGTCGGGCACGTCAACATGAAGGCCCTGCTCCGCGAGACCGGCGGGGTCTTCGGCGGCGAGCTGTCCGGGCACTTCTACTTCCGGGGCAACAGCTACGCCGACTCGGGCGCGATCACGCTCGCCGCGGCGCTCTCCGTGCTCGGGCAGGGCGGCCAGAAGCTCAGCGAACGCATCGCGCCGTTCCGCAAGTACCCGCAGTCCGGCGAGATCAACTTCGAGAACGACGACAAGCAGGGCACGATGGACGCGCTCGAGGCGCAGTTCCGGGCCGACGCGAAGGACGTCCTGCACCTCGACGGCGTGAGCATCGACTGCTGGGACACGAAGGGGTTCTGGCTGAACGTCCGTGCCAGCAACACCGAGCCGTTGCTACGCCTGAACGCCGAGGCGAAGGATCAGAAGACGCTCGACACACTACTCGCCGAGGTCAAGCCGAAGCTCGGCAAAGAGGCCGAGGGGCACTGACACGCGGTGGCTGGCTCAGCCGCGTCGCCACGCCACGCGGTTCATGGCGTCGCCCCGTCCGTCGCTTCTTGCGCTTCTTCATCCGCGGGTTGCGGCTCCTCCGGCATCAAGTCCCGGATCTGCGAGTCGAGCAGCGCGACCGCCTGCGTTGCGCCCAAGCCTTCGTGGTACGCCCGAGCCCGTTGCAGCAACTGCACGGCATACTCGGTCTGCCCCTGCTGCCGGAAGCAGGCGGCGAGCAGCTCGTACGTGAGCGCCAACTCCTGGAGCTGCGTGGGCGTCGGCGGCTGGGTCATCTCGAGCTGGTTCACCGCGAGGTTGGCCAGCGTCATCGCCGACTCGATCCGCCCGTCGGCCAGGTGCGCGATCCCCATCCCCCGCAGCGCGTGGGCAACCATCTCCATTTGCCCGAGCTGCGTTGCAAAGAACATCATCCGTTCCCAGCTTCGGATCGCGGCACCGTGGTCTTCCTTGGCCCGGTACGTTGCGCCCGTCTGTTGGTAAACGGTCATGAGCGCCTGCGGGTCGCCCGGCGGAGGCAGCTTCTCCAGTAGCCCCCGCGCCGCGGCGAAGTGCCGCAACGCGTCGTCGTAGTCGCCGTCCGCGAGCGCGATCTGGCCCTCGGTCAGGCGGACGCTGCCGAGCAGGTCGTCGCGCTGCCGGTCCTTGGCCAGGCCCTTCGCTTTCCGGACGACCTCGCGGGCCTTGGAGAGCTGCTTAATCGAGGCGAGCTGGTTGGCCTGCAGGATCAACGCGCCGACCTGCATGTCGAGTTCGCCTCGGCGTTCGCTGAGCTCGGCGGCGACCGCGAACGTCGTCGCCGCCCCGGCCGGGTCGCGCGTCGCCATCTGCAGGTAAGCCTTGCGTAGCAGCGCGTAGGTCATGCCCTCGAAGTCCTGGATCGACGCGGCGCTGCGTACCGCGGTCTCGAGGTGCCGCAACGCCTCGTCGGGCGTCGCCGACATCTGCTCGGCGAGCAGCAGGCTCATCCGGGTCTTGGCGGCGGCGTTCTCGCTGGCGTCGACGCGTTGCCGGACACCCTCGATCAGCGGCAGGTGCTGGTCGGGCGGCAGGAACTGCAGCAACGCCACGACCGACGCGAACTGCTCGTCCTCCGGCAGCCCGGTCATGCGCTCCAGCACCGCGTCGGCGGTCGGAAGCGTCATCAACTCCTGGAACAGCTCCACATCCTCCGCCGGCCGGGTCATCCACACCTGCACCGATCGCCCGACGTCGGCGGTGTTGGCGGCGAACGCCGGAAACGCACTGATAATCGCCAGACCCAGTGTGACGACGCGGCACCACCGATCGAGTCTCAACTGTTTGGACATGCCCGGGCTCCTGAAATGGGTAGCCGCAAGCTAGGCTCCCGCCGCCGGTGGGTCAACGGGGTTTGCGGCATGGGGCGGCATCACCGTCCGTATGGGTTCCGTCGGGCGGGCATCTGTCTTACGCTAACCCTATGAGTGAAGCGGACGAGATGTTGGCGTCGTTGCGGGAGGCGCTGGGCGTGTCGCCGGAGAACGCGGTGCTGCGGCGGCAGGTGGCGGCGATGCTGATGTCGCGCGGCCGGTGGGCCGACGCCGAGGCGACGCTGCGCGACGGCGTGAAGCGCACGCCCGACGACGCGGGGCTCCAGCTCCAGCTCGCGCAGTGTTTCGACGCCCAGGGCAAGGCGTCGGAAGCCTTGGTGGTTGGGGAGGCGCTCGCCGAGCGCAAGGACCTCGAGCCCAAACAACGCGCTCGACGTTGCCCGCCTTGGCGAGCAGCTTCGCCAACGCGACGCGTTGTTTGGGCTCGAGGTCCTTGCGCTCGGCGAGCGCCTCCCCAACCA
>JANQPR010000150.1 GCA_028285385.1 Phycisphaera sp.
GAGTAGCGTAGCAACCCCCGAGCCGGCCACGTCATCCGCGGCGGTGGCCCTGGCGTGGTGCGGCGTCCGGCCCCGCCGCCGGCGCTGACACGGGAACGCTCGCCGCCCCGCATTTGGCCCGTCCCTCGGGGGTTGCTACGCTACTCGGCTACGCCTCGGGGTGTAGCTCAGCTTGGTAGAGCGCTTCGTTCGGGACGAAGAGGTCGCACGTTCAAATCGTGTCACCCCGATTCCGCCGCCGCCCGCGGCGGTTTTTTATTGGCGGGATGCCACGGCGCATCGGGGTCGGTCCGCCCGGCTTTCGCTGGGTTCGCCCGTTTGGCCATTCCAACCTTGGCCATCCCCAACGGGTGTGCAGGCTGCACCACACACCGACCGCGTCCGGTCAAAAACCGCGGGAACCCCTTGTGCTTCCGGAGCCGGGGCGATACCGTCGAAGGCGGTGTGTGTTCCGCCGGGGCCACGCGTCGCCACCCAACGCCACTCGTCGTTCTGGCCACGGCTAAGCGAGTAGGAGAGACACATGCAACCCGTCCGCTTCCGGCCCCTTCCCACCGCGTGCGCGGTGCTTGTCGCTGCCGTCACCGCCGGCTCGGCGATGGCGATCCAGCAGACGTTCGACCTCGTGCCCGACGAGTCGACGCTCAGCCTGAACCTGCTGCTCGACACGCTCGACTCGCGCGTCGGCGGCACGATCGACGCCGACTTCAACAGCCCGTCGGCGTTTGGTATCTCCCGGGCCGGGATCGCTGCGATCGACGGCGTGCTGCTCGACGAGGTCAACATCACCGCCGCGATCAACGGCGGCGAGCCCAACTTCTTCGTCACCGCCCCGCCCGACACCATCACCGTCGGTGCCGTCAGCTTCGGCACCGTGTCCAACCCGACCACGTTCGTCGAGGGCACCACCGTCCGCTTCGATCAGACCGGCGTCAACGTCGACCTCGCCGGCACGATCAACATCAGCGGTGAGCTCGGGCAGTTCGACTTCGACCTCGCCGACGTCGGCACGATCGTCAACCAGAGCATCCTCGGCGCAACGCTCAGCCTCGGCTTCGAGTCCCGACGCATCGAGGCGCCGATCGCGCTGACCATCCTGGTGCCGGTCGACACGATCTTCATCCCGATCAGCATCACCGGCACGCTCGTCGGCACCGGCGCCGGGTTGATCGTGCCGCCGCTCGTCGGCGACTACAACGGCTCCGGTCAGGTCGAACAGGGCGACCTCGACCTGGTCCTGCAGAACTGGGGAGCCGACACCGCCGGGGGTTCGCCGAATGGCTGGACCAATGACCCGCCGCAAGGCCTGGTCGAGCAGGCCGAACTCGACCGTGTCCTGCAGAACTGGGGGGCGACCGGCGCGCCGGACTTCCGCGGCACCAGCGTGCCCGAGCCGGCCTTCGCGGTGCTCGGGCTTTCGCTGGTCGCCCTGCGGCGGCTCGGCGCACCGCGGGGTTAAGGGATCAGGCGTCGACCTGCTGGGGCTCGAGTTCGGGGGGCGAGTCGTCGCGCAGGCCGATCGCGAGGATCGTCCAGGCAATCCCGATGACGGCGGACACGGCCAGGGTGATGGCGAGGGCGGTGCTCATGGGGCACTTCTCCGTGAGAGTCGCCCGTGCTGCACTGGAAGCCTAGGCGCGAGCCAACCCCGCACCAAGCCCCAGGCAGGGGGAAAAGCCCGAGTTTTCCCCGGGTTGTCCGCAACTTTGACGGCGGATGCACGCACTTCTGACGCCGCGCTCACACGACGCGTCGATGCTTTTGACGGCGAGGAATCGCCAGCCGGCAGGGAGGTCGGCGCGATCGGGGAGCCGGCCGGCGCCGCCGCACGAAGCGCAGCGCCGTCCCGCCCACGCGGGGTCGCCGTGACCCCGCCACCGTGACCCGCGGCGTGCGCGACGAGTTGTCCGCCACCCCGCCGGAGCGCGACGGATGACGCTCGACTACCGCGCCGTTTTCATCTCCGACACCCACCTGGGCAGCCGGGCCTCGCAGGCCGTGGTGCTGTCGAGGTTCCTCAAGCACGTCCGCTGCGAGAAGCTGTACCTCGTCGGCGACATCGTCGACATGTGGCGGCTCCGCCAGAAGTGGTACTGGCCCGGCGAGCACAACAACGTGCTCCGCCGGCTGCTCAACCACACCAAGCACGGCACCGAGGTCGTCTTCATCCCCGGCAACCACGACGAGGGATGCCGGCAGTTCGTCGGGCTCGAGTTCGGCGGCGTGCAGGTCAAGCCCTTTGACGTCCACACCACCGCCGACGGCCGGCAACTCTTCGTCACCCACGGCGACCAGTTCGACCTCGTCGTCCGGCACCACCGCCTGATCTCGATGCTCGGCGGCAAGGCCTACGAGTACCTCGTCCGGCTCAACCTCCCGTACAACGCGATCCGACAACGCCTCGGCCTGCCGCACCACTCGATGTCCAAAGCGATCAAGCTCAAGGTCAAGCGCGCCTGCACCTTCATCAGCGAGTTCGAGGACGCACTGCAACGCGAGGCGACACACCGCGGCATGGACGGCGTCGTCTGCGGCCACATCCACCAAGCCGAGGTGCGCGAGGCGGACCCCGACACCGGCGAGGTGGCGTACTACAACTGCGGCGACTGGGTCGAGGGCTGCACCGCGATCGTCGAGGACCACGCCGGCAACATCCGGCTGATCGACGCCGAGGAAGAACTCGCGTCGCTTCTTACGGCGCAGCCGGCGAACGCGAAACGGCGGCTGGCCCACGACGCCGACCTCGACGACCCGCTGCCGCTCGAAGAGCTCATCGCCGTCGAACGCGTCTTCGCCGGAGCCAACGCGTGAGCGAGTCCAACGGCACGGCCGCCGCCACCGAAACGCCCATTCCCCGAAGCCCATCGCGTGACGCGGCGGGCTTCACACGTGACAATGCGGGCATCACCGACGCGCCCGCCCCCATGACCATCGCCCTGCTCACCGACGCCTGGCTGCCGCAGGTCAACGGCGTCGTCCGCACCTGGCAACACGTCATCGAGGCCTCCGAAGCGCTCGGGCACGCGTTCAGCGTCATCCACCCCGGCCTGTTCAAAACCTTCAAAGCCCCGCGCTACCCCGAGATCAACCTCGCCGTCCGCCCCGGGCCAAAGGTGAACCGCCTGCTCGACGACCTGAAGCCCGACGCGATCCACATCGCCACCGAAGGGCCGATCGGCCAGGCCGCCCGCAAGTACTGCCTCAAACGCAAGCTGCCCTTCACCACCAGCTACCACACGCAGTTCCCGCACTACCTCAAGGCGTACTTCGGCCTGCCCACGTCGCTGACTTACCGCTTCATCCGCTGGTTCCACGGCAAGGCCGAGGCGACCCTCGTCCCCACGCCGACCGTCGGCCGTGAACTCGAAGCCAACGGCATGACCAACGTCAAGGTCTGGTGCCGCGGCGTCGACACGGCGCTGTTCAAACCCCGCGACGAGTACGACGACTTCGTCGACCCGTTCGCCGAGTTGCCGAGGCCGATCATCCTCTACGCCGGCCGCGTCGCGGTCGAGAAGAACATCGAAGCGTTCCTGCAACTCGACTTGTCCGACACGGGTGGGTGCAAGGTCGTCGTCGGCGACGGCCCGGTGCGCGAGAAACTCGAAAAGCAATACCCCGACGCGCACTTCGTCGGCTACCACTTCGGCGAAGAGCTCGCCAAGCGCTACGCCGCCGCCGACGTGTTCGTGTTCCCCAGCAAGACCGACACCTTCGGCATCGTCATGCTCGAGGCCAACGCCGCCGGCCTGCCCGTCGCCGCCTACCCCGTCACCGGCCCCATCGACGTCGTCCAGCCCGGCACCACCGGCCACCTAAACGACGACCTCGTCCAGGCCTGCCGCGACGCGTTGCACGTCCCCCGCGCCGGCTGCCGACGGCACGCCCTGGACAACTCCTGGGAACGCTGCGCGGGCGTCGTCCTCGACACCGTCGCGCCGGTCCGCACGGGCTGATTGCCCCGACCGTCTCCTCGCGTGAATCACTCGCCCCCGGAGTTGCTCAGCGCGGGCCCCACGACCGACGCCAACCCCATCAACGCCAGCAGCACCAGCCCCGCCGCGCGGAACTGCCGGGGCGAGAGCCGGTCGCCCGCGTTGCTGCCCAGCCACCCCGCCGCCACCACCGCCGGCGTCGCCGCCAGTCCCGCCAGCGCGCCCCACCCGATCGGCGAACCGAAGCGCCACCCCATCAGCGCCAGCTGCAAGGGGCTCACCAGCAGGAACGAACACCACAGGAACACCCGCGTCCGCCGGGCGTTCCACGGCATCGTGTTCGCCCACAACACCAACGCCGGCCCGCCCATCCCCACCGCCCCGGCCATCAGCCCGCTGCCCACCCCCGCCACCGCCGTCCAGAGCCGACGCGCCAGCCGTGGAGCTTTCGGGTCTTCGTGCTCGACGGGCCCGCGTGCCGTCGCTTCACGCCTGCTTCTTCCACCCGCCCCGTCCCACGCCACCAACGCGACCGCCAACAACACCACCACGCCCACCGCCTGTCGCACCTGGCCCGGCTCCAACGCGGCCAGCCACACCATCAGCGCCAGCCCCACCGGCAACCCGATCATCCGCAACACGAGCATCACCCCCACGTCCCTCGGCACCAGCGCGTCGCGGAACCGCCAGGTCCCCTCCGCGGTTTGCACCACCACCGATACCAACACCGCCGCCACCGCCACGGGCAACGTCAACCCCCCCCACACCAGTATCGGCAACGCCACGATCGCCGACCCGAAGCCCAGCGCGCCCTGCACCCACATGCCGGCCGACAACGCCAGCACGGTCCACACGATCAGCCTGAACGTCTCCGCGTCGATCCCCGGATGCTACCAACGCAGCGGCGTCAGCTTTCGTCGCCGGCCTCCTCTTCGTCGCCGCCCTCTCCGGGTTCCGGGCTCCACAGCCGACCCACGTGCAGCCGCTCCGGGTCCACCGCGCCGTCGTGGCCCGCGACGCCGGCGAAGTACTCCGTGTGAACGCCGATGCCGTCGGTGGCCTTCTGCGAGCTCCAATACTCCAGCCCGATGCGGCGGCCGTCCTCGTCCGTCACCCACGCGAGGAACACCACGCTGTGACCGCTCCTGGCCCGCCAGAACTGCACGAAGTCGCCCGGCAGCGCGTCGTCGTGCTCGACCGCGTGCCCGATCCCGAGCTGCTCCAGCGCGAAGACGCACTGTGTCTCGGCCGACGCCTCGTTGGTGCCGTACCAGTGCCGCTGAAACCGCTTGACGTCGTCGAACGGCTTGTCGTCGAGCAGCCCGATCCGTGTAGCCGCGCCCATCACCGCGGTAAACGTCACGCCGCTGCAGTACGTGCCGTTGGCCGTGGTCTGCTTCAGCACCACGCGTCGGCCGTGCGGGATGTCGAAGGGGACGCCGGTGCTCTTCCACTCGTAGCCGCCGCCGGGCTCGATCCGCTCGATCACCTCGAGCACGGCGCGGTTGGCGACGGGCAACTCGTCCACGAGCACGTCCGTGGTCTCCGCGCGGGCCGACCCCACGCCAATCCACAAGCCACCGAGGACGAGGAAAACTAGTGGCGAAACACGCATGAGTTACTCCTTGCTCCGACCGCACCGGGGCACCGCGTGGTTACCCCGCATCACTCTCGCACACGGCCTTCACGTCGTCTAGGTCCCGCCGCATGATTTTCCGCAGCGATCCCAAAAACAAGAACGCGAGGCACGACATGAGCTTGGCGGGCACCGTCTCGGGCGTGCCCTCGAAGGTCATCGTGACCTCGGTTTGGCCCGGTCTGGTCTCGACGAAGGTGAACGCGCTGCGGTAGCGGGTGCCGTGCGACGACGCGGCGACTTCGTATCCGTGCGGCGGGTCGGCCGCCGTGACCCACATCTCCTCGGTGGCGGCCTTGCCCATCATCGTCCGCGTCTCCCGCCACCGCGTCCCGACCGCGAGCGGGTTGGCCGGGCCTTCGAGAACTTCGATCTTGTCCACCCCCGACAGCCGCTGCCCCGCGTGCTCGAGGTCGGCGAATACGGCGAACGCGCGCTCGGCCGAGGCGTCGATCGTGATCGATTCGGTCAGACGCATCGCGACAAGTTACCCGCAAGACCGACACAGAAAAGCCCCGCATACGTATGCGGGGCTTCGGGTTGCGAGTTACTGAAGCGGCGTCAGTTTGCAGTTTTCACCGCTCGGGTGCCACACCTCGCCGAAGGGAGACGTGTCTGGGCCACCACGCGGCACCAAGCGCTCGACAGTCGTACAGATCACCCGACGGGCAAGGCGTGCCACCGGCAAGTGACCCGGAGCGAGGAGACCCGCCGTCGCGGTGATGCGGACATACCCCAATAGTCTTTGCCGGGCCAAACTGGCGCCCGTGAGCCCTGACGGCCTAACCCGAAGCAACGAACAAGAAACAGTGGGAATCTCGGAATGGGAGCGTTAGTTTAGTGCCAAACCGCCCTATGCTGTCGCCAATGTATTGCGGATCAAGTCCCCGTAACGCGGTCCGCGGATAACCGGAGAAGAGAAAATGTCTAACCTCCGCGTGAAGCATGCGATGGTCGGCATCGCCCTCGGCCTGGGTTTGTTGGCCGAACCATCGGCAGAAGCCGAGTTGCTGTTCAACGAGACGTTCAGCGACGACACACAGTTCACGAGCAGTTCCGGCCTGTTCTCCGACGGCGGGTTCGACTACTTCGGCATCGCGGGCACGGGAACGACGGATTTCGGCGGCGGCCCGGACCCGAGCGGCCTGAAGGCCTACACCGGGTTCGACGGCACGTTCCTCACGGGCATGGACCTCGACGGCGAGGGCGCGGCCTTGCCGGTCCAGGTCGAGTGGGCCGGGATCGACATCAGCGGGCGCTCCGGGCTAGAGTTCTCCGGCCAGTTCGCCGAGTTCTTCGACGCGCCCGGCGACATCGATTTCGACGACTTCGTCCTCGTCGAGTACCAGATCGACGGCGGCGGCTACCAGCCGCTCATCGAGTTCCGGCTGGACGAGGGCGAGCCCGACAACTTCAACGGCATCTTCCGCGAAGACACCGACGGATCGGGCCGGGGCAACGGCGAGGCGCTGGGCGACGTCGCGAAGCTGTTCATCACACCCATCGCCGGCACCGGCACTTCGCTCGACCTGCGGCTGTCCGTCCGGGTGAACGCGGGCGACGAAGACTTCGCCGTCGACAACTTCCAGGTCAACACCACCACCCCGCCGCAGGGGCTCATCGAGCCGTTCGACAACGATTCGCAGTTCACGACCAGCTCGGGCCTGTTCTCCGACGGCGGGTTCGACTTCTTCGGCATCACGGGCGCGGGCGCGTCCGACTTCGGCGGCGGCCCGGACCCCAGCGGCGCGAAGGCCTACGGCGGGTTCGACGGCACGTTCATCACGGGCATGGACCTCGACGGCGAGGGCGCGAGCCTGCCGGTCACGGTCGACTGGACCGGGATCGACATCAGCGGCCTGACCGACCTGGAGTTCTCCGGCCTGTTCGCCGAGTTCTTCGACACGCCAGGGGACATCGACTTCGACGACTTCGTGCTCGTCGAGTACCAGATCGACGGCGGCGGCTACCAGACGCTCATCGAGTTCCGGCTGGACGAGGGCGAACCCGACAACTTCAACGGCATCTTCCGCGAAGACACCGACGGATCGGGTCGAGGCGACGGCGAGACGCTGGGCGACATCGCGAAGCTGTTCACCAAGCCGATCGATGGCACGGGCAGCCTGCTGGACCTGCGGCTCTCGGTCCGCGTGAACGCCGGCGACGAAGACTTCGCCGTGGACGAGTTCATGATCACAGGGGTGCCCGAGCCGGGTACGGTCGCGCTGCTTGCCGGTGGTTTGTTGGCTGGTACGGGGGCCCGGCGGTCTCGGCGATAGGCCCAGGCGCATGGGATAGACGGGCTGCGGGGCTGGTGCGGGTTCAGACTCAGTTGAATCAGCCCGCCTTGACCGCCTCGGCATTCACCGGGTTGCGGCCGACGCTGAGGTAGGTGAAGCCTTCTTCCTGCATCAGGCTGGGCTTGTACAGGTTCCGGCCGTCGAAGATGACGGGGTCGGCGAGGCGGGTGCGGACGTCGACGAAGTTCGGCTGCTTGAACTCGGGCCAGTCGGTGCAGACGATCAGGGCCGCGGCGCCGTCGAGCGTGTCGTAGAGGTCGTCGTGGTAGCTGATCGTGTCGCCGAGCACTTCCCGCGTCGTCTGGTGGGCGACGGGGTCGTGGGCGGCGACGGCCGCGCCGGCGTCGGTGAGTTTCTTCGCCAGCGTGAGCGCCGGGGCTTCGCGGACGTCGTCGGTGCCGGGCTTGAAGGCCAGGCCCCACATGGCGAACTTCTTGCCGGCGAGATTCTGCTCGCCGCCGAAGTGCTGGACGATCTTGTCGTAGAAGTTGAGGCGCTGCTGCTGGTTGACGTCGTGGACGGCCTTGAGCAGCGGCGTGGGCGTGTCGGACTCCTTGCCCATGGAAACGCAGGCGAGCGTGTCCTTTGGGAAGCACGAGCCGCCGTAGCCCAGGCCCGGGTAGAGGAACTTGTTGCCGATCCGGGCGTCGGAGGTCATGCCCCGCCACACCTCATCCACGTTCGAGCCGTAGGCCTCGCAGAGGTTGGCGATCTCGTTGATGAAGCTGATCTTCGTGGCGAGCATCGCGTTGGCGGCGTACTTGACCATCTCGGCGGACGGGATGTCCATGACGAAGATCGGGTGCCCGTTGCGGACGAACGGCTCGTAGAGCTGGTGCATCCGGCCGCCCGTGCCCTCGATGTCGTCGACGCCGACCACGACGCGGTCGGGCTTCATGAAGTCGTTGATGGCCGCGCCCTCCTTGAGGAACTCGGGGTTGCTGGCCATCTTGAACGGCTTGTTCGTGTGCTGGCTGATCTCGGCGCGGACCTTCGCGTTCGTGCCGACGGGCACGGTCGACTTGACCACGACGATCTTGGCCCGGCGGTCTTCGGGGTCGCCGCCCGTCGGGCCCGGCGCGCCTTCGATGGCCTTGCCGACGTCGCCGGCGGCGGCGAGGACGTACTTCAGGTCGGCGTGCCCGTTCTCGTCGCTGGGCGTGCCGACGCAGATGAAGATGACCTCCGCGGACTGGTACGCGGCCTCGGCGTCGGTGGTGAAGTGCAGCCGGCCGGCGTCGTGGTTGCGCTCGATCATCTCGTCGAGCCCGGGCTCGTAGATCGGGCTGATGCCGTTGTTGAGCTTCTCGATCTTCTTGGGGTCGATGTCGAGGCAGGTGACGTCGTTGCCCAGGTTCGCGAAGCAGGTGCCGGTGACGAGCCCGACGTAGCCGGTGCCGACCATGGTGATGCGCATCTCAGGTTCCCTCGATCAATGGAGTTCGCGGTCGTGTCCCGGGCGGAGCCCTTCGTTCTTTTGGATTGAGGGCCGTGATTCCCGGACCCAGCCCTCCTGCGTACGCCAACGCGTCGCGTCGGTTCGTCCTCCAGGTTTTCCTTTCAGAGTGTCGGCCGGTTCGGGGCCCCGGTTCAACCGAGCCGCACAGTTTATCGGCGGCCAACCCCACGCCAACCGGCCGGGCTCATCCGCAGATCTCGCGGGTTCTACCGGATGGCCTGACGGGTTTACCCCTGACTCGTGTCGCCGCATTCAAACCGGCGCCATCCGGGGGTATGCGTTCATACCCAGTCCCAAGCCCCGCTACAATCTTCGATTCCCTGTATTTCTGCCGTTTTTGCCCCCGCTCCCCCGGAACCCACCCGTGGCCACCCCCAAGAAGAAGACCAAGCAACCCGAGCCCCTGCTCAACACGCCCGACAACCAGCTCTCCGCCGACGAGCACTTCAAGCTCAACTCCAACGGCGTCGTCGGCCCGCTCCCCGAGCGCTACCGAGACCACGGCACGGCCGACCTCGAAAAAGAGTCGGAGTTCCTCTCCAAGTCGCACGGCCTGTACCTCGAGTACAACCGCGCGAAGACCGGCAAAGAGAAAGACTGGATGTACATGGTCCGCGCCTCCATCCCCGGCGGCGGCGCGTTCAACCAACAACAATGGGAAGTGTTCGACCGCGTCGCCGACGAGTACTGCGACCACAACCCCTACGGCAAGCCTTCCCTCCGCCTCACCACCCGGCAGAACATCCAGTACCACTGGCTGCTCAAGCCGCAGGTCATGTCCCTCGTCCAGCAGATCGCCTCCACCGGGTTCTACACCCTTAACGGCTGCGGCGACAACGTCCGCAACGTCATGGGCTGCCCGCTGTCGAAGTTCTCCACCATCGACGGCGCGAACGGCTTCGAGCTCGCGCACCAGTACGGCGAGTACTTCCGGTTGCCCGCTGCGCCGCACATCCAGGTCTTCGCGGTCGACCCCGCCCACATCAACGACCCGGAGAACATGTACGAGTACGGCCCGCGCCTCCTCAACCGCAAGTTCAAGATCGCCTTCGGCGCCGTACACCGCGACCCCGACACCGGCGACATCCGCTACGACAACTGCACCGAGACCCGCACCAACGAGATCGGCATCACGCCCATCGTCGAGGGCACGGGGTCCGACGCGAGGGTCGTCGCGTACCAGGTCTACGTTGGCGGCGGGCAGGGCGAGAAGAAGGGCAAGCCCACCTTCGCCGCGCACGGCCTGCCGTTCGGCACCTTCACCCCCGACCAGCTCATGCCCGGGCTCAAGGCGATCGTGGACGTCCACAAGCAGTGGGGCGACCGCAAGAACCGCGTCTGGGCCCGCATGAAGTACGTCGTCTGGAAGCAGGGCATCGACTGGTACCGCGACGAGGTGAAGAACCTCGGGGCTTCGTTTGATGCGCCGTCCGACGACCCGAACCTCCCGGGGCCACGCGAACTGCACCACGGCTGGACCAAGCAGGAGTCCAACGGCCAATGGGCCTACGGGGCGTACATCGAGTGTGGCCGACTCGTCGACGACGCCTACATCGACCCCGCGAAACTCGAGCGCGGCGGCGAAGGCAAGACCACGGCCGACGATCAACCAAAGCTCCGCAGCATGGTCAAGGAAGCGCTCTCCCGCTTCCCGGGCACCGAGGTGATGATCACCCCGAACCAGGACCTGCTCTTCACCAACGTTGACGAGTCCGCGAAGCAGGACTTCACCGACTGCCTCGCCTCCTTCGGGCACGGCACGCGCCGCGGCAAGACGTACTCCACGCTGCGCGTTCTTTCCGGCGCGTGCGTGGGGCTGCCCACCTGCCGGCTGAGCTACACCGACTCCGAACAGTTCGAGCCCGAGCTTCTCGACGAACTCGAAGACCGCGGCTACGGCGACGTCGCCGAGTCCATCGGGATCACCGGCTGCGAACGGCAGTGCTTCCGCCCCGCCACCAAGACCCTCGGCTGGGTCGGCTCCGGCGGCGACAACTACGCCCTCAAGCTCGGCGGCTCCGAGGACGCCAGCACCCAGGGCCACTGGCTGACCGACGGCGAGAAACAGTACCTGAGCATGGTCCCCCGCGACCGCGTCGCCGACGTCTGCGCCACGCTGTTCGACTGGTACCGCAACGAACACCAGCAGGCGAACGGGAGCCCGCAAGAAAAAATGGGTGGGTTCATCCACCGCATGGGCTTCGCCAAAACCCTCGATGTGCTGCGTAGCGACGAACGCACCGCCGACCTGATGGAGCTGCGCAACCCCACGGCGACGTTCGACCCGTACGTGCCGAACGAGCTGATTGCTGATTGCTGATTGACCATCCCGACAGAATCACTTTCCACGACACCGGCCCCGGCAGACCCGGCAACGACTGGCCAGCGGTTGGACGAACCAAGTATGTCTTGACCTGCTTCTTACGATCGGGTGAAGTTGCGCCCTGCACTTTTGCTATCCTCTACACGCACTGCGGGTCGATCAAAAACTCTTCTCAACTGACGGGGAAACAACATGGAGCCCTTGCGAAGCGTCTTCACTCAAGCCCGATCGCTTAAGGTCTTGATGTCATTCGTCCCGGTCCTGTTTGTACTAAAAACGACACAGGTGTGGGTCTTCGGTGACACCGGCGGCAATAAACCTGAACAGATTTCTCTGTTTCTATATAGCCTCTTGCGTCGGCTGGACGACGCGTCTTTCTGGGTATTGGTCCTGGCGACCCTCTCCTGCATCTATTGCCGACTTGCGACACGCGAGCTACCAGATATACCGCGTACTCGGCTTGAGTGCCGTAAGCACCTTCGCATTCGATATACACTTCTATCCATTTTTGCGACCGCGGTCTACGTAGCCGCTGTCTGGCAGCAAAAGGGCACGTTTTTCTGGGGATGGAGCGGATACGCCACCGGGAAAGAGTGGTATTCCGGAATCTGGGCGTTGCAGATTGTCGAAGGGTTGATCAACGTCGTCGCCTTCTGGTTGGTTTACGCGTTCGCCTTCGACGCGTTGGCGATCCTGAGGCTGGATCAGCGTGATGTCAGCTCGCTCAAGCGGATGACCCAAACGCGGTTGCTCTACTCCGCTTCGACCACGCCGGCCTTGATCTTCACGATCCTATCCTTGTTGAAAGAAACCTTTGTGGCGGTGACCGATGAAGCACCGGACTGGTTGCCCGAGATCGGGTATGAGATGTTTGCCTACACCTTTATCCTTTGGTACCTCCCGTTCTTTGTTTTGCTCGTCAAGACCTCAAAGCGAATGACGTCCTGGGAGCTCTTTCCCCACGTCGGCTTGCGGCTCTGGAACCCGGCCCGGAAATCCCTCACCGATTGGCGTGACCACTCCGACAGCCAGGACATCGCAAAGTCGGAAGGCTCCGTCAGGCCACAGGCGATCTTGAAGAGCTAGCGCCACGGATTTGGGTTGCAAGTCAGCTGATCGGGGCGATCGCTGTGGCTTGCTTCCCGTCCGAAAGCCGACGTCCAAACCCGACACCCCGCACAGCGGTGCCCACGGCTGGCCTCTGCTCGGACAAGGCGACACCGCCGGGGAAACCCCCGGGAAAACCATGAGGCTGCCGGGCTTGTATGTGGGCCGTGGCGCGGTACGGTCGGGTGTTCCGAGAAACCCCCGTCCGGGCGGCAGAGGAGGCTTGAGATGAACCAGGGCACGCGTCGGCGGTGGTGGTGCTTGGTGGCAACGCCGATCCTGACGGTCGGTGTGGTCGGCGGCGCTAACGCCCAGCCCGTCGTCACCAGCACGTTCGACACGGACCTCGAGGGATGGTCCGCCGTCGGGTTCAACGTCGACACCAGCATCGGCGCGATCCTGTCGGGCAACGTGCTGAGCATCGTGGACAACACCGCCGACATGGTCCACGACGCCGGCGGCGACTCGGACCCCGCGTTCACCGGCAACCCCGGCGGGTTCGCGCGCTTCACCGACGTCATCGTCGACCCGGGCTCGTTTGCATCCGCACCCGCGGCGTTCACCGGCGACATCAGCGCTTACGAGGGCGGGACGTTCTCCTTCGACCACCGGCTGTTCAGCGAGGGCTCGAACGCCGCCAGCATCTCGCCGTACGCGATCGCGTTCATCTCCGGCGACCCCAACGACCTCAACGCCTACGGCGCGGTACTCCCCGGGCCGGACCTCGGCGAGGCCGACACCGACTGGGTCAACCTCAGCATCAACCTCACCGACGGCGGGCCGAACGGGCTGTCCAAGGTGACCGACCTGGACCTGGGCATCTTCGACCCCGACCGCGCGGGCGACACGATCAGCTCGCTCAGCGGCGGCGCGCTGCAGACCGCGGCGAGCCTGTCGGCGGTGCTGTCGGACGTCACGCAGTTGGTCGTCGCGTTCGAGATCGTCGACAACGACTCGACGCAGGTCTCCGAAGCCGGCGGCATCGACAACCCGACGCTCGCACCCATCCCCGAGCCGGCGGCACTCACACTGGTCCTGGGCGCTCTGGCGGGGCTGCGCCGTCGGCGGTGACCTCACACGCTTGCTGGGGCTTGCCAAACGAGCAAAGGCACCGGCGCCGATCGCCTAAGAGCGGTCGCTGGTTGTCGTGTGTACCTCGCCGCGGGGCGAGCGAGCGGATACCGGGCAGGTCGGCTGCGTGAGACGTGCGATCGCCAGGTTTTCCGCAAGAACGGTCAAGCTTCGTCGAGCCCGCGGCCGTAGCCTGCGGATCATGGACCCGGGCCACGACGAGACCTACCGGCGACGCGTCCTCCGCGTGCTCCTGTACATCGAAGAGCACCTGGACGACGACCTCACGCGCGACCGCCTCGCGGCCGTGGCGTGCTTCTCGCCCTACCACTTCCACCGCATCTTTACGGCGTTCACCGGCGAGCCGCTGCACAAGTACATCCGGCGTCTGCGGCTCGAGCGCGCGGTCGCGCGTCTGGTGCGCTCGACCCAACCCGTGACCCGGATCGCGTTCGAGGCGGGCTTCGAGACCCACGAAGCGTTCAGCCGGGCGTTCCGGCAGGCCTACGACCTGTCGCCCCGCGACGTGCGGTCGGGGGCAACCAACGGCAAGCCCATCTTCCTGCACCCCGAGCAATCCCTTCACCTCAAACCGATCGGAGAGACCACCATGGATGTCCGCGTCGAGAAACTCAACCCCAAGCGCATCGCGTTCCTTCGCCACGTCGGGCCCTACGCCGGCATCGGCGAGAAGTTCCAGCGGTTGTGCGCCTGGGCCGGGTCGAAAGGGGCCATGGGGCCGGACACCGAGGTGTTGGGGGTCTACCACGACAACCCGGAGGTCACCCCGCCCGAAAAGCTGCGCTCCGACGCCACGCTCACCGTCGACGACGGCGTGACCGCCGAGGGCGACGTGCAAGTCGGCGAGATCGCCGGCGGCCCATACGCCATCGCCACCCACAAGGGCTCGTACGCGGGGTTGATGGAGAGCTACCGCTGGCTGTACGGCGTGTGGCTCCCGCAGAGCGGGCACGACCCCGCCGACGCGCCGTGCTTCGAGAAATACCTCAACAGCCCCGAAGACACCGCGGAAGACGACCTGTTGACCGAAATCCACGTCCCGCTTCGGTAACGCGCCCGCGTCCGGCTCGACGAGGTTCTTGCGCTACTCGGCCTCGGCCTCCCACGCCGCGGCGCCGAAGCCGCGGATCTTGCACTGGGCGCTGAGCTGCGCGACGTGGTGCTGTTGGTGCCGCAGGGCATACGTCATCCACTGGACGCGGCGTTGCTCGGTGGGTGCGGTCCCAGCCAGGCCGCGACGCAGGCCGTCGTCGCCGTTCTCGACGAGGTAGTCGTCGACGAGTTGCCGGACGCGCTCGATGTGCTCGAGCGTCTCGGCACGGTCGGGCAGATCCTCGATCGGGCTGTCCCAGAAGCGCAAACCCGCTGGCTCCGGCGCAAACCCCTCGTGGCTGTCGGCGACATAGAACTGGGCCGTGTCGAGGATGTGCAACGCGACGCGGGCGGGGACCTCGGTCCACGTCGGCTCACCCTGGCCCCACGCCTCGTCGTCCAGCCGGGCGACCCCGTCGGCGAGCATGCGGAACGACTCGTCGAACTCCCGCCGCAACGCCGCGGTCACCGCGTCCGCGCCCGGTTCGCGGTACAGCGACGGGTCGTCCAGCGTACCGACGACAATGTCGACCATGTCCTCGTTGTCTGGCAGCCAGTGGGTCATCGTGCCGCAGCCGGGGCAAACCGCGAACACGCCGTGCTCGGCGCAACCCGCGAGGCCTTCCAGCCGGACGAGCTTGGGCTCGCCGGACGTAATCGCGAAGTCGGCGGCCTTGACGCGGACCCACGGCAGCTCGAGCGCGCCGCTCATCTTCCGGCACGACTCGCACGCGCACGGCGGGAGGTCGCGGTGCACCGGCACCCCCACGACTCTGTAATGGACCGCGCCGCAGGCACTGCTGCCCTCGAACTCGATCGCGGCGGTTGGCGTTGGCGCGGCCGTCGTTGGCGGAACTTGCTCAGCGTCGCCGGACGCTTCGGGCCAGGCGTGAAACACGCCCAGCGCGGAGACCGCGACGATCGCCAGCGACAGCCCGAACGGTTGGTGCCGACGTTTCATGATGTGCTCCCGAGCGTGCCGACAGGCGGCCGGCCGGAGACGCGCGGGCCGGCGAGAACTAATAGGATACAAAACTCGCTTGATCGGCGAATCAGGACCGGCCCGTAGGCGATGGGTCGCTCCATCCTCCAGCCCCCCTGCCCGACCAAAGTCTTCCGACGACCAGCGGCCGTTTCCCACGATTCACCCCGCGCTGTGACTTGCCACGTCGTTCGACGGAGCGGCGTCCGGGAACCGTTCGCGCAGGAACCAGCGTTCGTACCACCGGGCCCGGCGGAGGCACGGGTCGGTGTCGTCGAGCGTGTGTTGCTTGCCCCGGCGGGTGAGGACGACGACCCGGCCGTTGTTGAGTTGGTCGAGGACGCGCCAGTACTTGTCAACGACGTAGCAGTAGTCATCGCCGCAGGGCGACGGGTGGACGTGGTGCGCCCGGAGGGTTGGGTGGGGGCCGACTTTCGCCTTGTGGTAGACGACCGGGTCGCCGGGGTGGAAGCGGCGGTGACGCATCGGGCACCTCGTCGGGTGGGGCCAGAGGACGGGCTACCGCTTCTATTTTAATCGGCAAGGACGCACGCCCAAGCGAGATCGTCGGCCACCCCGCCGGATCGCTGAGTGGGTGCTGCGTCGG
>JANQPR010000172.1 GCA_028285385.1 Phycisphaera sp.
GGCGCAACGCATCTCGCACTGGATGTCGATCCGGTTACAGGGCCCGGGCACGCGCCTGGAGACCCGGACCGGCGGCAGCCGCGTGCACCTCGTCGAGTCCGGCTCGACGGGCACGCCGTTGGCGTGGGACGCGTCGCAGGCCGAGCCCGGCAACTACACGCTGCAAGCCATCAGCTTTGTCCGCAACATCCCCGTGGCCCGGGAGACGGTGCGCTTCCGCGTCGAACGCCCGAAAGACGTGACGACCGCCGAAGAGGCCGCCGACCCGCTGCCCATCGTGCCCGAAGCCGAGGGTGGCGAGGAAGAACCGCGCAGCACCGACGACCGTCGGGACGAGTCGCTGCCGCGCGCCCGCTTCGGTGAAGCCTTCCCCGACACGCTGGTGCAGAGCGTCGCCGAGGATCGGCGGATCGTGCTCGACGGGGTGATGCCCGAGGGCGGCGACGTGCTTGTGCTCGCGTGGGACCTGGACCGCAACCGCATGGTCGACGCGGCCGTGCACGAGATCGACCGTGCCCCGTGGGCCATCAGCGGCGACCACCTCGCCGAGTTGCCCGACGGCGAGGTCGAGCTACAGCTGCACGTCCGGCACGGCAAGGAGTTCGTACAGACCGACAAGAAGCGGGTACGCGTGCGCGCCGCGACCGCGTCGCCGGGACGCCTGCCTTCCGTCGGCTTCGCCAACGATGCGCCGCGGGCGTGGACGCTCGGCGACCAGGGCTCGCTGCGCCTGGACGTGGACGGCAACCTGCCGGGCAACGCGGACCTGCTCGTGATCGCGTGGTCGATCGGCCGGGGCGCGCTGGTGGAGTCGTTCGCCACGACGCTGACCCAGCCGCCGTTCGTCGTGCCCGCCAGCGCGCTCAACAGGCTGCCGGACGGCGTTGTTGAGGTGCAGGTCTTGACGCGGGTCGGCGGCCAGGTGAAACGCAAGGCCGTGCACACGATGCGCGTGACCGACCCGAGCGCCCCCAACACCGGCGGCAACGGTGCCGGCGATGAGGCACCCAACACCGGCGACGACAACGACCGCCCGGACGTCGCGCCCGACCCGCGCGAGCCCAACGGCGACGACCCGCCCCCCGCCAACGAGAACCCCGACGGCGACGGGCGCAACCCCAACGCCCCCCCCGCGCCGACGACCGTGTCGTTCCGGGCCGACACCCCCGCGAACTACACCCGCGGCTCCGATGCGGCGATCCGCGTCGAGGTCGACGGCTCGCTGCCCGACGCCGGCGACGTGCTCATGCTCGCCTGGCACAAGCAGGAGGGCCGGATGATCGACGCGTTCGCGCACGAGCTGCGCGGCGGCGAACGCCGGGTCAGCAACGGCATGCTCGACAAGATTCCCGCGGGCGACGTCGAGATCCAGGCGCACCTGCGGATGTCCAGCCAGGCCGTCGCCGTCACCAAACGCGACCTGCAGGTCCAGGTGCCCGGCGTGCCGCAGCCCGAACTCGAACAACCCGACACGCCGGCGCCCGTCGCGCCCGGCAGCGGCTTCACCGCGTACCCCCTGGCGCCCGGCGCCCGCGCGGTCTACGTCAGCGCCACCGGCAGCGACGCGAACTCCGGGCTCTCGCCCGACGCGCCGCTGAAGAGCCCCCGCCGCGGCATGGACATGCTCCGCGACGGCTACCCGGACCAACTCCTGTTCAAGGCCGGCGACGTGTTCAGCGGCGGCCTGGGCGTGTTCCACAAGTCCGGCCGATCGCCCAACGAGAAGATGGTCGTCGGGGTGTACGGCAGCGGCGCCCGGCCGATGTTCAAGACCGGCGACGGCAACTTCATGGTCGTCCACGACACGGTCCGCAACGTCGCTTTCGTCGGGCTGCACGCCTACTCGAACCGCCGCGACCCGTCCTCGCCGGACTACCGCAGCAACGACGTGCCCTACCTGGTCACCGGCGTCGCGTGGTACGGCAACGCGAGCCACGTCGCCTTCGAGGACGTCCGCGTCGAGTGGTACAAGGACAACTTCGTCTTCCAGGCGTCCAGCCCCGGCGGGATCAACAACGTCCGGCTGTACCGCGTGATCTCCAACAACAGCTGGTGCCCGCACAGCCACGGGCACTCGCAGGGCCTGTTCACCAAGGCCGTCTCCGACTTCGAGGTGATCGAGAGCACGTTCGACCACAACGGCTGGCGCCCGGGCAACTGGGGCGACCGCACGAAGTTCAACCACAACATGTACATCCAGAAGGACAGCCGGCGCGTGCACATCCGCCGCACGATCGTCACCCGCGGCTGCCACAACGGGATCCAGCTGCGCGGCGGCGGGACGATCGAGGACAACCTGTTCCACGAGAACGCCTTCGCCGCGCTCGTCGCCACCGCGCCCAGCGTGATGCGCCGCAACGTCGTGCTCGAGAGCATCGACCTCCGCGACGACTACCGGCTCGGGTACGCGCTGCAGGTCCTGCCCTGCGTCGACGCCAAGGTCGAGGACAACCTCATCGCCCACAAGAAGGGCACCGCCGGCTGGCTCGCCGGCATCGAGATCGCCTACCGCGACGACATCATCGACCCGCCCAGCAGCTACAACGTCGAGCTGCGGCGCAACATCATCGTCGACTGGCCGCTGAAGTCCGGCCGACGCTCCATCCAGGCCACCACCGGCTCGGCCAACATCCGCGTCGACCAAGGCAACGTCCTCGACCGCGCCTCCGGCGGCCCGGGTGACCCGCCCTTCGTCGACCCCGACCGCGACCTGTCCCGCTACGCCCAGCACATCGGCGTGGGCAACGACGACGGGTTCATGCGGGCCGCCGTCAACCGCGCCCGCGGTGCCTGGGAAGACAAGTTCGCCGCCGCCGGCGCAATCCGCTGGATCCGCCAGGGCTTCGAGTACCTGCCGTACGACTGACCCGGCAACGCCCGCCGACAACCCGATCTCCTGAGAAAGCCGTGGCGACACGGCTTTTTCTCTGTGCGTCCTCTGGCCCGGGGACGCGCGCGACCGTGGCAAAAAGCCACGCAAACTGCCCTTCAAAAGAGGCGCGCCCTTTTGTAACGTGGCGGAGGGGATCGACCGATAACCCCCCGGGGGCTTCGCCGGACCACCCGACGCGGGCGGCGCGATCCGGGCCCCGCTTCGCACGGGCGGTCACGCCCGACGGCACGCGGCGATGGCCACCAACGCATTGCATCCCGGGCGCAAAACGATCCCGTCGCTCGACGGCATCCGCACCGTCGCGGTCATGATCGTCTTCGTCGCCCACGCGGGCCTGGGCCACGTCGTCCCCGGCGGGTTCGGCGTCACCGTCTTCTTCTTCCTCAGCGGGTATCTCATCACGACCCTGTTCTTCCGGGAGCAGCAGCGCTACGGCTCGGTCAGCCTCCCGGCGTTCTACATGCGCCGGTTGCTCCGGCTCTCGCCGCCGCTGTTCATCACGCTCGCCGTGGCGTACACGCTGATGCTCACGGGCGTTATCCGTGGCAGCTTCGACCCCGGCAGCCTCGTCGCTCAGGCGCTGTACGCCTACAACTACTACGGCGTCCACATCGGCCGACCCTACGACATCCCCGAGGGCTCGTTCGTGCTCTGGTCGCTCGCGGTCGAGGAGCACTTCTACCTCGTGTACCCGCTCGTGTTCCTCGGGCTGTGCGCGTTGAAGCAGCGCATCGCGCAGGTCGCGCTGCTGGGCGTCACAATGCTCGGCGTGCTCGCGTGGCGGGCGTGGCTGTACTACGGCGTGCAGATCGACACGCAACACCTGTACTACGCGACCGACGCCCGGCTGGACTCGATCCTGTACGGCTGCGTGCTCGCGTTCCTCGTGCAATGGCGGAAGGAAACGAACGAGACGCACGGGAAGAACCAGCCGCTGTTCTCGACTTCCACGCCAGCCGTGATCGGCTGGACGGTCGCGAGCCTGATGGTGATCGCGGCCACGCTCGCGGTGCGTGACGAAGGCTTCCGCTACACGCTGCGGTACTCGCTCCAGGGCGTCGCGCTGATCCCGTTGTTCTTCTACGCCGTGCAACTGCCCAACCTGCCGCACCACCGGGTGTTGAACACGAAGCTGTTCGCGCGGGTCGGGGCGTACTCGTACTCGCTGTACCTGATCCACCTGATCGTGATCAAGGGGTTGCAGCAACACACCGTGTTCCAGGGATCGCTCGCGCTGACGTTCGTCGTGGCGTTGGCGATCTCGCTGGCGTACAGCGCGGTGCTGTACCGCGTGGTCGAGCAACCGGTGGCGCGGCTGCGACACCGCTTCACCGGGCACGACCAGCGCGAGGCGTTGCGGGCCGCCGCCGAAGCGCCACGACCGGGCGCGCAACCCGACCTGCCAAAGACCGACGAGCGCGCGGCGTAGCTTTCCTAGCTGCACCGTGTCACGGCGCAGCCGGTTACGTCGCAAGGCGACACAGCTGTAAGCACACAACGAAGAACCGCATCCGTGATCACGCCAGCAACGCCAGCGCCGCGTCGAGGTACGCGGTGCCGCCGCCGTGTTGGGCGATCGTGACGGGCGACGCCATCGCGACCAGCCGGCGGTGGGTCTCGGCGAGGGGCGACCAGTCGTCGCCGACGCTCAGGCCGTGCGTCTTACGGGCCTTGGCGACGAGGCTGACGAGCTTGCGCCCGCCCAGCCGGTCGCGGCGCGACCAGTACAAGTGCTCGGCGTAGACCGCGTCCTCCAGCCAGTGCCCGGGGCGCACGTTCGCGAGGTCCAGCAACACGGCGTCCGTGTCTTCCTGCTCGGCCAGCTCAGCGGCGTGGCGCGACATCGCGTTGCCCAGGTGCAGGTCGCCGTGACACCACCCCGTCACGGGACGGGCCTCCCACGCCTCGGCCCAGCGGTCGAGTTGCTTGCCCGACTTCTTGAGCGCCTGCTTCCACGCCTGACCGTTGGGCCAATCCTTGGCCTTGACCTTCTCGCGCGCCCGGCGGAGCAGGTCGTCCCAGTCGCGCGGCTCGGGTTTCGCACCCTCCGGCAGCGGCGTCGCGTCCGCCGCGGCGTAGAAACGCCCCGCCGCCTCGACCAGCAGATCGAACTCGCGCCCCTCCCACGCCACGCCCAACGGCCCGTGCGGCAGCTTCTCCATCACCACCCACGCCAGGTCGTACCCGTTGAGCGCCTCCCCGTGCGCGAACACCCGCGGCGTCACCCCCCCCGCCCCCGGAAGTGGCCCTGGCGCGGCCGACGTCTTTTTCGATCGTGCTTCCGACGCAGCCGAGCCGTTCTCCGACAACCGCACCAGCCACGACCGCTCGCGCGGGGGCACGGGCAGCTTCACCACCACCTCGTCCTGCGTCCCGTCCTCGTGGGTGTATGCGGCGTACCCCGTCAGCGCGCCGCCGCGTTGCCAGTCGGTACGGAACCACGACACGCCCGACAGTCGACCCGCGCACTCCTCACGCAGCACCGGCTCCAGCGCCGCACCGAACATCGGCGGCACGCTCTGCCCCGCGCTCGCACCCGTGGTTTCCGTGTGGCTGTCCTCACCCTCCGCGGCCGCCCCGTCGGCTCCGGCTTCGGCCGGTTGCGGCGTCGGCGCCCCGGCCGTCACGCCGGCAGACTTCCCCGACTGTTGCGGCCGCCCCTGTGCGGTTGCCGGTGGCTTCATGCGGGCCTCCTGTTGACCCGTTCGGCAAAACCGGTCACGCCGATGAGCCAAACGCGCCCCGAGACTTGCGACACGGCCGAAAGGTGCCGGCCGCATCCGCAGGCCCCTCCCCACCCCAACCCTACCTTTGCTCCGACGCGGGGACAAGGGGATTTTCGCTAGCATCGCCGCATGCGCGATCCACGACTCGACAAGCTCGCTTCCGTCCTCGTCCGATACTCCGTCGACGTCCAACCGGGGCAGCTCGTCCGCATCGCTGGCGACGCGGTCGGCCTGCCGTTGATCGAGGCGGTGTACGAGGAAGTCCTCCGCGCCGGGGGGCACCCGATGCCTCGCGTCACGACACAGAACATGCAGGACGCGTTCTACGAAATCGCCAACGACGATCAGCTCGCGTACCTGAGCCCGCTGCTGATGCAGGAGGTGGAACAGGTCGACGCGTCGATCGGGCTCTGGGCGGACGTGAACACCAAGGCCGCGTCCCGCGTCGACCCGGCACGGCAGGGCAAGGTCTCCGCGGCGCGCCGGCCGTACATGGACAAGTTCATGCAGCGTGCCGCCGACGGCGAACTGAAATGGTCCGGCACGCAGTACCCCAGCGACGCCGCGGCGCAGGACGCCGAGATGTCGCTCCGGCAGTACGCCGACTTCGTCTTCCGGGCGGGATACCTGCACCTGGACGACCCCGTCGCGATGTGGAAGAGCATCAGCGCGAAGCAGCAAAAGGTCGTCGACTACCTCAACGGCAAGAAGCACCTGCACTTCCAGGCAGCCAACGGCACCGACCTGCACGTCGACGTCGAGGGCATGACCTGGATCAACTGCGACGGGCACGAAAACTTCCCGGACGGCGAGGTGTTCACCGGGCCCAACCTCGACGCCGGGAAGGACTCGCCGTCGCCCGGCGGGGTCAACGGCGTCGTCCACTACTCCTTCCCGGCCGTCCACCACGGGCACGAAGTCCACGACATCGTGCTGACCTTCGAGCACGGCAAGGTCGTCGACGCCAAGGCGTCGAAGAACCAGGACTTCCTCGTCGCCATGCTCGACCAGGACGAGGGCGCGCGGAAGCTCGGCGAGATCGCGATCGGCACCAACTACGCGATCCAGGAGTACACCAAGAACACGCTCTTCGACGAGAAGATCGGCGGCACCTTCCACGCCGCCGTCGGCGCCGGCTACCCCGAGACGGGCAACAAGAACACGTCCGGCCTGCACTGGGACATGGTCTGCGATCTACGAAGTAATGGGCAGAACAGTGGCGGCGGCACGATCACCGCCGACGGCGAGGTGTTCAGCCAGGACGGCGAGTTCGTGTTTGACGGCTGGCCGGGTGGCGACTGAAACCGCGGCGTTTCGGGAGGCAGACGTGAGCGACGCACGGCCGAACATCCTGCTGGTGATGACCGACCAGCACCGCGGCGACTGCCTCGGGCAAGCGGGGCACCCCGACCTGCTCACGCCGCACCTGGACGCGCTCGCCCGCGGCGGCGCCTTCTTTACCCGCGGCTACAGCGAGTGCCCGGTCTGCATCCCCGCCCGGCACGCGCTCATGACCGGCAAGTCGCCGCAGACCACGGGCGTGACCGGCTTCGCCGAATGCGCGCGGATCGCCAACGAAGACGAGACCTTGCCCAACCTGCTGCGCCGCGCCGGTTACCAGACCGCGTCCGTCGGGCGCAGCATGCACACTTACCCGCACTACCGGCGGTACGGCTTCGAAACCGTTGACCATCACCAGGACCGCTTCTACCGCGACTACCCCGAGACGCAGCCGCTGTCGTCACGCCCTGGCGTTTGGCGGGACTGGCCGCACCTGCAGCACCACGGCCTCGGGCCCAACGGGTACGCCGCCCGCCCCTGGCCGTTTGAAGAACCATTGCATGAGACCAACTCGGCGGTCCGCAAAGCGATCAACTTCCTCGACCACCGCGACCGCGAAAGCCCGTTCTTCCTCTACGTCGGCACGGTCGCGCCGCACCCGCCGCTGGTGCCGCCGGCCTGCTATTACGACCGGTACGACCGCCCGGGCCTGCGCGCCCCCGCCGTCGGGATCTGGGTCGACACCGACGCCTGCCCGCTGCACGACCCGCCGACGGTGCGCGGCGCAACCTCGGCCGCTCCGCCCCGCGTCGTGCTCGGGGGGCCGCAGCTCCAGAGCACCCTCGCCGGGTACTACGGGCTGATCAACCACTTCGATGACCAGCTCAACCTCTTGCTCACCCGGCTCGAGACCGAGGGCCTGCGCGAGAACACGCTCGTGATCTTCACCTCCGATCACGGCGAAATGCTCGGCGACCACCACTGCTTCCGGAAGTCGATGCCGTACGAAGGCAGCGCCCACGTCCCGTTCCTGGTCAGCGGCCCGGGCATCGCGGCGCACACCCGCGTCGATACGCCGGTTGTGCTCATGGACATCCTGCCGACGTGCTGCGAGGCGGCGGGCGTCGACGTGCCGGGCGGCGTCGAGGGCCGCAGCGTCCTGCCTTTGACCCGCGGCGAGCAACCGACGCGAGCTCACGTCCACGGCACGCACGGCGCGATGACCGGGTTGCACGACGGGTTCCACTTCCTCACCGACGGGCACCTCAAGTACATCTGGTGGGTCGGCGACGGACGGGAGCAGCTCTTCGACCTCGACGCCGACCCCAAAGAGTGCGACGACCTGACCGCCACACCCGCGGCACAGGACACGCTCGAAGACTGGCGTGCCCAACTGGTCCATGTTCTGGCCGACGCGCCCGAGCGCTTCGTTCGCGGCCGGGCCTTGGTGGCGGGTGTGTCGTACGGCGAGACAAACGAGCGGGCCATGGTCGACACCGGGCCTAGTCCAGCGTCGTGATGCCGTGCTTCACCGCGTACTTGGTCAACTCGGCGATCGACTTGATCTCGAGTTTATCCATGAGGTTTGCGCGGAAGGCGTGCACCGTCTTGTCCGACAGCTCGAGCTTGTAGGCGATCTCTTTCACGCTCATGCCTTCGGCGAGCATCTGCAGCGTCTGTTTCTCGCGGGGCGAGAGCAGCGTGTACTTCGGCGGGTCGTCGCCGTTGTCCCCGCCGACGTAGCGCTCGAGCACGTCGCCGGCGACCTGCGGGCTGAGGTAGGTCCGCCCGGCGGCGACGTCCTTGACCGCGGCGATCAGCTCGTCGCCCGCCGCCGACTTCACGAGAAACCCCTTCGCGCCGCAGCGCAGGGCCTCGGTGACGAACTCCGGGTCGGTGTGCATCGACAGGATCAGCACCGCCGAGCCGACGTCGGGGTCAAACGTGATCTGCCGGCAGGCCTCGACGCCATTCATCCCCGGCATGGTGATGTCCATGAGCACCACGTCCGGCTGGAACGTCTTGGCGACGTTGACCGCCTCGAACCCGTCGGCGGCCCGGCGGATCGCGGTGACTTCGGGGTCGCGCTCCAGCAGCGCAGACAAACCCTCGCCAACCATCTGGTGGTCATCAACGATGAGTATTTTCACAAGCCACCTCGTGACCCGCCGCCCGACAACTGAAGATCAGCAGGCAAAGCGGCCAGACGTGCGGTGCGGCCGCCCCTAGAAACGTCGGGTTACATCTTACCCGGCAGCGTCAGCGTCAGCCCGAAATGGGGGTCGGTACTTACCCGCAGGCGTCCCCCGAGCGACGCCGCCTGCTCATGCACGCTGAACAGCCCGAACCCGTCTTGCTGTCGGCGGTTCTGCTCGAGTGCCGCGTCCAAGTCAAAACCCGGGCCATCGTCCCACACCGTCAGTCGGACCGCGTCGGCGTCGGCGGCGTACGCGATCCCCGCCCGCGACGCATTTGCGTGTTTAACGGCGTTAATCAACAGCTCGTGCGCCGCGCGGTACAGGAACGCCTCGACGGCCACAACCGGACGGACCGCCGGGGGCTCGGCCTTATACAAGACCGGCAGATCGAACTCGCCCTCGAACTTCCGCACCAGCTGATCCAGCGCCGCGTGCAGCCCCAGCGCCGTGAGCGCCGGCGGCGCAAGGTCGTTGATCACCGACCGGCTCTCATGCTCGGCTTGGGAGATCGCGTCGCGCGCCTTCCGGACCGACGGGGCGTCCACACGGCCGCTCTCATCGTCCAGCGACATCCGCGCGACCGCCAGGTACTGGTGCATCCCGTCGTGCAGCCGTGTCGCCAACTCGCGGCGTTCACGGTCCTCCGTCTCAACGAGTTGTTGCGTCAACCGGCGCAGGCGCTCGCCGCGCTTCTGGAGGTCCGAGCGTTGCCGCGCCCGCTCGGACACGATCGCCCCGACGACAATCGCCGTCCCACCGGTCACGGACAACACCAACTGCAACTCGATCACCGCCAGCGTGAGCGGGTCCAGCCATCGACCAGGGGCGACCCCCGCCGACAACGCCAACTCCACCGCGGACTTGAACGGGCCGTGCCCTCGGACCGTGCCCAGGATCGCGATCACCGACACGATCGTCGCCCCCAGCACCGCGCCCGCCTGGGCGAACCGCAGCACAATCAGCGCCATCGCCGGCAGGACCAGCACCAGCGCCGCGGTTCGGACCAGGGCGAGGTTCAGCCCGGTGCCTTCACTCAGCCACTGCTCCCATGTCGAAAAACCAACCCACGTCGCCACCACAAGCACCAGCACCACCGCCGCAAACACCAACCAATGTCGGCCAACCCAACGCAGGACCGGCCGCCGGCTCCAGATGATCAGCGTGGGTGCAAACACCATCGCGCCCAGAAACTCGGCGGCGAACCACGTCGGGGACACCGCCGGGAGTTGAGCCGTGGTCACCCGGCCCACCGCCCAGAGCACCAGCATCGACAACGCTGTGTTGAACACCGGGCCCGCGAATCCCGCCGACAGCGTGCACGCCACCGCGTTGGGCAGGTCGCCCAGAAGCGAACGCCGCCCCGTCACCCGCCGAACCAGCCACGCCACCGCCGTGACGTGGACCACGTCCACCGCAACCGTCCCGGACAACAGCACGATGTAGCGCGAGGGCTCGAGATCCGCGAACAGGTTCGCCAACCCCAACGGCAGCGTGAAGGGCGCAACCAGGTACCCCAGCAACGCGCCAGGCCAACACCGCCAACCGAAGACCAGCAACAGCGCCAACGCCACCCCGTTGTTCGGCCAGAGCACGTAGACGCCCGGACCGATGGTCAACTCACTGCGGTAGACCACCTGCTCCGTCAGCGCCAACAACGCCGCCACCACCACGCAACCGAGCAACCATGGCTTGGAGCCGTAGGCGTCGTTCGGCTCGGGCAACGCCACTCGGATGCTGTCGGCCCCCATCGCCGCAGTATGACGGAACACCCAGACCGAAAAACAGTGCCCCCAGGCTCGGCGTGGGGGGGAGCACCGAGGCCCGGGGGCACCAAAGCGCCGGCCCGGTGGGGGGAGCCCGGACCGACGCTAAAGAGAGAGAATGTGGCACCAACCACGGCACCCCGCCGTGGGTCACCCGGTCGGCCCGGTCAATCAGGGCTTTCCCTTGCGACAAAGGAAATATCGTCGAATCTACTCCCGCCGTCTATGGGGTTCCGTCGGAAGCAGACCCTGAAAAATTCTCAGGTTTTCTACGGGATTGCCCGTAGTCGGGGTGCGTTCCGGGCTCCTGACGCGGGTCTCGACACCCCCGTCCCGACGCGTGCGACGATCCCCACGCCCCGCTACAGTGACAAACCCGACGGCCGGCTCCGCTGTTGCCGACCGCCACCCCAACCACCCTCGACTTAATCACCGGGAGTCCGTCATGCCCCGCCCGCTCCGCGTCGTCGTCTGGCACGAATACCGCCACGACAACCCCAATGCCGAACGCCCCAGCGACACGTGCATGAAGCTCTACCCCGACGGCATGCACGCCGTCATGCAGTCCGCTATCGAGCAGCACCTCACCGACGCGACCCACGGCATCTACGCCGGCGTCGAGGTCACCACCGCCACGCTCGACCAAGACGAGAACCACGGCCTGTCCGACGAACTGCTCGCGTCCACCGACGTCATGACCTGGTGGGGCCACTGCGCCCACGGGGAGGTCAAGGACGAGTGGGCCGACAAGGTCGCGCAGCGCGTCCGCGAAGGCATGGGCCTGGTCGTGCTGCACTCCGGGCACTACGCCAAGGTGTTCAAGCAACTCATGGGCACCAACTGCCACCTCAAGTGGCGCGAGGCCGCGGAGAAAGAACGCCTCTGGAACATGAGCCCCGGGCACCCCATCACCGCGGGCATGAAGCACGACTTCATCGAGCTGCCGCAGACCGAGATGTACGGCGAGCACTTCGACATCCCCGACCCCGACGAGCTCGTGTTCGTGAGCTGGTTCGAGGGCGGCGAGGTGTTCCGCTCCGGCTGCGTCTGGAAACGCGGCGCGGGCAAGGTGTTCTATTTCCGCCCCGGACACGAGACGTTCCCGATCTACTACCACGAGGAAGTCCGCCGGGTGCTGGCCAACGGCGTGCAGTACGTCGCGCCACCGCTGGGCGCACAGGAGCCGCTAAAGCTCGGCTGGGAGGGCGTGGCCGGCGACGTCATGGTCCCCACTGCCGACGACGGCGTCGTCCCCTACCGCGAGGGCTCGCCGAACATCAAGGACCCGCTCGAGGAGATCAAGGCCGAGCACGAAGTCGACGCCACCCTGCACGAACTCGCGAACGAGGCGGCACAGGGGAAGGTGTGAGGAGTTCGATCTGAATCGCCGCCAGGACGCCAAGCAGCCAAGACGCCAAGGGGGGCATCAAGCCGTGATGTCAGCCGACCCGACTCCAAACCCGAACGATTCGGATTTCCTAAAGCGACCCAATGTTCAGCGTCACTTGCGCGTGTCGGAAGCGTTGCGCCGCTGGGACCCAATCGGGGTCTACGGGTTGGGCGAAGACTGTCCGGAGGACGAATACGCCAGTTACGAACTCCCCGTCATCGGGCGGCTTAATGCTGGCCACTCACGCGAGCGCATTGTTCAATACCTGATCGATGTCCAAACCCAATACATGGGCCTAGACGCCCCGCGCGACTTGTCGAAGCTCGAACAGATCGTCGACGAGTTGATCGAGTTCTGGAAACAAACCCGCAGCCAAAGCTGACGGCTCCGCGTGTCACCTTGGCGTCTTGGCCACTTGGCGTCTTGGCGGTATTGCTTGCCCTACCCCGCCGACGACATCAGCGCCTCGGTCATCCCCGGGGCCGGCAGGTCGCTGTGCCCCATCAGGTCTTCGTCGATCGCCCGCGCCGCGCCGCGGCCCTCGGCGATCGCCCACACGATCAGTGACGCGCCGCGCCGGATGTCGCCGGCCGCGTAGACCTTGTCGACGCTGGTGCGGAAGTCGCCGTACTCGGCCTTGACCTGGCCCCACTCGGTGTCGACGCCGAACTGTTGGATGAGCGTCGGCGTGTCGTGGCCGGTGAAGCCGATGGCCAGCAGCACGAGCTGGGCGGGCAGGCGCTCGACCTTGCCCGTGGGCGTTGACGTCCACCTGCCGTCTTGCTTCTGCCAGTCGAGGTGTTCGACCTCCATGAAGCCGACACGGCCGGGCTTGTCCGGGTCTTCGACGAAAGCCTTGGGCAGGATGCCGTACTGGCGGGGGTCGCGGTCGAACTTCGCGGCGCCCTCGGCGTGGCCGTAGTCGACGTAGAACGTCCCCGCGGGCCCGGGCCAGGGGTGGTCCTCGTCGCGCTGGTCCGGTTCTCGATTCCGCCGAGTGATGTTGGTGACGCTGTTGCAGCCGTGGCGGATCGCGGTGCCGATGCAGTCGGTCCCGGTGTCGCCGCCACCGATGACGATGACGTCCTTGCCGGCCGCGTCGATGTAGTGGCCGTCCTTGAGCTCGCTGTCGAGCAGCGACTTGGTGTTCTGGTAGAGGTACTCCATCGCGAGGTGCACGCCCTCGAGGCCGCGCCCCGGCAGCTCCTCGAGGTCGCGTCCCTTGAGCGCGCCGCAAGCAAGCAGCACCGCGTCGTAGTCGTCGAGCAACTGCTGCGGGTCGATCACCTTCGTCTCGGGCAGTTCGCCGCTCCCGCAGTCCGACTTGCCGCCGCCGACGTTTGCGTTCGTGACGAACTCGATGCCCGCCTCGCGCAACAGGTCGACGCGCCGCTCGACCAGGCCCTTGTCGAGCTTCATGTTCGGCACGCCGTACATCAGCAGCCCGCCGATCCGGTCGTCACGCTCGAAGACGGTCACGCTGTGCCCGGCCTTGTTCAGCTGATCCGCCGCCGCCAACCCCGCGGGCCCAGAGCCGACGACCGCGACTTTCTTGCCCGTGCGGTGGTCCGGCACCTCCGGCGTCACCCAGCCCTCTTCGAACGCGCGGTCGATGATCGCGCACTCGATGCTCTTGATCGTCACCGCCGGCTCGTTGATGCCCAGCACGCACGCGCTCTCGCAGGGCGCGGGGCAGATCCGCCCGGTGAACTCCGGGAAGTTGTTCGTCAGCGACAGCCGGCGGTACGCCTCTTCCCAGTTGCCGCGGTACACCAGGTCGTTCCACTCGGGGATCAGGTTGTCGATCGGGCAGCCCGGCTCGCTCTGGCAGAACGGCACGCCGCAGTCCATGCACCGCGCGCCCTGGTCCGCGAGCGTCTGCTCGTCGTGCCGGGCGTAGATCTCGTAGAAGTCCCCGATGCGCACCAACGGCGGGCGCGAAGGCATCGGACGACGGTCGTACTCCATGAATCCGGTGGGTTTTCCCATAAGTCTCAGGCGTCACCCGCAGGCTTCGCAGACCTCACCAAGGGAGATCCAACGATCCGCGTCTATGCCTACTCCAAGTTCCTTGCGTCAACCTGTGAAATCTGTGAATGAACTGCTCGGCGGATCAGCCGTGCCCGAGTTCCGCGCCGCCCGGGACCTGCTCGGCGGCGAGGCGTTTCTGGCGCTCCAGCACCCGGCGGTAGTCGACGGGCATGACCTTGCGGAAGTCGCGCAGCGCGCGGTCCCACTGGTTCAACACGCCGGCGGCGACGGTGCTGCCCGTGAAGCGCAGGTGGTTCTCGATGAGCTGTTTGAGCTCGGCGATGTCTTCGTCGTCGGTCATGGCTTCGAGGTCGACCATGCCGGGGTTGAGGTTGGCGCGGAACTCGTCGTCGCGGTCGTAGACGTAGGCGATCCCGCCGGACA
>JANQPR010000189.1 GCA_028285385.1 Phycisphaera sp.
ATCGTGCTCCAGAACTGGGGCACCGGGACGTTCACCGGAGACGAGGCCGCGCTGGTCGGCGGCGCGTTCGACGGCACCGTCGATCAGAACGAGCTCGACGGCGTCCTGCAGAACTGGGGCAGCCGGGCCGCGCCCGGTTTCGACGGTCGGTTGATCCCGGAACCGGCGGGGCTCACGGCGGCGTTGCTGCTCGGGTTGGGCGCGCGACGGCGTGGCAGCAAGCGGCGTCGCTCAGCCGTTTCGAAGTGGGATTGAGTCGCCGCGGTCCGCCGACTCGCAACCCGCCCACACGAGTTCTACCGACTTTCACGTGGTCGCGCCCGGCGGTCTCCGCCCGTCAGCCGCGCTGGCCCCGGCAGGCCCGCCTGGCACGGCACGTTCGACGAAGAGGGCGGCGCGCCATGGCCGTGCCTGCCGAGCGACACAGGATCTACGGCACGACGCGTCGGTCTCAAACAGCAGATCCGTTGTGGCTTTCATCGCCCCGAGACATCGGTTCGCACTCCCGATCTCCTGATCATTCGACCGACGGCCTGAAAAGTCGCCGAATCATCACCGACAAGGCATCACTCCCGGGGCTGGTCACGTCATCGATGATCTGAGGGGCACCGTTATGGCCGAACCGCCTCGGTGCCAATGTCTGCCACCCAATACATGAAGTGCGCCGTACCCCGATCTGAGCGGGAAGCGCGTGGTCCGCCTCCTGTCCCTGGCCCGGGTCGAGGCAGCCAAGACGATCGCCTGGACCCGTCAAGCCTTGTCGGTCTCAAGGCTTGGCAGGGGGACGACGATTTTGAGGACTGGAAGCCTCGCGTATGCCCCGCTGCCGACCGTCCATCCAGTTATCCGGACCAGCGCCTCGGCTCTTTCGCCTGGGCGGCGTCAACCGGGACGAGGCGCTGCGGGCCCCCGTCCTGGAACGCTTGGAACCGCGGCGCCTGTTCAGCGCCACCGTCGACGCTGCGGCGCACGGGGGGTTCCGAGGAGGTCCGGCAGGCTGGGCCGCAGCCGCGATACCGTCGGCCATCGCGAACCGGGGAAGCGATTCAGGCATTCAGGGAGCAAGTCTCGGTGTATCCGATGGTGTGGTCTCAGTCCGTCGCGAGATGGTCTTCATCGATAGCGGCGTCGACAACCCAGGCCAGCTCTTGGCCGACCTCCGGTCCGATAGCTCGGACGGCATTCAACTCGAGGTCGTCGTTCTCAACACGAATGAAGACGGCGTGCGCCAGATCTCAGCGGCGCTGCGTGGCGTGAAGGACGTGGCGGCGGTGCACATCGTGTCGCACGGCACGGACGGCGGCGTGCGGCTCGGGCGATCGGTATTGTCCACGGAGAACTTCGCGGACTACGCGCACGATCTGGAGGGATGGCGGGGCGCGCTTGCCGCGGGAGCCGACCTGTTGTTCTACGGCTGCGAGCTGGCGGCCACGGAGACCGGTCGTGCCCTGATGCAGCGGATCGGCGGCGCCTGCGGATGTGACGTGGCCGCTAGCAGCGACCTCACCGGCCACGCAACGCTCGGGGGCGACTGGGACCTGGAGTACCGGACCGGGAGCATCGAGACGGCATCGGCGTTCAGCCCCGCGCTTCAGGCGTCCTGGCTGTCGACGCTGGCCTCACCGACCGCGGTCGACGATGCGTACAACGCCGACCAAAACACCACGCTCAACATCGGTGCGGGCACCGGGCTGCTCGACAACGACACCGACCCCGAGACCAACCCGCTTACGGTGCTGGACTACACCCAGCCGGCCAATGGTTCCGTCACGGTGAACCCCGACGGCTCGTTCGCTTACACGCCGACGCCGGGTTACACCGGGATGGACACGTTCACCTACACCATCGACGACACCGAGCAGGACCCGGCTCATTACTGGGGCCTCAACGGAGACGCGGACGCGCAGGTCGGCGGCATCAACGGCGTCGTGACCAACACGACCACCATCGCGGGCGACTTCGGAACCGCGCTGGAGTTCGACGGCCTCGACAACGACAAGGTCACCCTCTCGGGCATTACCTACAACAACGAGTTCTCGATCTCACTGAAGTTCAAGGCCTACACGAGTTCCGGCGGGGAGTACCTCTACAGCCACGGGTCCGGTTGGGGGGCGACCAACTCGGTCCACATCATGATGCCCAGCAGCCCGACGGGGTACCTGCGCACCAACCTCCGGGACAGCGTCGAGGGCAGCGACCAGAGCTCGCTCGACGTGGACATCAACTCGATCGTCAACGACGGCCTGTGGCACACCTACACCCTTTCCGTCACCGCGAGCGGGTCGTCGGTGTACATCGACGGGGTGCTGGCCAACACCAGTTCGCAGGGCGGCGCCGCGTTTGCGCCCACGGGCGACGCCGTCTTGGGCCAACGGTCTTACAGCAGCGAAAACCGGGCTTTTGAGGGGGCGCTTGATTCGCTGCAGATCCACGACGAAGCCCTCGACTTCGCCGCGGCGAGCGCCTTCCATGCCGGCCCCGGGGCGCAGCAGGCGACGGTCACGCTCACGGTCTCGGCACCCAACACCGACCCGACGACGTCCGGCATCACGGACGTCACCGTCGACGAAGACGCCCTCGACTCGGTGGTCGATCTGTTCGCCGCTTTCGCCGACGCCGAAGACGCCGACAGCGCGCTCGCCTACACCGTCACGGGCAACACCAACGCCGGGTTGTTCACCTCGACCGCCGTCGACGGCGTGGCCGGAACGCTGACCCTGGACTATGCCCCGGACGCCAACGGCGTCGCCAACCTGACCGTGCGGGCCACCGACACCGGCGGCAAGTTCGTCGAGACCACGTTCACGGTCACGGTCAACGCCGTGAACGACGACCCGACGAACGCAGGCACCTTGCCGTCCGACGTGGTCGTCACCGAGGATGTCAGCAGCTCCATCGATCTGTCTGCGATCGACCTCAATGACGTCGACGCCGGCACCCAGTTGGTGACCGTGACGCTCCGGACCGGTGCGGGCGGCCTGTTGTTTGCCGAGAACTACAGCGACGTCACCGTGCTCGGCAGTGGCACCGGGGTCCTCCAACTCACGGGCGAGGTTTCGGACATCAACACGTTCTTGGACTCGCCTACTCAGATCCAATACCTGCACGGCACCCTCCACACGAACGGCGACGACGCGGACACCATCCAGGTCGAGAGCAACGACCAAGGTCATGCCGGCACCGGCGGCGGTGGCACCGTGGTCTTCGGATCGGTCAATGTGGACATCACGGCCGTCAACGACGCGCCCGTGCTGGACAACGGTGGCGTCATGACGCTGACGGCCATCACCGAAGACGACACGTCAAACACCGGGGACCTGGTCTCCGCGATCGTCGCGAGCGCCGGCGGCGACCGGATCACGGACGTCGATGCCGGCGCCATCGAGGGCGTCGCCATCACCGGCCTGGTCAGCGGCGGCGGTACGTGGCAATACGACGTCGGCTCGGGCTGGACCGACGTGGGCTCCGTTTCGACTTCTAGCGCTCTGCTGCTCGGCGCTACCGACCGGTTACGCTTCGTGCCCGACGCGCAGAACGCCGACAGCGGGTCGGTCACGTTCAAGGCTTGGGACCAGACTGCCGGCGTTGCGGGGACAAAGGTCAACGCCTCGGTGGGCGGCGGGGACACCGCCTTTAGCACGGCCCTGGAATCGGCGGCGGTCGTGGTGACCGCCATCAACGATGCGCCCACGATCACGAACGCCTTCGTGGTGGGCCTGCCCGGGGCCGACGAAGACTCGACAACCGCCGGCACCACCGTCTCCGCCATCGTCAACAACGCCGGCTGGGGGGATGTGGACCTCGGAGCCGTCCGTGGGATGGCGATCACCGCGTCGGCCGGCAACGGCACGTGGCAGTACTCCACCGACGGCATCACCTGGCAAGGCTTCGGCGCGGTATCGGGCTCGAACGCGTTGTTGTTGGACGCCTCCTCCCAGGTCCGCTACGTCGGCGACGGCATCGACGGCGAGGTGCCGAGCTTTGGCTTCCGCGGCTGGGACACCACCACCGGCACGGCGTCCACCAACGCCACGCCCAGCTACGCCAACCCGGGCGCGGGCGGAGGCACGACCGCCTTCTCCTCCGGTGAAGCGTCTGCGAACGCCACCATCACGGCTGTCAACGACGAACAAGTCCTGGCCATCAACGCCGGGGCCACCGTGAGCGAGGGGTCTACCGGCAACACGATCTCGAACCTCATGCTCGAGACCACCGACGTCGACAACACCGACCTCCAGTTGGTGTACACGGTCACCGCGGCTGCCGGCAGCGGCACGCTGCGCCTCAGTGGCGGCGCGCTCGGCCTCAACGACACCTTCACCCAGGACGACATCGACAATAGCCGGGTGACCTACGATCACGACGGGAGTGAAGCACCCGGTGACTCTTTCGGCTTCAGCGTCGACGACGGGGCCGGCAGCGCGACCGCCGGCACCTTCAGCTACATGGTGACCGCGGTCAATGACGACCCGGTCGCCGACGCCGGCGGCCCGTATGTGATCAACGAAGGCGCCGGTGTGAGCCTGGATGGTTCGGGCTCTTCCGACCCTGACCTGGACCCGCTGATCTACGCGTGGGACCTCGACAACGACGGGCAATACGACGACGCCTCCGGCCTGAACCCGACCGTGAACTGGGCGACGCTCCAGGGCCTCGGCCTGGCCAGCGACGGCAGCGCGTTGACCATCGGCGTCGAGGTCGACGACGGCCAGGGTGGAACGGACACCGCGACGACCACGCTAACGATCAACAACCTTCCCCCTTCGGCCGACGCCGGGGGGCCTTACACCATCAACGAGGGCGGCGCGCTCATCCTCAACGCCGGCGGCAGCAGCGACCCGGGTGGCGACGGCTTGACCTACGCGTGGGACCTCGACAACGACGGGCAGTACGACGACGCCTCCGGCCTGAACCCGACGGTGCCGTGGGCGACACTCCAACCCCTGGGGCTCGCCACCGACGGCACGGCGCTGACGATCGGCGTCGAAGCGACCGACAGCGACGGCGCCACACACACGGCAGGCGCAACGCTGACGCTCACCAACGTGGCGCCGACGGCCAACGACGACGGCTACGGCACCAACGAAGACGTCGCGCTGGTCGTCGCCGCGGTAGCCGGCGTGCTCGTCAACGACTCCGACCCCGCCGACAGCCTGCAGGCGGCACTGTTGGCCGGGCCGGCGGTCGGCGGCGTTGCGCCCAACACGGACGGGTCCTTCACCTACACGCCGCTGCCCGGTTGGAGCGGCGTCGACACGTTCACCTACACCGCCGCCGACGGCGACGGCGGGACCGACACCGCGACCGTGACGATCACCGTCAACAACGTCAACGACCCTCCGACCGTCGCGCTGGCGAATACCACCACAGCCCTTCCCGAGGACACCGACACATCGACCCGGGTCAAGGTCGCCGACATCGTGATCACCGACGACGGCACGGGGACGAACGGGCTGAGCCTCGCGGGCGCCGACGCGGGTTTGTTCGAGATCGACGGGACCGAGCTCTTCCTCTCGGCGGGCGCCGCACTCGATCACGAGACCGACATCACGCTCAACGTCACCGTCCAAGTCGACGACACCGCCGTCGGCGCAACCCCGGACGACACCGACGCGCTGGTGCTGTCGATCACCGACGTCAACGAAGCCCCCTCGGTGGCGTTAATCAACACGACCACGACACTGCCGGAAGACGCGAACACCGCTTCCCGGATCAAGGTCGCCGACATCACGGTTACCGACGACGCGCTGGGCACCAACGCGCTGACCCTCGCCGGCGCCGACGCGGGGTTGTTTGAGATCGACGGCACGGAGCTCTACCTCTCGGCCGGCGCCGCGTTGGACCACGAAACCAACGACACGCTCGACGTAACGGTGCGTGTCGACGACGCCGCGGTGGGCTCCAACCCGGACGACACTGATTCGCTCGCCCTGGGCATCACCGATGCGAACGAGGCGCCGTCGCTGGACGTCTCTCTGGTCGACCAGGGCGCGGCGGAGGACACCCCGTTTGCCTACACGTTTGCTTCCAGCAGCTTCAGCGACCCTGATGCCGGCGATTCCCTGACCTACACCGCCGAGTTGGCGGGTGGCGGGGGGCTTCCGGCCTGGCTGAGCTTCGTTGGCGCCACGCGCACCTTCGCCGGCACGCCCGCGCAGGCCGACGTGGCCACGATCGACATCCGGGTCATCGCCACCGACGGCGGCGGTCTGACCGCGGACGGTGTCTTCGAGTTGGCCGTGGCCGACGTCAACGATGCGCCTTCGATCACCGCTAACAACCTGGCCGTCTCCGAAGGACAGTCCGTGATTCTCGGTACCGGCAACCTCGACACCGCCGACCCCGACAACGCGGCGGCCGACCTGACGTTTTCCGTGACCGGCTTGGCCGGCGGGCGCTTCGAGCACGTCGGTTCGCCCGGCGTGGCGATCACCGGTTTCGCCAAGACCCAACTCGACGCGGGCCAAGTCCGCTTCGTCCACGACGGCGGCGAGTCGGCGCCGAGTTACACGGTGTCGGTTAGCGACGGTGCGCTGTCCGATGGCCCCAGCCCGGCGGCCATCGCGTTCACGAACGTCAACGATGCGCCGCGAATCGTCAACAACCTCCTCCTCATTGACGCCGGCCAGGCGGTCCAACTCACGAGCGGCCAGATCAGCGCATCGGACCCCGACCACCCCGCCGCGCAACGCAGTTTCAATGTCTCGTCGGTGAACCACGGACAGTTCGAGTTGGCCGGTTCTCCCGGCGTGGCCGTCACGGCCTTCACGCAGGCTCAGGTCGACGGTGGGCAGGTCGTGTTCGTACACGACGGCTCCACCGATGCGCCCAGCTATGACTTGACGGTTAGCGACGGCACGCTCTCCGACGGCCCGTCGCCGGCGCAGGTGACGTTCAACCTAGGCCCGGCGCTGGCGGGCTTGGACCTGGACCCGCCGGTCATTGCCCCGCCGATGGGAGCGCCGGCCAGCGACCCGCCGACCCCGACTGGCTTCGAGCCGGGAGCGGGCCCCACCGGTGGTGCGCCATCAACGCCGCCAACCGGTGGGTCGAGCCTTGACCTCCCGACGGGGGCGAGCGCGCCGCCGCCGGCGAGTGACCCGCCACCGTCCGGAGCCGACGCAGACGGCCCCGCGCCGCCGGAGCCCGCGCCGGCCGAAACCGACCACGTTCCGTCCGATGCACCGGCACCGACCGATGCGCAGACGCCGACCGGCGCGGAGGCGTCGGCCCAACCCCACACGTCCAACGGGCCGGGGGGCGATTCGGGCGACGGCGTGCCGGGTTCTCGGACGCCGCGCAAGGTCGACCAGTGGAGCGCGAAGGAACTCCGACCGATGGCGAACCACGGGATGGACCGGGCGCTCGCAGACGTCGGCAACCAGTTCGGCGCCTACGCAGAGGCCGAACAGCGTCGCACCCGGCTGGCCGTCGGGCAGGCCGTGGTCGCCAGCGGCGCGGCGACGGTCGGCTACCTGGTCTGGTTCCTTCGCGGCTCGTCTATCCTCGCCGGCGTCCTGACCAGCCTGCCCGTCTGGCGAATGATCGATCCGCTGGCCGTGTTGCCGGCGCCCCGGCCCAGGCGTCGCCTCTGGTGGCGACGGAAGAGGAACAACCCCGTCACCGATCCACCCGATTTCGAATCCATCTTCTCCTAAACCATTCACACCCGAAGGCCTCGGCGGCCTGAGTTCCCTAGGAAGCGATCGTGCGAAGGCTCAGCAACGCAACCCGAATCAGCATCGGCCTGACGCTGGTCACCCTCAGCGTGATCGGCGCCGCGTATGCGTTGGGCTTGATGCCGAACCGCGGGGCGTTGGAGAACGAGCGTCGCCTACGGCTCAGCCAGTCCATGGCGGTCCAGTTCTCCGTGGCGCTCGAGCAGGACGAACCGGAAGAGATGCTGCGGTTGGCCGAGTCGATGCTGGCTTACACACCCGACATCGATTCGCTCGCGATCCGGCGAGACGACGCTTCGCTGCTCTTTGCCAGTGCCGGGCACGACGACGCCTGGGCCGCCGACCACGCCGGCGGCGTTACCGGGCAGAAGGTGGCGGTCCCGCTCTATGACGACCGGAACGAACGCTGGGGGGGGCTCGAGGTCGTCTTCGCCCCGGGCACGAGCAGTTGGCTGACCAGGTGGGGGCTGCCGGTGTTCGTCGCGGGGGGGTGCTTGCTCGCGTTCATGTTGTACATGCGGCGGACGTTGCGGGCGCTCGATCCTTCACAGGTGGTGCCCGAACGGGTCAAGGCCGCCCTTGACACACTCACCGAAGGCGCGTTGGTGATCGACCTGGACGACCAGATCATGTTGGCCAATCAAGCGATGGCCGAGATGTTGGAGCGCGAGCCCGAAGAGATGTTCGGCAAGAAGGCGTCGGGCCTGCAGTGGTGCCACCCCGAACACGACCGCGCCGCCGATCGCCTGCCCTGGGATCAGGCGTCCGCCGACGGCGTCTGCCGCGGTGAGCCGATCCGCTTGCGCACCCCGAGCGGGATGCGGACGCTCGTGGTCAACGCAACCCCCATCCTTGGCGCCGGGAGTCAGGCTCGCGGCGCGCTGGTCACGTTTGACGACGTCACGTCGATCGAAGAGAAGAACCGCCAACTCGTCGACATGGTTCGTCAACTCGGGGAGGCCCAAGAGCATGTCCAACGGCAAAACAAGGAGCTGCACCGGCTCGCCACCCGCGACGCCCTCACGGGCTGCCTGAATCGGCGGGCCTTCCACGAACAGCTTGACCTGCTCGCGGAGATGGCACGCCGGCACGACGAGCCCTTCACGGTTCTGATGCTCGACATCGACCACTTCAAGTCGATCAACGACGAGCACGGGCACGCCGTCGGCGACGACGTGCTCCGCGCGGTCGGCAAGCTGCTGGCCGAGACCGTGAGGAAGTGCGATGTGGTCTGCCGCTACGGCGGGGAAGAGTTCTGTGTCCTGATGCCCGTCACCGCCATCGAGGGCGGGGTCAAGGTAGGCCAGAAGCTCCTCGGTGCGTTGTCGACGCGGCGCATCGCCGGCTTGAAGGTGACGGCCAGCATCGGCGTCGCGGCCCTGAACGCCGACGAGAGCCCCGAGGTGTTGGTCGACCGTGCGGACGAGGCCCTCTACTGCGCGAAGCGAACGGGGCGCGACCGGGTGATCCGCTACGACCAACGCCCCGACATGCCGGCCGAAGACCGGGGCCGTCCCGAACCCGCCGATCCCGGTCAGCACATCCCGATTCATGCGGTGTCGGCGTTGTTCGCGGCGCTGCGCTACCGCGACCCCCAGACCGCCGAACACGGCCGCCGCGTCGCCGACCTGTGTGTACGCTTCGCCGCGGGCAGGCTGGGGGCTCGCGACCTGTTCGTGTTGGAAGTCGCCGCCACGCTGCACGACATCGGCAAGGTCGGCGTGCCCGACGACATCCTGCTCAAGCCCGGGCCGCTGACGGATGAGGAGTGGCGCGTCATGCGGGCGCATGACCGCATCGGGATCGAGATCCTGGAGTGCTTCGACTGCAGGGACGTGGTCGAGATCGTCCGGAACCACCACGCCCACTTCGGCGATCCGGATCGTCGCCCTCACCTGCCCACCGGCCAGGCCATCCCCGAGCAAGCCCGCATCCTCAGCATCGCCGACGCCTACGACGCCATGGTGACCGAACGCGTCTACCGCCCCGCGCTCCGACGCGAGGAAGCCTTCGCCGAGCTCCGCCGTTGTGCGGGGTCACAGTTCGATCCCCAACTCGTGGAGGCCTTCATCCAGATGGAGTTGAACGACGACGGGCGGGTCGCGGCGCAGTCCGATCTCGAGCACGAGCTCCGATTGGGTTTAGAGATCGAGAGGCTCGCCGGTGCACTGATGCGTCGCGACTTGGAGAGCATCGGCGCCCTCTCCGACCGCCTGGAAGGCACCGCCAACACACTCGGACGTGACGAGGTGGCGAAGCTCGCGCGGCAGTTGTCCCAGTCCGCCGAAGACGGCACCGGCCTGCAGGAGGTGATGGCCCAAGTCCATGAGCTGCTTCGGCAGTGTCACTCGTCGCGGCGTTCGGCGGAGACCGAGACCCGTGAGTCGGCCAAAGACGCGGCCTGACCTGATCGATTCCGGTCCCGTCACCTGAGTCACGGGATTGCCGGCCGTTAAGCATCCGGGACGCAACGGCCGGCCCAACGAAGGGGTTCAAGCCGGCGGTCGCCCGATCCATGACCGCTAAGCGACACCGCTGAGAAACACAGACCGAACTTGCCGCCTGATGGCATGCCGGCGCAACTCACGGTGGCTTCAAGCGGATCAGTCAGCACTGCGGTCGCCTGGGCGCACGGTCAACAGCCCCACGCCGCGACCGAACGGCAGGTCTTCGTTGCGGACGTACCGGAAGAACTCGCCCTGCGGCCGGCGGTCGGCCTCGGCCTGGCGGGGGAACGGCATCCCGTTCTGAGCGTACGTGGCCGCCAGCGCGCTGTCGGAACGGGCCTGAAACAGCGGCGCGTACTTCGGCCCACCCCAACGCACCTCGCGGTAGAAGAACCCCCCGAGGACCTCCGACTTCCCGCCCGAACGCGTCACGACCGCGGTGTTGTTGCCCTCGGTCTTCATGCCGACCACGGCCACGGTACCGCCGCGGTTGTCGATGAACGGCAGGTACCCGAACTCGCTGTTCAACTGGTACGCCCAGACGTGCTGCCCCGGCGCGACACGGATCGGCGCGCCCATGATGTCTTCGATGAACAGGTCCCCCGCGCCGTCCAGCCCCTCGTAGCCGGCCATCAGGTCGCAGTATCGCACCACCACCGTGCGCTTCGCGCGGTGCAACAACGGGACGGCTTGCAGGCGGACGTGTTCGAGGATGACGGTGTCGGCGTCGCCGGCCTCGATGCGCAACGCGTGCCGGCCGACCCGGCTCTGGATCATCGCGCCCATGCCGATCAGCTTGCGGACGTTGCCGCGCAGGACGATCGGCTCGTCGATCAGGTAGATGCCGTTGGGCAGGTAGACGGTCTCGGCGCCGGAGTCGATCGCGGCCTGGATGCCCGGGGCGTCGTTGTCGTCGAGGCCGGGCTGGCCCCAGGTCTCGGTGGCGGTCGCGCCGAAGTCGGTCACACTCGCCCACGCCGAAGGGCCGGGCGTGTGGAAGTCGGGCGTTGGCCTCAGCGGCAGGTTCAGCGATTGGTTCTGGCGTCGGCCGTCCAGGTCGACGCGGGTGCTGGCGTATTCGTCAACACTTTCATTGCGACCCGGCACGTCTTGCGGCCGGACACTGTCGGCGTCCCGTCGGTCGTCGATCGCGACCCGGTAGCCCTTGATTTCGGTGTCCCGTACAAACGCGTTGCCCTCGTAGACCACGGCGGCCCGACGCGGCTTCTCGCCGTGCAGCACCGAGTCAATCAACGTCAGGTGCGAGCCCTTCCCCTCGCAGACGACGGCGGGCACGGCGTTGCGGCTGTGCAGCTGGTGCAAGACGACCGCGTTGCCACGGTTGAGCACGCCGGCCTTGCGTTGACCGCGGAGCTCGACGCCGACGAGCGTCATGCTGTACTGCCCGCCGGCGAGGGTGACGCCGTGGTCGAAGCCTTCGACGGACACAAACTCCAACAGGCCCGGTCCGGGGTGGGGGCGCTCCATGCGGACGCCGGCGTACCCGCTGCCGTCGCCGGAGCGGATCGTGACGTCGGTGAGCGCGCCGGGGTTGTTGACGAGGTAGTCGACGCCGACGGCCCCGGGGTTGCCGCGCCCGGTGTCGATGGTGAGGTTGCGGACGTAGTGCCGGAACGCGCGGTTGCCGTGCCCGTC